>JACQVS010000218.1 GCA_016209605.1 Planctomycetota bacterium
GTCATAGAAAACTCCTTGGTCGGTGGCTTCGACCAGCTCGGCATGGCGACCGGACAAATGTCCGTCGAGCCCTAGAAGTTTTCTAGAACTTCGGTGCATGTTTATGGGCTAAAAATCGGACTTATGTCTGTCGAGAAAACACTTATTCTTCACCAATTCGAGGTCAACCGCCAGATCCCTAATAATGATGTCGCCGTCCAAGGCTATCTTATTTTGAGCCTGAATGAAAGGGCTTACCATGTGAGATAGTTTTTCAGAATCGAAACCCATTACTTCTTCACGGAAAGCACCTTCTTTTTCAATGACCGCCAGTTTTTGGATGTCTGGAATCTTCGACGACGTTTCGGCGCAACACTGTTGGATCAAATCCTGCAAATCAGCTATTGTTACGCATTTTGTTTGTGGTGGAACATCACCAATAGGGTGAGATCTCACCAGTGGCCCCTTCCAAGCCTTCAATTTGCCAAGAAATTCTTCATGATGTCGTTTGGCCATTAAGATCTTGTTTGCTAGCCTTTGCGCACATAGGGAGTATCGATCAGAGATTTCTTTACACAGAGTTTCTACTTGTTTACAGTCCCTAACCAGGCCATCGATGGCTGCTGAAAGCTCTTGCGTTTCTTTTTGTTGGATGAGGTCTTTCTCCTGCTTTTCCATCATTCTTTTTATTGATCTTTCGATTTCCTCGGCTCTGGATTTGCATATTGGACTTTTGTTGTCAGCGACATTCCAAAGAGACTCGTACTGCTTCCATACCTTGATTGCGTTAGTCAAAGCAACGGGATCGCCTGGATTGTCACGCTCTATTTGTGTTGCTTTATCTTCAAGGCTGGAAAATACCTTGGACGTGACCATTGTCTTTTCCAGTTTATATCGCCTAGTCGAATGAAATTCGCCGAAGTAGTCGACTGGTCTTCTTTCGAAGCCTTCTTCTTTTCGTAATAGTTTATAAGGAGCGAGGTTGCCTCATCGATGTGGTTCTGAGAAAGCGATGATTCTATTTCCGAGAGTTCGTCCTGCTGTTTTGAACCCTGTGTTGCTGGGATGAAGTGCTCCTCCTTCTTCTTTTCATCCATCTTGTGGCTGACAGCAGTGGTGTTTCCAGCAGAAACAGCCTTCGATGGTCCATCAGCCGAAGCAGATTTCCCACAGCCATAACCAATCACAATTAAAATGCCAATGGATACTATAAAGCAGGTTTTCATGGTCTTAATTCTCCTTTCGAATCCCCTGGAGATGGACAACAACTTTATGCTGCGAATGCGGATAAACAAATAATTAATCGTCCCAATGGAGTGACTTCTGAAGGGATAGGGCCATAAGACGCTGTATCAAAATGAAATCCGTCGGCCCGAGGCCGAGCGAAAGCGCGCCAGACAAGAAGGACCGACGATGCCTTATTAGTCGGAGAAATAAGGCGAGGAGGTCCGACGCCGGATGGCGCGCTTGCAGCCGGCCGAAGCCTGGAGGGCATTTTGAGACGGCGTCTAAGGAGGTTACCGGAATTCCCGATAAAGGCAGGAGCCTGCCATCGATTGGAACTTGGCCACTGGTGGCACGCAAAGCTGAAGCATGCTCGGTGGAACCCCTCCTTGCCCTCAGCGCACCAGGTAGAGAGCAAATTCTCCGCCTCTCGGGTGATCCCCTTCCAGATCCCCGCCTACTCTTACCTCCCGTCTCCCGCCCGTTTACAACTCTCCACGCTGCTCCGTTGTCTAAACGGAAAAACCAGGGGATAGTCCTCCGGGCCAAAGGGAAACCGAGGCTCAGAGGTAACCCGATGAAAGAACGCGATCGAGACGCAGCGGACGACTGGATGCGGGATCACATGCCTGATCCCGACAAGTACTCCCTGGAGGATAACGAAGAAAGGAGGTCGAGTAACGAGCAGCGCTACTTTTTCCTGCGGTACAGCGACAGTGCAACGGTCGTTTACAGAGTCGCCGTCAAAGTCGGCAAGGTCAAGTCAGTCAAGATGGAGGTCTACGACGATGAGTACGACGCAGAAAACCCCAAAGAAGAACGGTGGATCGTCAGGCCGAAAGGCCGTGGTCGTCGAACCAAGGGGACCCGTGGCTCCCGCGGTTGAGGAGTCGCAACCAGCGGTGGCCCTGGCACCGGAGCCTGCGGAGGCCACCGTGGCACCCGAGCCCACGAAAAAGCGCAAGGGCCGCGCTCCGAGTGAAGGTGAGCCCCTCCGACGCGTCTTGATTTTCCTCGGCCAGAAGGAGATCGAGGCCTTGAAGGCGCAGGTGGGCAACCGCGGCATGAGCACCAAGATCCGCGAGATCCTGAAGGAACACCTGGCCGCGAAGGCCTGACCATCCTGGTCACCCCTGGCCACCGGAGAAGCCGCAGCGATGCGGCTTCCCCTGTTTTCCGCGAAATCTCCTCCCGATTTCCTCGATCCTCCGGCTTGACGGCTGATCCGCCAGGAGCGCTTGAAAACTCCGTTTCTCGGCGAAGATTCCACGCGAGAATCGCCGGATCTCGATCGCCTGGTCTTCCCCGAGGTCGCCGCTTCGCGAAGTCCGGCAGCCTGCTAACCCCACGAGACTCGCAGACCTCGGCCCCTCCCCTATAACTCCGCAGATCTCGCGCACCTCCTGCCAACGAAGGATCTCCTTCGTCCAGGGTCCACTGACTCCGCGAGGTTACGGCCCTCTCCCGTAACACCGCCTCTCCAGCGCGCCCATCGATGGACCATTCTGGTCCGTTGCCCTTCCACGAGTTCGGGGGGATGCTTCGACAAGAAAGGAGGACGACGATGCTGGTGCGTGAAGCGATCGAGCGGTTTGAGCGGGGACTCGTGGGGCAGGGGGCCAGCCGGAACACGGTTGCCACCTACCGGCGGAACCTCGAGCGGTTCGCCGCGGCGTTCGCCGAGAGGCCGGTCGAGGAGATCACCGCCTCGGACCTCCACGAGCACCTCTACTCCTCAAGGCTCAAAGCCGACGGCTCCGAGAAGACACCGAGGACCATGAACGCCCTGAAGACCGCGCTCCGGTCCTTCTTCAAGTCCCTGGGCCTCGAGGAGAACCCGGCGAAGGCGATCCGAATCAAGCGGGTCAGGATTGAACGGGACTACATCACCGGGGAGGAAGTCCGCAGGTTGATCGCGGGAATCCCGGCCATCAGGGACCGCGCGCTCGTCACGATCCTCTGCCTTCTGGGGCTCAGGAGGGAAGAAGCGGCCCGCCTGACCGTCGGCGATGCCCGTGCCCAGTCGCTCAGGATCTTCGGGAAGGGCGGCGTTGAGCGGGACATCCCGATCAATGCCACGGCCAGGGAGCATCTCGACCGCTTCCTCCGGTGGAAGGAGCAGCACGGGGAGTCGGTGGTGCCTAGTGCCCCGCTCTTCGTCAGCCGCAAGGGCAACCCGCTCTCGGCGAACGCCATCTACAACCTCGTCCGGAAGTGGACCCGGGAGATCCTGGGGAAGGAGCTCTACCCACATTCCTTGCGGCACAGCTTCGCGTCGGCCCTGGTCGCGAAGAATGTCCACCTCGCCACGATCCAGCGGCTGATGGGCCACTCCTCGATCTCGATGACGGAAGTCTACCTCCACATCTCGAACGAGCTCAAGGAGGAGGCGGTGGCGAGGCTCGAAGTCTGACGGAGCGATGCCGTAGTCCGCGGTGACTCGTCGATTCCCGCCGCTTGCTCCTTCGATCTCCGGACTTCTCGATCCTCCCTGGCCTTTCTCTCCTGGAGCCTCATCCTCTCCGTTTCTCGTCGAGGAAAACCGCCGATTTCCCGCTGACCTCCCCCTCCTCGTTCCGGCTGATCTCGTGCTCCTCGAGAAATCCTCCCGTTTTGTTTTTTTTTTTTGGACACGCCGAGCAACAATCTCCCCGACATTTTCGGGCCTGGCTTCGATCGGATCTCCTCTCACGAAGCGGCAAAGATCCTGCCCCAGCGCCTCCGCCGTCCCGTACCGATCTTCCGCCTCCTTCCGCAAGCACTTGAGCACGATCGTCTCGAGGTCCTTCGGGACTCGCGGGTTCCGCTTCCTCGGATCCACGGGATCACGCTCGATGATCTGGCTCAGCGTGTCCGCGTGGTCCTTCCCCTGGAACGGCGGCCGTAGAGTGAGCATCTCATAGAGCGTCGCGCCGAGCGAATAGATGTCGGTCCTGTGATCGACGTGGATCTTCTTCCGGCGCGCCTGCTCAGGGCTCATGTAGAGCGGCGTGCCGACCAAGTCACCGCTGATTGTCAGGCTCTCCTGCCCATCGAGCCGCGCCAGGCCGAAGTCGAGGATCCGCAGGCGGCATTCGCGATCGAGGATCAGGTTCGACGGCTTGATGTCACGGTGGACGATCCTGTGCGAGTGGGCGTGCTGGAGGCCGTCGGCCACGTCGGCGAAGGCCTCGGCGAGGTTGGCGAAGTAGCGAACGTCATCCTTCTTTCCAAACGGTGTTTCAGCGTCAGGCTTGGCCTCCCTCAACCTCGCCACAATCTGCGCCAGTGTCTCCCCCTCCACGAAATCCATCGCGTAGTAGGGGATCTGCTGCTCCACACCCATTCCGTGCACGTGTACGATATTGGGGTGATTGAGCTTGCCGGCGAGCTGCGCTTCCTGGATGAACCGCGCCACGGCTTTCGTGTCGACGGCGATCGCCTTCGGCATCACCTTCAGCGCTACTTGGCGGTCCATGGAGTTCTGCCACGCCTCGTAGACCACGCCCATGCCGCCGCGGCCGATTTGCCGGCGGAGCGTGTAGTCGCCGAGGACGCCTAAAGGGGCCTCGGCTGGACCTGGCGAGCCGATCTCCTGGAAGAGCTCCAGCTTGGCGATGATCTGGGAAGCCAGTTGGGGGTGCTCGAGCCGGATCCGCTCCCAATCGAGCTTCTCCCCCGAATTGAGCCGGTCGAGGTACTCGGCGAGGAGCTGTTCCGCCTGCTGGAGGTCCGATGAACTTCCATGGTCCTGTCGCGGGTCGAGGGCTTCTTCACTCATGGCGACCTTCCGGCTCTTTCCCCAGGCGGCGCTCTGGGAGATGGAGGCTTTCCGTTTCGCCAAACGCCGCTTTGAACTGTTCGAGGGCACGCCAGAGGAGCTGCATCACCGCGTTCGGGGAGCGGTTCATTCTACGGGCAATCTCCTGGGTCTTCAGCCCCTCGATTCGAGCCAGCACGATGACCTCGCGGTGGTCCGGACTCAAGCTCTTCAGCGCCTCCTCGAGGCGATCGAAGCGTTCGTGGCGGCGCATCAATCTGCTTGGTGAAATCCCAGCTCCCTCGATCTCCCTTTCAAGCGGCGCGGCCTGCCTTTGCAGGCCCTGGCGGCGGAAGTGGAGGATCACTTTTTCCACGATGCCTCCAAGCCAGCGCATGAAGGAATCCTCCCCTTGCCAGGAAAACCGCCCGATCGATTCGAAGGCCCGGAGCAAGGTCTCCTGGAGGAGGTCTTCCGGCTCCAGGCTCCTGGCCCCGTGAACCTTCCGGCGGGAGCAGATCAAAGACTCCAGGCGCTTCCGATGCGCCTCGATGAGCCGGTCGAAGGCTCTCCGGTCGCCAGCTTTCGCCCTGCGGATCAAATCTTCCAGGTTTTCACGCATGGTCCTGTTGCCGATCATCTCACCCAGTCATTGCGCGACCGGCCGGAATCTTACGCGAAATCTTCAAAAATACGGAATCACCCCCGCAGGCGGTTCAGCAGGGCTCCCTGGATGCGGCGGTAGGTCTCCTCGAAGGGCTTGACCAGCTCCTGCCAGCGGGCTTGCAGGCCGGCGCGCGATTTTTCGGAGACGCTGGGGAGGTTGACCCGCAAATTCCACTCGACGCCGTTGAAGACGGCTCGGGCGAGGTCGGCGGCCACCCCGAGGTCGCTTTCGGCGCGGATATTTCCCTCGCCGGCCAGCCGCGCCAGGATTTCGACGCTTTGCAGGAGCTGGTAAGCGGCCTCCATGAGCTGGAGGGGGACTTGAGAGGCCCGAACCGCCGCCTGGTCGACGGCCGGCCCGGCTTCAGCGCCCTGAGCGGTTTCAGCGGCCAGCGCGGCGGCGCCGGCGTTCTTGCCGGGCGCCTTCCTGGCGGCCCGCGTGGCCTCGAGGAGCGCCGAAAAGGCTTCCTGGTCTTCATCCTCGAGCTCGCGGAAGTGGCGCGACAGGCGGAAAGCCTTCTTCTCCTCCTGGGCGAGCTGATCCTGCAGTTCCGGGGAGGTTAACTTGATCAGGCTGAGTCGGATGATCTTCACCACCAGGGAGGCGGCGTGATTTCCGGTCCGAGCGGCGGCGGCGCCTCCTCCCGGCACCGGAAAGGCCGCGGCGAGCCGGCCCGCGAAGGTGAAGGCGCCGGAGCTTTCCACCACGTCCTCGATGACGCGCTCCCGCTTATGCGGGGGGAGTTTGAGCAGATCCCAGAGGGCGCCGGCCAGCGCGGCCCGCGGCAGGAGGCCGACCAGTTCGGTCTCCAGGATCGACAGTCCGAGGCGAAAGGCCTCCTCCTGGATCTTCTGGAAGACCCGGGTGATGGGCGTCTGGCGGAAGTCCGACAAGTTGACCGAAACCTGCACCAGGCCCTGGCTGGTGAGCGGCAGGCCCAGGGCCCGGACCGCCGGGAAGCCGCCCGAGGACTCGCGGATCGACCGGGCAATGGTCTTGGCCTGCGACAGGTCGTTGCTGTCGAAGATGACGTTAAAGGCGATGAGGTGATCGCGGGCGCCGATGGCGATGGAGCCGGCCGTGGGGTGAGGCTTGGGAGGCCCGAAGTCGGGAGGTCCGACCGGGTAGCCGGCGTCCCGATGGCTTTCAAAGCCCCCCTTCCGGATCGCGGCCACCGACCGCCGGCTGATGTCCGAGGCCGACTCTTCATAGAGAAAAACCGGCAACTCGAGCTCGCGGCCGACCTGCTCCCCCAGCTTCCTGGAGAGGTGGACGCAGTAGTCCATGGTGGTGTTGCCGAGGGGAATGAAGGGGACCACGTCGACCGCTCCCATGCGCGGGTGCACGCCGACGTGCCGGGTCAAGTCGAGGAGCCCGATCCCCCGCCGGATCAACCGGTAGGCGGCCCGTCGCACGGCTTCTCCGGGTCCGACAAAAGTGAAGACGGTGCGGTTGTGGTCCGGATTGGGATCCTTGCACAAGAAGACCACTCCAGGAGTGGAGCGGACGACGTTTTCGAGCTCCGCGATGGCCGTTTCGTTTTGACCTTCACTGAAGTTGGGAACGCATTCCACCCATTTGTTCATGTTGGTTTGACGCCCTTTGAGCGCGGTATCGATGGTTCTGGCCTGTTCACTGGCTCCCAGTGTAACAAACCGGCCGGGGAGAAGCAATCCAAGCGGAAAGGGGGAAAGGTGAGTGGTTCCAAGCGCTCAAAAAAATCGCGTAGCCGGGAAAACTCCGTCCAAGGGGGGAGGGGGAGCCCGAGCGGAGTTGAGAGAGGCCCGGCTACGCGCAACCATGAAGGAAGGGGCTTTTCCTCGGGAGACCTGGTCTGTGTCCGCGGTCAAGGGGCCGTTTCAAACCCAAACCGGTAAATTTCAAATTTCTTCTTCGTGGTCTTCGTGATCTTCGTGGTTAAAACCTCACGAGGTTTGCAAGTATACCCGAGTTGAAACAGCAAGGCCTGGGCCTATTCCAGAAATCCCTCCAGCTGCCGGCTCCTCACCGGGTGCTGGAGCTTCTTCAAGGCGCGGATCTCGATCTGGCGGATCCTCTCGCGCGTCACCTTGAACTTCTTTCCCAGCTCCTCGAGGGTGTAGGTGTTGTCCCGGCCAATGCCGAAGCGCAGCTTGATGACCTCGCGCTCCCGCAGGCTCAAGGTCGAAAGGATTTCCTCCACCCGGTTCTTGAGCATCTCGTAGGTGACCGCGTTGGAGGGAGCTTCGGTCCTCTGATCCTCCAGGAAGTCCCCCAGGGAGCAGTCTTCCTCCTGCCCCAGCGGGACGTTCAAGGAGATGGGGGCGCGGGACAGCTTGAGGACCTTGCGGACCTCCTCGCTGGGCAGCTCGATGGCCTCGGCGATCTCGGGGATGCTGGGCGGCCGGCCGTTCTTGTAGGTCAGCTCCCGGTTGACGTTCATGATCTTGGCCATGATGTCGGACATGTAAACCGGCAGCCGGACCAGCCTCGACTTCTCGGCGATGGCGCGGGAGATGGCCTGCCGGATCCACCAGGTCGCATAAGTCGAAAATTTGTAGCCTTTGCGGTACTCGAACTTCTCGGTGGCGCGCATGAGGCCGGTGTTTCCTTCCTGAATGAGGTCGAGGAAGGAAAGGCCCCGGCGGCGGTACTTCTTGGCGACGCTGACCACCAGCCGCAAGTTGCCGTTGGAGAGCTTGCTCTTGGCGGTCTCATAGCGATGGAACTCGTGGGCGATCTGGTCGACGCGGTTCAGGAAGCTCTGGTAATTTTCCAGCAGCCACGGGTTGATATGGGGAAGCGCCGGATGGAGGTTATGGGCAAGGGCCTGGTCCTGGGGATTCGGAATGGTCTTGCGGATTTCCTCCCCCATCTTCAAAAGGGCGTTCTTCCAGCGGGTGAGGTACTTCATTTTGATGTGGTACTGCTCGATCTCGTCGAAGTTCCGCTGCAGCCGGCGCGACAGCCGGCGGGAAGCCCTGTGGGTGACGGACCGATCGTAGCCGTTGATCTGAAGGATTTGCTGGGCGTCGGAGAGATTCTTTTCGTGGTTCTTCTGCAGCAGCCGGAGCGAGCGGGCGATCTCCTCGAAAAACTCGCCTCTTTCCCCTTTGCGGGACAAGTTCACATCGAGGGCTTTTTCGATCAAGAGATCCTTTTTATGGATCAGCTGCAAGAGCTCGGAAGCTTTCCGCTGGCCGAAATAGGAGGTGAAAACCAGCTCCCGCAACTGGTCCCGTGAAGATTCGATTTCCCGGGCGAGATGGATCTCTTCGTCGCGGGTGAGCAGGGGGATTTCCGACATCTGGGAGAAATACATGCGGATGGGATCGTTGAGCTTTCGAATGGCCATTTCTTCGCCTTCGGGCTCCACTTCCCCCAGGAAATCATCGCTGTCTGCATCCTCCTCGATGCCGGCGGCGTCATCGATGACCTCGATGCCGAGATGGCTGAGGGCGGTGAGCAGCTTGTCAAAAGACTCCGGGTCCGACAGCTCCTCCGGGACCATTTCCATGAGCTGGTCATAGGAGACGGCGGTTCGTCCATGCAGGATTTCACAGATATGCTTGGCGGCGGTCTTGATTGAAGTCAATGGGGGCCTCCAGGAATGCAAGCCATGGGGTCGGTTCCTTTCCGTTCCTCTCCCCGGTTGGAGGGGGAAAGAAGAGGGTGCAGATACACAGCTCTTGATTGGTAATGCGCGTCCAAAGATGTCAATGTCCTAAGACATCAATTTTCTTGCCGTCTCGGTGGGGCGGTGGGACCTGGGGTGGAGGTCCAGCCGCCAAACCATGGCCCGCGACTCTCTTATCTTCCCAACCCTTCAGCTCTTAGCGATAGCGAGAAGTCCGCCGGGTAGATCTGGTGGAAAGCAGGTTGTTGTCCTCAGGAACGTCCAGATAAATCTGCAAACCTCTCGCCAAATCCTTCCAGAGTTTTTACAGTTTTATCAAGTTGCAGCCAATGAAAGGTTTAGGTTTTGAAGGCGGGATTTTAGAGGGATGGGGATAGACCGACCGTGTCAAGTTTGACAAGTTTCTAGGAAAAACTTTGTGTTATTTTTGCAACACTGACCCGGAGGTCTGGACCGTTCCCCAGGCATCGAATTGGTTCGCCCTGTAAAGGACCGCCCGGATCAATGGTTGGCCCCATTCAGGTAAGGTCTTTCGGCCGAGGGATTTGGGGGCGGCATATTCTGCGGCAGCGGGGTCTTTTGGGGAGGAATCAAGATTTTCAAATCCAGGATCTTGGAGCGCGTCCAGCTCCCGAGCCGAGGCCCCGTCCACAGGACCATTTTCAGGTTCGATTTCTGGATTTTGAAAAGAGCGTCCACATCCAAGGCAATTTCTGCCCGCGGGCTCTCGCTTGGGGAAGCTCCGGAGCGTTGGCCAGGATGGAGCGGCCCGCTGGCGACGACGTGCGTGTTCGGCGTGCCGGCACGGCCCCTGGGGGGCTCGTGAAGCGCGGCCTCATCCTCGGCGGCCAGCAGCAGGAACTCTTCGTCTCCACGGCGCCCCTCCAGGATCACCTCGGCGATGGAGCCTTGCGGCGGCGCCGCAAACCGGATTACCGGATTGACGACGCTGCGCTGCCAGCGGGTGAAGGCGACCACTCGGTCCGGGATTTGCGGGATCAAGTAAATGTTCAGGGTCAGCGGCCCGTTCGGGAAGCGGGTGGTGTCGAGATGGTAAACCGCCTCCGAAAGCGAGGACAGCAGCCCGGGAACCGGCAGGCCGCCAGTCCCCTCCACGCGAATGCCAGTCCCCTCCACGCGAATGAAATCGAGGAACGACTGGTCCCGGAAGATCAGAAACATTCCGACTTCCTGGAAATCGGTCACCAGCCGCAGATCAGCGCACTGGTTGAGCGGCTCCCCGTCGTTCGGGCCATGGACGGTCAGGAAATTGGTGAAGGCCCGTTGCTTCGAGGGGGCCGAGGAGGAACCGGAGGTGCCGGAGGAACCGTGACGGAACGGCAGGAACACGGCCAGACCCAAAATCAAGGCCGCCGGGCCTCGAAAGGGCAGCTTGAATCGGGCTCCCAGGCTTATCATGACACCACGCTCATCCCAACACACAGAGAATCACCGGAGATCAAACCTAAGTGCTCACTTTCTATCATTCCCCTCGATCCATTCCCCTCAAGCCCCCTGTTTCCCCGCTATCCTGAAGAATGCCGCTCTCAGAGGTCATAATTAGGCATTGCAACCGCAATTTTACGGGCCCTTTTTTACCGTGGCAATCAATTTTTCGGCGCCATCTCATCTCGCCCTGGTTAGCCGGGCTTCGGCTTTCGGGACGCTCTTTTCCGCGGCGGCTTGGAGGCTGGCGCTTCCGCGGGGCCGGCCTCTTCCGGCGGATTAACGGACCTTGCCTTGCTGATCTTGAACTTTTTCAAGAAGCGGTGGAATGACTCCCGGGACATGCCGCAGGCCTTGGCGGCCCGCGAGGCGTTGAAGTGATGGTCGCGGTAGCAGGACTCGACGTACAGCTTCATGAACAGGTCGCGCGCGCGGCGCAGGGGGGCGCCCTGGATCTCCCGGAGGAGGCCGGCGTACTCGCCGTTCTGGCCGGAATCCTTGGAGAGCGCGCTGAACGAGCCGGCGGCCTGGCTGTCGAAGACGCAGTCTTCGGCCCTCAAGGAGTTCCCCTCCACCAGGAGGATGGTGCGCTCCAGGAAGTGCTTGAGCTCGCGGACGTTGCCGGGCCAGGAGTGGCTCACCAGCAGGCGCAAGGCTTCCGGCGTCACCACCTTCTTGGGAATTTGCAGCTCCCGGGAAATTTCCTCGAGGAAGTGCTGGATGAGGAGCGGGATGTCCTCCTTCCGCTCGCGCAGGCTGGGCAGCTCGATGCGCACCCCGTGCAGGCGGTAATAGAGATCCTCCCGGAAGCTCCCGGCTTCGACGAGCTTGCGGAGGTCGCGGTTGGAGGCGGAAAGGATGCGAACATCCACCTTGAGAGTGTCCTTGCCGCCGACCTTGCGGAGCTCCGACTCCTCCAGGACGCGGAGCAGCTTTTTCTGCATGCTCAGGCTCATATCGCCGACCTCATCGAGGAGCAGGGTGCCGCCGCTGGCGATCTCGAAGAGCCCTTTGCGGTCGGAAATGGCGCCGGTGAAGGCTCCGCGGGTGTGGCCGAAGAGCTCGCTTTCCAGCAGCGAATCGGAGAGCGCCGCGCAGTTCTCCGAGATGAAGCGGTTGTCCTTGCGCTGGCTGTTGGCGTGGATAGCGCGGGCAATCAGCTCCTTGCCGGTGCCGCTTTCCCCCTCGATGAGGACCGGGAGGTTGGTGGGGGCGACGCGCTCGAGCACCTGGAAGATCTGCTGCATGCGCTCCGACTTGCCGATAATGTTATGAAAGCGGAGATGGGATTCGTAGTGGCTCAGCTGCTTGCGCATGCGCTCGCGGGTCATGTGGAGCTCGCTGTTGCGCTCCTGCACTTCCTGGAGCAGGCGCTGGTTGAGGATCTCCCGCTGCCGGTTGAGTTCGGTCAGCTCCACGTTGCGGGTGCTCAGCTCCGCCGTCAAGCGGGCGTTGTTGATGGCAATGGTCGCCTGGTCGCAAAAGGTCTCCAGGAGCTGGAGGTCGCTCTCGCGGAAGGCATTGCGGCGCTGGCGGTTGTCGAGGTAGATCATCCCCAGGACCTGATCGTGGGAGCGCAAGGGCACGCAAAGGACCGAGATGAGGCGGAGGTCCTGAACGCTCTTGGAGGTGAGGAAACGGTCGTCCACGACGGCATTGGTGGTGAGCACGGGCTTGCCGGTGCGGATCACCTCCGAGCTGATGCTGTGGCTGATCTTGTCCTCCGGCTTCTCGACCGTCTGCTTGTCGATGTTCCGGGCGACGGTGACACGCTCCTGCCCGGTCTTCTCCACGGTGGCGAGGATGAGAAAGCCGCGCTCCGCATCGACCAGGTCCAGGACCGCGTCCATGACCTTTTCGAGAAGGAGCTTGAGGTCGTGCTCGCTGTTGATGGCCTGGTTGATTTCCTGCAGCTTCAGCAGGCGGCGGTTGAGGGACTTGACCTTGAAAAGCTCGCTCTGGAGCTGGGATGGGTTGCGGTCGCGGAACTCCAGGGCCGCCGGAAACGGGGAAGGGAACGGCCGGGCCGCGGCGGCGGTGAAAACGGCGGCGCCGTCCTCCGGACCGCCGCCGGCAAGGGGGTTGGGGGGGCCGGCAGCGACCAGCCTGAGCAGCATGCGCCGGGAGCGGATTTGATAAAACGAGGTGGTCTGACCTTCGGCCAGCCCCCGCTTCTGGGAATCGAGGATTTCCAGGGCCTTGGAGAAATGGGCCTGGCCGCTGTCGTGGCTCCCCTTGGCCCGGTCCAGCAGCCCCAGGCGGTAGTGCACCTGCCAGAGAATCTCCGGGAGGGAGACCTCCCGCGCCTCGAGGAGAGCGCGCTCCAGGAATTTCTTGCCCCGATCCGGCTCGGACGGCTGGATTTCCATCTCCAGCTGCCCCCGCAGCAGGAAATAAAACGGCACCAGGTCGCGGATGGCGAACTCCTCCAGAATGGCATAAGTCCCCTCCAGCTGATTGGCGGCGCGCTCGTGATGGCCGAAGTCGAGGTACAGCCGGCTGCGGTCGAGGAGCAGCTCCGCGAGCTCGCGGTGATTGCTGTGCTCCTTGAAAATCGCCTCGGCCTGTTCGAAGCGCGTTTCGGCTTCGTGCAGATCCTCCATCTCCATGGAGATCTTCGCCAGGTTGTGGAGCGCGTTGCCCAGGAGCAGCGTCTGGTGGCTTTCCCGCGCCTGCGCCGCCACTTCATCGAGGATCTCCGCCGCCTTCTGGAGTTCGCCCATCTGGATGTAGATGCTGGCGAGGATCTCCCGCGCCACCAGGCAGCCGAGCTGGTTCTCCAGGATGGTGAACTCCTTCTCCCCTTCTTCGCATTTCTGCAGAGCGTCGGCGAGCTGGCCGCGCAAGAGCAGCAGCTCGGCGAGATGGATCTTGGAGTAGGCGATGCCCATCTTCTCGCTGATTTCCCAGCGGATCTGCAGGCTCTTCTCGGCGTACCCGAGGGCTTTGTCCAGCTCTCCCTTGGACTGGTAGATCTTGCCGATACGGTAGTAGGAAAAGGCGATACCGCTCTTGGAGTTGAACTTCTTCCGCTTTTCAAGGCTCTGGAAGGCGTAATCCAGGGCTTCCTGGTACTTCCCTTGCAGCTCGAGGATGTTGGCGAGGTTGTTCATGCCAGCCGCCTGCCCGAACTCGTCGCCGATGCGCGAGAAGATGTCGATCGCCCGCCGGTAGCATTCCGCGGCGCGCTGCAGGTCATCTTTGAGCCGGAGCGCCAGCCCGATGTTGTTGTAGCAGTTGGCGATGCCGTGCAGGTCGCCGATCTGGGACCACAGCCGCAGGCTGCGCTGGAAATTTTCGAGGGCCAGCATGTGGTTGGCCCGATTGAACTGTATGGTGCCGATCTGGTTGTAGAAGCGGGCCAGGTGGTTCTTCGAGCCGAGGACGGTAGAAAGCTCGATGCCGCGGGTGAAGTGCTCGATGGCCCGCTCGTACTCCCCTCGCGCCATGAACGCGGCTCCCAGGGCGCTGGTGGCTTCCAGAACCTGCGGCAGATGGTCAAAGTTGCGGGCCGCTTCCAGCGCCTTCAGGTTGTAAGTGAGACTGCGGGCCTGGTCGTTGCGCTTGGAGTAGATCTCGCCGAGCTTCAAGCACACCCGGGCATAGAGGTCGCCGTCGCCGCTGGACCTCATGTGGTCGAGAGTTTTGAGCGCCGTGGCCTCGGCCAGGTCCAGGTTCCCCCTCAAGTGATGGAAGTTGGCGAGGGCCAGCAGCGCTTCAGTCCTGGCCCGGCTGTACGGCTGGGCTTCCAGCAAGCGGAAGCTCTTTTCCAGGAAGTAGAGAGCGTTGACCGGATCGTTCTTCTCTTGATAAATTTCGCCCATGAGGCGGTAAACATCGGACCGCCGGGTCAAATTAGGGTCGTTTTCTTCCAGCGACAGGAGCACGGTGAACTTTTCCAGGGCTCTGGAAAAGTCTTTTGACAGGCGGTAAATCTCTCCCAGCTGGCGCAGCACGCTCCAGTGGATCTGCTCGCGCCGGTCGGCAGGGGGGGCGGGGCTGGCGAAATCGCGAGGCTGGCCGGCGGTCGATTCGTTCAGCCCCTGGAGCACCCCTTCGAAGACGCGGACGGCCGCGCTGAAGGAATAAGCGCGCAGATAGCTCTCGCCGGCGGCCAGGCCGCAGTTGAAGAAGGCTTCGAGGGCCCCGGCCCTCCAGGCGTGCTGGACGGCCGCCTCGCTGGCCTGGCCGCCGGCCATCCGAACCGGATCGGAAAGCAGGAAGTTCAGCATCCGCTCATGGAGCTGGCGGCGCCGCTCCTCGGGGATCTGCAGGTAGATAGGGGACTGCAAGGCATCGTGGGTCCAGCTGATTTCCGCCCCTTCTTCAGAGTAGCGGAGGTGGAGCAGGCCTCTTTCCGCCAGGATTTGAATCGCCCGCCCGGCCGGACCGCTCGCACTGGCGGCGCTGCCATCGCCCAGCAGGGCTCCCAGGATCTTCAAGTCGGCGGGAGATCCGGCGACGGCCAGGGCCTCGAGAACCTCCAGCTCCTCCTTGGACAGGCCCTGGAGGCGGTCGAGCAGCATTTCCCGCAGGCTCTTCTGGTAGCGGAAAGCCAGGCTGCCGCCGGCCAGTTCCGGGTCGAGGAGCCAGACCTCGCGGCGCTCTTCCGGCTTGGGCTCGCCGCCCGATTCCTCTCGACTCCGAGCCCGCTCGAGGTCCTTGATGGTTTCATCAAGCAGCCGCGGCGATCCGCCGGTGAGCTCGTGCAGCTTGCGGATTTCCTTTTCCGAGAAGGAAGCCGCCGGAAATCGATGCCGCAGCCACTCCTCGAGCTGCTCCAGGCCGAGCCACTTGAGCTTCAGCTTGAGGCAGAAGGGAAGCGAGGCCAGCTGCGCCAGGCTGGTCGAATCGCCCAGGGGCTTGAGGCTTTCCTCTTCCAGGGTGGTCAGAAGAGCGGGATTCGCGGCCCGATCACGATAAGTTCCGATGAGCAGAACCCGACTGGATCCGGCGGTCCCCGGCGCGCGGTCCGGCCACTTGGCGGCCCCCGGCGCCGGGGGGAGCGGAGCGTCCGCCGCCGGACCGAAGAGGTCTCCCCCCGCGTCCCCCGGCTGGCGCCCCAGTTGCCGGGACAGGCCTTCCAGGAAGAGGAGGGTGTCTTGATCGGCCAGCTGGAGGTCCTCCAGCACCAGGACGAGAGGGCTCTCCTGGCTGGCTTCCTGGAAAAGCTCGACCACCGCATCGATCAGGTTGAGCTTGGCCTCTCGGGGCGACAGGACTTCCCAGTGGCGCGAGATTTTTTCCCTCGCCAGATCCGGAAAGATGCACCCCAGGGCGGGCAGGAACTTGCGGTAGCGTGGGGAAGCCAGGTCGAGCTTGCGGATGAGCTGGTTCAGGACCTCGGAAACGGGCGAGTAAGCCAGCTGGTAAGGGAATCTCGTCCGGCCGCGGAGGCACCTCAACTGGTTGAGGGAGGCCAGGGTCTCGATCTCCTCCACGAACGGCTCGGTGTAGTTGTCCTGGTCGGTTTCAATCAAGATCAGGGAGTGGCTGGATTCCTCCCGCCTCAGCTCCTCCAACTCGCTCCGCAACAGGCCCAGCTCGCGTTCCCAGCCAAGGGCTGGGAAGGCGTGCTGACTCCCCTGGGGCTGGCTGTAGGCCACGGAGCTTTCAATGCGCTTCAGTTCCTTGAGAAAATCGGCGGCGCTGGCCAGCCGCTCCCGAGGGTCCTTTCGGGTGAGCTGGCGGAGCAATTCATGGAGGGCCGGGGGAACATCCCGGGGCGGCTGGACGTCCAGATCATCTTGCGGGCGGAGGATCGCTTCAATCCAGGCCTCCAGCGGCTCCGCCGGAAAGGGAAAAGTTCCCGTGACGGCGGTGTAAATGGCGATTCCCAGGGAGTAGAGATCGCTTTGAGGGCTGGCGGAGGAGCTGGTGAGCACTTCCGGGGCGATGTAAGGCACGGTGCCGCGAATGCGCCGCCCCACCGGGGTGGTTTCCTCCTGGGCGAAGCCAAAGTCGATGATCTTGGCCTCGAAGTGCTGGGGGTTAGGATCGCCGCCCGCGGGAATGAGGAGGAGATTTTCGGGCTTGAGGTCGTTGTGAATCAAGCCGCGGCTGTGGATAGCCTCCAGTCCCAGGCCGATGTGGGCGAGCGCCTGATAAAAGATCTTCCAGCGCCTGGCCGCCGGCGCCAGCCCGGGGCCCGCCGGGTTCGGGCCGCTCCCCTCCCGGGCTGCCGCGGCGGCGGGGAAGAGCTTCAGGAAGGCGGCGCGCAGGTCCAGGCCGTCGAGGTATTCGAAGGCGAGAAAGGCATCTCCGGGCTGGGGGAGGCCAGGGGGCCCTTCTTCCGCCGGCACGGCGGCGGCCTCGGGTTCCCCCGGTTCAACGGTCTCCACCTTGCCCAACTGATAAACCCTGGCGATATGGGGGTGCTGGAGGCGGCGGAGGAGGTCAAATTCCCGGAGGGCGCGGGACCAGATTTCCCAGCTAGCGACTCGAAAGATTTTCAGGGCGGTCCGCTGCCCGCCGTTCTCCAGGTCCCTGGCCAGGTAAACGGCTGAAGGGCCGCTCCGCGACAGCTCGCGTTCGGCTTGGTAGCGCCGGTTGAGGCTTTTCCAGGAGCGGCTCACGTTGCAGCGATTCCGTTGAGTCTTCGGGCGGCATGAGGGCAGGGTCGACAGGTCCGAGATCCGCACTAGTCAATATTTTAGCACTAGGAAGGGGCCCTGCAACAAGGAGTGTGGCACTTTTGCAACTAATCAAACAAGGTCTCCTGAATCTCCCTGTCCAGCTGGTACTTGGTGATCTTGTTGTACAGGCTGGTCTTGGGGATTTGCAGCTGCTTGGCGACCTGGCTCTTGTTGCCGTGAGCCTCGATCAGGGCCTTCTTCACCAGCGCCCGCTCCACTTTTTCAAGGGCCTCCCTCAAGGACAGGCCGAGCAGCTCCTTTTCAAAGCTCCCCAAGAGCTGGTCCTTGCCGCCGCCCGAAAGGATGGCTGGCGACAGGTTGGCCACCTCGATGCGGTTGTCGGAGAGGGCGAAGAGGCGCTTGACCTCGTTTTGCAGCTCGCGGATGTTCCCGGGCCAGGGGTGCTGGATCAAGAGCTGCAGGGCTTGAGGGGAGATGGTCTTCTCCATGCCGGTTTCCTTGCTCAGCTGGGCCAGGAAGTGGTAAACCAGCTCGGCGATGTCCTCGCGGCGCTCGCGCAAGGCGGGCAGGCGGATGTTGATGACGTTCAAGCGGTAGTACAGGTCCTCCCGGAAGTTGCCGCTCTGGACTTCCTTGAGCAGGTCCTTGTTGGTCGCCGAGATCAGCCGCACATCGACCGGAATGGTGTCCTTGCCGCCGACGCGGCGGATCTTCTCCTCCTGGATGGCGCGCAGGAGTTTTTTTTGCATGGCCGGGCTCATGTCGCCCACCTCATCGAGGAAGAGCGTGCCCCCATCGGCTAGCTCGAAGAGCCCTTTGTGATCGCGGTGGGCTCCCGTAAAGGCCCCCTTGACGTAGCCGAAAAGTTCGCTCTCGAGCAGCGTCTCGGTCAGAGCGCCGCAGTTCTCCGAGACGAAGGGGCGGTCGCCCCGCGGGCTGTTCTTGTGGATGGCGTTGGCGATCAGCTCTTTCCCCGTGCCGCTCTCGCCGTTGATCAGCACCGGCGCCTTGGAGGTGCGGATGCGGTCGAGGAGCTGGAAGATCTCCTCCATCGCCGGGCTCGAGCCGATGATCGCCTGGTAGTTCCCGATGAGGTGTTCTCGCCCGGAGGCGGGGCTCTTGGCCAGGTGGACCAGGGCGGGGGCCGTTGAAACCGCCTTGTAATTCTCCTGCCGCTGCTTGAGCAGGTCCAGCCACAGGGAGCGGTTTTCCTTCTCGAGCTTCTCCAGGGCGTGGCGGATGGAGAGAAGGCGGAGAAGGAAGACCAGGCGCCTGGCTTCCTGCGGGGAGATCTCAATCGGCTGGAAGCGATGCTCAAAGTAGATGACCGCGTGGCAGACCTGGCGCACCGCCAAGGGGATGATGGCGAAGCCGCGCACCTTGGAGACGATCTCGTTGGGCAGCTGGGTTTCCGGAAAGTCGGCCAGGGCGTTGAGCGCCCAGACGGGCTGGTTCTCCCGCAGCGCCTTGAGGAAGAGCGGCCTGGGAATCCTGGTTTCGGGCTTGGAGACCGGCTCGCGGTCGTAGTCGAGGGAAACCAGGCAGTCGCCCAGCTCGCGGGCGGAACGGCTCTGGGCTTGAGGATTCTGAAAGCTCGAGCCCCGAACGTCGAAAAGGAACACCCGCTCCGCGCCGGTGAGCTCTTGAATTTGCATCAAGATCCGGGGGATCCAGGAACTATCCTCGGAATCCGACTCAACCGCCTCCCTGAGCGACGCATGGGGGCAGATCGAAGCGGGCTCCAGCCGGGGGCTTTGCAGCCATTCGCCGCGGCACCGGCTTGAAGATGACCCCCCCGCCGGCTCCATTTTTGCCGTCGGCTCCAGCTTTTCGGCCACCGTCGGGGCCGCAGGCGGAATCAGCGAGGCGCTCTCGAGGTTTTGGGCCATGACAATATTGCGGGCGAAGCCCGCATTATGAGAAATTTCGAAATTTTAATGGCAATAGGTCTGTGAAAGAGCTTCTCTACCCAGTATAACATCTCCCTGCGCCATGGAACGTACGCTAGTGATCTTGAAACCGGATGCCCTCCAGCGCAGGTTGATCGGCGAGATTATCAGCCGCTTCGAACGAAAGGGCCTCAAGGTGGTGGGCCTGAAGCTCGCGGTGATTCCCCGGCCGCTCGCCGAGACCCACTACGCCGTCCACAAGGAAAAGTCGTTTTACCCGAGCTTGCTCCAGTTCGTGACCGCCGGGCCGGTGGTGCTCATGGTCCTGGAGGGGAACAAGGCGATAGAAGTGGTGCGCAAGCTCATGGGGAAGACCTTCGGCCATCAGGCGGAGCCCGGGACCATCCGCGGCGACTTCGGCATTTCCAGCCAGTTCAACCTGGTGCACGGCTCGGACTCGCCGGAATCGGCGGAACGGGAGCTGAAGCTTTTCTTCAAGCCGGAAGAGCTGCTCCGCTACCCGCTGATCGATGACCCGTGGATGGCCGAGTGAGAAGCCATTGACCGGCTCCCCGGAATGTGATAAATTTAATGATGCAAATCCCTTAACGAGAGTACCCCTAACCGACAACCGGCCAGGCAAGGTATATGTCACCGTCCCAGAAATTGAGCGAGCGGAGTTGGGTGGAGGCTTTTTTATCGGCTCTTCGTACTCCCGCCGCGGCCGGCGGCCGGTGCCTGTGGGGGCTGATCGGTTCCGTGCTGCTCTTGACCGCCGCGGCCGGCTGCGGCATCTCCCGCCCCGAGGACTGGTCCAAGCTCGGCGACATCGAAAAGGCCAAGAAAATCAAGGAGTTCCGCGGCAGGACTCAAGACGAGCTGAAAAAGGTGGTCCTTTCCGAAGGCCGCGACATGAAAGCGCTGGAGAAGGTGGTGGAGTACACCCGCATCACCACAGAAATCGCTCCTGCCACCTGCCACCTCTGCTTCCGGGAGTACGCCTTCGCCCTCTCCCTGCTCGGCCACGCTCACCGCGAGAACGCCGATGAGCTGGTGAAGGATGCCGATGACGCCGAGAGCGATGAGGAGGCGGAGGAGCTGCGGGAAAAGGCGGCGGAAGAGCGCCGCAGCATGGAGGAGATCTTCAAGAAATCCAACCAGGTCTACCGGACCTACTTCCGCAATCCCGGCGGTTTTCAGATCGATCCTTACGACTACGAGCGGGTAATGCGGCACTTCGAGCTCATGGGGGACTTCGAGGGGGCCCTCGATGCGCTCAACCGCTTCGTCTTCGCCTACGGCAAGATGGATGACTCGCTCAAGGACAAGGTGGAACGGCTCAAGCAGCACTACAAGCGCGAGATCCAGCGCCAGCGCGAGCAAGGCTACAAGAGCGGGAAGCGGCCATCCGGCGCCCGCCCGGAAGGAAGCGAGGACCCTGCGCCGCCGCGGCCCGGCCCGCGTCCGGGTCGGGGCTCGTCAGGAAGTTCGAGAAGGAGCGAAGAGTAGTGGATCAGAAGCCAGCAGCAGGAACGAGCTGTCTTTTTTGCAAAATCGCCGCCGGCGCCATCCCCTCCAAGGCGGTCGCCATCGCCCCGCCGGAGCTGGCGAAGGAAGTTTACGCCTTCGAGGACATCCATCCCCAGGCCCCCAGCCATATCCTCATCATCCCGCGGCGGCACCTCGCCAGCTTGAACGAGCTGGGCCCCAGCGATGCGGAGCTGGTGGGAAAGCTGGTCTTGGCCGCGCAGGGGATCGCCCGAGAGCGCCAGTTCTCCGAGCGCGGCTATCGCCTGGTCCTGAACACCAACGCGGCGGCGGGGCAGACGGTGTTCCATCTCCACATCCACTTGCTGGGCGGCCGCAATTTCACCTGGCCCCCCGGGTAAATAAGATTTTAAACCGCCAAGACGCCAAGAGCGCCAAGGAGAATAAAAGAAGAGGAAATAAAAATTAAGAAAGATGTGAAAAAGTACATTTTTTAATTCCA
>JACQVS010000221.1 GCA_016209605.1 Planctomycetota bacterium
CGTAAGTATTTATAAATAAACAACATCTTAAAAATTAGTAATTTTATTATCGGAACATCAAAGCCAGGTAGGCATGCCTTATCCTCACAGCCCCCGCACCATGTAAGCTTGCAAAAGGCCCGACTCGTCCGAGTTGAAGAAGGCCAACGAGCCATCCGGCGATAGGAATGGATGGATGTGAGCGCCTTTGGCACCGGAACACCGAGGGCCTAGCAGGAACCGAAAATTCCCCAGCGGATCTTTTCCGGGTTCGCCCAGTTCAGCCACCCACAGGCGCCCTCCCTGCTTGAGGGGGCCCGCATCCGAGATCAGCCGCCGCCCCGCCATGTCGGTAGCGAAATGGTAGAACGCCGGCTTGGGAAACTCGCGGCTGAGGTGGTTGCGGACTCCTCCGGCCGTCTTGCTGCCGAGGTGGCCCGCATCGGCCACCGCCCGGCTCTCGATCAGCTGGGCCTCCGGCGGCTGCCGTGTGCTGGTGCTGGTGATGGCCCAGTCGGATCTCCCCCGCCAGCACTGGTGCCCTTGACAGAACTCGTTGCCGTCCCGGCCCCAGGGCATGGTGCGGAAGTTCGCGCCGTCATCGCGGATGACATGGATGTCCGCGCCGTCCCCGCCCACCAGGGTGGTGATGTGGCCCTGGGCGTCGCAGGCGTTGCCGTGATTCTCCTGAATGAGGAGGTCGCGCCGCGTCTCGGGATCCAAGGATCGGCAGTACTGGGGATGCATGTTGCACCAGGTCGGCCCGTGAATGATCAGGTTTACAGTGGCCTTATCCACATCGAAGACCAGGAGCCCCCACGGCGCGCCTTTCGCCTGCCCGTCCCCTAGAAACGCCGAAAGAGCCAGGCGTTTCCCATCGGAAGAAACGGTCGAGAGAGGATAGATCTGGCTAGGGCGAAAGCGGGTGCCGGGCAGCGGCTGATCCAGGGTCACGATGGTCTGGCGTTCTCTCCCGTCCAGGCAGACGCGCTTGAGCGTCAGGCGGCCTCCGTTCACTTCGGTTTCATCGACAAAATAATAGAGGTATTTGCCGTCCGGCGACACCGAGGGAGCGGTGACTCCCACCTCCTCCGTGATCGGCATCAGGCGGCAGTCGTTCTCGAGGTCAAAGACCAGATACCGGTGCTCGGGGTCGTTCTTGTCGCTGCCGTGAGCGTGGGCCGAACGGTGTAACACCAGCCGTTTGGCATCAGGGGTGAAGATCTGCGCTTCCATGTAAATGTGGGAGCTGGGAACCGCCTTTTCGGTCGTGAGCTGAATCACCTCGATCCCCTTCGGTGAATTCTTGTCCAGGAGATCCGGTCGAAATGTCAGGCCCTTCTTCTCTGGCGCGCCGGCAGACTGGAACGCTCTGGACGCAAACGCCGCCCGGCGCGCCAGGGCCGCCGCCAGGGCCGCCATGGCGGCCAGCCCGGCTTTCTTCAAGAAGTTCCGCCGCACGCTGCCGCCATGGCCATGATGCTGCTTCCTCGTTTCCATGGAAACACCTCCTTGGACCCGCG
This sequence comes from Planctomycetota bacterium, assembly GCA_016209605.1. Lineage (GTDB taxonomy): Bacteria > Planctomycetota > UBA8108 > UBA8108 > JACQVS01 > JACQVS01. Next base: position 1,503 of record JACQVS010000221.1, read on the forward strand.
CCATAGGGGAAATAATTTTATGATCTGACTGTTTTTATGATCTGACTGTCGTTCCGGCGGTATTGTAGCCTTTCGAGAAGCACAGGGGAAGCTTGGCCGGTCACGGGGCGAGCTGGTAGCCGAGGCCGTGGCGGGTGAGGAGGTGGCGGGGGGCGTGAGGATTGGGCTCGAGCTTCCGGCGCAGGTTGAGAATGTGGTAGTCGACGGCGCGCGCCTCGCTCTCGGCGAAGTAACCCCACACGGCGTCTAAGATCTCCTCGCGGCTGACGGCGCGGTCGCGGTGGCGGGCCAGGTAAAAGAGCACCTCCAGCTCCTTGCGCGAGAGCGGGACCTCTTTTTTGCCTCGCCGCACCTGGCGGCGCTGGAAGTCGACGGTCACCTCGCCGAAGGCGATGGGCTCCTCCGGGCCGCGGGCGCGGCGGAGCAGCGCCTCGAGGCGCGCCATCAGCTCCTTGAGTCCAAAGGGCTTCGCCAGGTAGTCGTCGGCGCCGGCGCGCAGCCCCTCGACCTTCTCCTCCTCGCGGCCCTTGGCGCTGAGGATGAGGACCGGCAGGCCGGCGAACTTCTTCCGCAGCCAGCGCAGCACGCTCAAGCCATCGAGCTTGGGGAGCATGAGGTCGAGAACGACTAGGTCGAGCGGGCCATCCGAGAGCTGATCGCGCGCCTCCTCACCATCGCGGGCCAGGATGACCTCATACCCTTCGAGCGAGAGCTTCTCCTTGAGCCCCTCGAGAATGGCCGGGTCGTCTTCCACGACCAGAATGCGTCCGTTGCTCATGGAAACTATTTTCCTTCTTCGTGTCCTTCGTGTTCTTCGTGGTGAATTTTATCCTTCATCGGCAGGATGAGGGTGAACTTGCTCCCCTCCTTCTCGCGGCTCTGGAGCTGGATGTCTCCCCCTAACTGGCGGGCCAGGCGCCGGGCGATGGCGAGGCCGAGGCCGGTCCCCTGGACGGCGTAGTCGTCGTAGCGCACCCGGTAAAACTCCTCGAAGACCCGCTCCTGGTCGCGGTAAGGGATGCCGATGCCGTTGTCGGCGACGTCGATGCGCACCCGCGATCCGTCCTGACCGGCGGAGAGCCGGATCACCGGCTTCTCGCTCTGATTGTACTTGAGGGCGTTGTCGAGGAGGTTCGAGAGGATGCGCTCGATGGCGCCGGCGTTCGTGTTCAAGGTGATTTCCAGTTGGTCGCAGCCGCCGGCCTGGAAGTCGGCCCCCTTCTCTCTAGCGCGGTAGGAGAAGCCCTCCGCCGCCTTGCGGAGGAGCGCTCCGAAGTCGACCGGCTCCCGCGGGAGCGCGATGTCCTCGCGGTGGAGGCGCGAGAAGTCGAGCAGGTTCTCAATCAAGCGGCTGAGGCGCAGGCTTTCCGAGAGCAAGAGTTCGCCGAAGCGCCGGACGCGCTGCTCGTCGAGGGGATCCTTGGCCAGCATCTCGCTGAACATGCGGATGGAGGTGATGGGGGTCTTCAGCTCGTGGGAGACGTTGGCGAGGAGGCGCGCCCGCAGCCGGGCGAGGTTCCGCTCGCGGGCGACGCCGCGCGCCATGACGACTCCCCAGATCGAGATCACCAGCAAGAGGAGCCCGACGTTTATCTCCTTCATGAGCCGTGAAAATCCGAGCCGGCTCAGGGCTTCCTGGAATCCCGAATCGCTCACCCGCAAGACGGCGAGCGCGGGGCCGCTTTTCGAGAGCTGGATGGCTCGGGCTGCCGTCCCGGGCTTCGCTGCCAAGGGGGTGCCAGGCGGCGTAGATGGGCCGTACTCGAGCCGCCAGGGAAGCGTTCCCGGCAGCTCCGGCAGCGGTTCGAGCGCCGCCCCCCAGATGGCCCGCGGCGGCTCGGGATTCGCCGCCGAGGGGGCGGGGGTCAATGAGCGGGCGAGGAGCAGGTACCCCTCCTCAAGGGCCGCCTCCTGGGACGAGAGGACCTGCGGGTGCCGCGCCAGGGCGGCCTCGAGGGCGCGGCGCCGGGCGAGAATTGCTTTCAACCGCTCGCTCTCTGGAAAATAGGCTGTAATCCAGTGGGCGAGGAGCGGCGCGGTGAAGCGGCGGGTGCGCTCCTCGATCCGCCCCTCAAGGTCCTTCAAGGTCTTCTTAGGCTCCCCGCACAGCTCGAGGAGCCGCTCCAGGGCGAGGAGGTCGATGGGCAGCCCTTCCTCCGTGCTCGCCGGCGGCTCCTCGCGGGAGAGGTCTTCAAAGACCGCCCGGGCGAGGGCCTCCTCCCCCGCCGCCAGGGCGGCGCGGGCGATGCGGAAGCGCAGCCGCGCCTTGAGGAGGGGGGATTTCAACCGCGGCAGGTAAAACGCGTAGGCGTCGAGGGCGCGAGCCGGATCCTTGAAGTCCAGCTCGTAGCTCTCGCCGCCTTTCAGGGCCAGCTTGTAAAAGCGCAGCTCCTTGGCGCTCAGGGCCTCGTGGAACGGCTCCTCCCGCGCCGCGAGCGGATGGAAGCCGAGCAGCTTCTCACCCCTCGCAAAAGCCACCCCCTCGTGAAACTCCTTCGATTCTCCCGATCGGAGCGTCCTCTGGGCCCACTGGAAGGCCTCCTCGGCGGCGCTCGCCTGCCCCTGGATCGATCCCTCGATCCGGAGCTTGAGGATCTCGGCGGCCGACTCGATCCGCGCCTGCTGAAAGCGCGCCTGCTCCTCGTAGTCCAGGCGGGCGGCGCGAAAGGCATAAAAAGCCAGCGCCCCCGCCGGGAGGAGGATGATGGGCAAGTGCCAGTAGGAAAACCGCAGCATGGCTAGTTTTTCTCGTTTTTCCCGTTTTTCTCGGCCGAGCCTTTCGATTGCAAATTTTTCAACAAGTCATCCCACTCCTTCTTCTCCTCGAGGGCTTGGCGGATCTCCTTCAAGGCCATAAGGGCCTCGTTGCGGACCTTGATGTCCGGATCGTTCAAGAGCTTGCCGAGAGCCTCGACGCTCTCCGGCAGGGTGAACTTCATGATGATTCGGACCGCCGTCTGCCGGACTCCGGCATCGGGGTCCTCGAGCGAGCGGAGGAAGAGAGGGGCGATGTCCGCCCGGGTGATTCGAGCCAGGTAGTTGAGAGCGTCTTGGCGGATGCCAGGCTCCGGATCCTTCAGGGCCTGCTTCCACCAATCTTCGCGCTCCTCTTCGTTCAAAGACGGATGTTTGAGGAGCAAACTCCGTATGGAGGCCGCCGGGCTCTTGAGCGCCGCTTGATAAAGGACGCTTTTCCCCTGCTCAACATGCCGTTGAACCTCCCACCAGAAGTCATTCCCCAAGCGGTCCGCGAATTCATTGAGCACCGGATCATCGCTATCGAGCAGCTTGGCCCAGTCGATCCGGTCGAAGAGGTAAGGTTGGGGTTCAGCGAACAGATTGGTGAGCATGGTCACTCGGGCCTCCGTTGGCAGATCGCGGTTGAGGAATCCCCGGCAGAGGAAGTCGGCGATCTTGGGGGAGAGCCCTTTCTTATAAAATGAGTTATCGATGAGGTCCACGACGGACACCTGCAGCTTGAGATCCTTGACCGTGTCGAGGCGCTCGATGAGCTGCTGCGCTATGGCCTCATGGTGTGCGGCGGTCCGGAAGTACCACTCGTGGAATGCGATCCCCTCCTCGGAGCCGGCCAGGGCCAGTATGTGCGGGTAAAGGAGGGCAGGATACTTTTCCCTGGCGATCAACCAGGCCAGGCTCTCCCGGAACTTCGAGATGGGTCTTTTTATCTGGAGGGCGCGCGGGCCGAGCCCCGGTGGCGTTGAAGCGACATGCTGGCGCTCGGCATATCCGAGTATCCCGATCTTGTCTGCGGGGGAGCTCCCGTAGGCCTCCGGGATCTCGGATGCCTTGGCGCGCTCGCTCCACTCGCCAAGGAATAACCGGGCCGCCTTGGGGCCCAGCTCCGGCTTGAGGAGAAAACGCTTGAGCAGGGCGTAAAGGGCAAACTCGCGGGCGTGCGGATCCGAGGGAGCGGCGAGGAGCTTTTCCACCCGCTCGAAAACTTCGGGCGCGGTCTCGGCCGGCGCCTCGGCAAGGGCCTCGAGGGCAATGCTCTGGACGACCGGATCGGGCGTCTCGAGCAGCCCGGCCATGGCCTCGACGTATCGGGGGGAGGGCTGCCAGCGCTCGGGGTCCCCCTCGAGCTTCTGGCGCTCGCCGTAGCCGAAATACTCGGGGAACTCCCGGGCGCGGTTTCTCAGCGCCCCGGCGAACTCGGGGATGGCCGCATCGTTGCGCTCAGCCAGGTGATGCAAGGGCTCCAGGCCGCATTCAAACTCCACCGACGCCTTCGATGTCAGCTCTACCTTCAAGGAAATCTTCCCGGCCGCCCGCAGCACCGCTGCCCAGCCGGCGGGGGCCTCCTTGAGCTTGCCGGCGCTCCCATAGCGGTACCAGAACCAGTTCACCGCGTAGTTCCCCAGCTCGCCGGCGGCGATCTCCTTCAAGGCGCCGAAGGCCCCCAGCTTTTCCAGCTCCTGTAAAAGCCGGTACTTTTCTTTATCCTCCGGCCTGTCGAGCCGGATCGGGCCAGGAGTCCCGCGGTAGCGATGGAGACCCTTCAAGGACTCGAGCTCCATCAGCCAGTGCGCGGCCGCGAGCTTTTCCGGGGCGTTTTCCATGAGGAAGCGGAGCAAGGAGCCGGGCGAGTCCTTCGGGACTTCGGGATCCACCGCCCACCGCGCCAGAAGGTCCTTAACGGCAGGCTCTTGGTCGAGGATGGTCCGGAGTCGCTGCTGGTAATAAAAAAGGTCCACCGCCGCGATCACCTTTTTCAGCCTGGCGGGCAAATCGCCGGTGTCGCCGGCCCACAGGCGGACGAGTTCCTGGTACGGCTCGACCTCTTTGCCAGATGGAATCCGGCCAACGGCCTCAAGGAGCCGCCGCCGCTCTTCTTCCGGCAGCCCGGGGATCGATTTCAAGAAATCACTGAAGATGTTTTGGTATCGGTGCGCGCCGCCAATAATGGTCCCGCCGATCACGGCACTGATGGTCTCCAGCGCCGCCGCGAGGCGCTCGTAGCGCCCGGAGCGGAGGAGGAGCATCGCCAGGACGAAGCGCTGGCGGGCGTCGCGCGAGGTCTCGACCAGCCGCTCGAGGACCGGCGCGGCGAGCGTCCCCAGGGCGAGGAGCTGGCTGTAGGCGCGCCAGCCCTCATCGCTTTCCAGGTTGACCAGGTTCATGGCCAGGTCGAAGACCCGCGCCTGGATCTCGGGGCTCTTCTCGAGCTCCTTCAGCCAGTCGAAGTCGGGATTTTCCGGCTTGCCGCTGGAGAGCTCCCTCAGGAAGCTCTGCGCCTGCCGGAGGATATCGCGCTCCCGGGCGTGGGTCTTCACGAGCTCCTCGAGGAGCTTCTTCGCCGCCTCGATCTCGCCGAGCTTCCGGTGGCAGCGGGCGAGGTAGAGCAGCGCCCGGGCGCGGGTCGATTCGGGAACTTTTTCATCCCCCGAGATCGTTCGGTATATGCCCATGGCCTTTTCCAGGTCGCCGGTCGAGACCTCGAGCAGCTCGGCCTTGAGGAGCCGGTCCTCGGCGGAGTCGGCCGCGGCCTTCGACTCGGAAGGGGTCTTTTTAGGCTCCTCATCAGCCCATGCCGGAGCCGTAAAGAAATAAAAGACCAAGGCGAAAAGAAAAATCCGCGTACGCTTCATGATGCACCTCCCGGGCAAATCGTTGGTTACCGGCGGACACCGGCTCGAAGCCGTCTTTCCACTTAACGCCCGGAATCGTACCTGGAGGTTGTTGGAAAATTGTTGGGATGAAAAAAATTTTAAACGAAGGTTGACCGGAATCTCTCGGGCATTTATGCTCTTTTTTTAATTTCAATAACATCCCAGACTTATGAGAACACACAACCTGTTGAAACAAACGTTATTCTTGAGCCTGCCGGCCCTTCTTGCCGCATCGTGCCACACTCCTCCGTGCCACAGTCCTTCACCGGCGCCGGAGCCCTTGAAGACCTACCGCACCGCCTTCATGAACGGTTTGGTCATCGAGGGGGTCCCGGAGCAAGCGGCGGTGGTGCGCGCCTGGCTGCCGCTCCCGCCGACCAATGGCTTCCAGCAAGTCGAAAACTTGAAGATCGACCCGCCGGTCGGGTCGATCCGCCGGGAGGAGCTTTACGGCAACCCGCTCCTCTACATCGAGTGGCGGAAGCCGGCCGAGAAGAAGCTCGAGGTGACCGTTTCCTACGACCTCTTGCGGCGCGAGGAGGTGGCCCACGCCGAGGAGACGCCGCCGCGGCTCATGGATCGCTACCTCCAGCCCGACCGCCTCGGCATCATCGACAAGCGCGTCCAGCGGCTCGCCGCCGAGATCACCGCCGGCAAGTCGGATGTCATGGCCAAGGCCTGGGAGATTTACCAGCACGTCCTCCGGCACATGGAGTACAACAAGGAGGCCCCCGGCTGGGGCCGCGGCGACACGGCGCGGGCCTGCGAGGTCGGCAAGGGGAACTGCTCCGACTACCACGCGCTGTTCATTTCCCTGGTCCGAGCTTCTGGAATTCCGGCGCGCTTCCACTACGGCCTCTCGCTCAAGCCCGACGGAGCCACCGGGCCGCACTGCTGGGCCGAGTTTTACGACCCTGAGCGCGGCTGGGTGCCGGTCGACATCTCCGAGGCCGACAAGAACCCGCCCCGGACCCAGTACTTCTTCGGCCGGCTCTCGGAGGACCGCGTCCTCTACAGCACCGGCCGGGACCTGGTACTGAATCCGCCGCAGGCCGGCGAGCCGCTCAACTTCTTTATCGCCCCTTACGTCGAGGTCGACAGCCAGCACTACCCCAAGGTCACCTTCACCGCGCGACACTCGCCCCAGAGTTGAAGCCCCTCTTCCCGTTTGCCGATAAAAGAACATGATTCTTTTTCTCTGAAAAACATGAACGGGAGGTTGGATCCATGAAAAACCTGATCATCGTCATCGCGCTCGCGGCCGGCGGCTTTCTCGTCTACAAGTTCGCTTTCGCCTCTTCCTCGGCTTACAAGACGTACGAGAAGTTCGCCAACGCGCTCCTTTATGACCGCTGGAGCGAGGCGCGAGAGCTGGCCAGCGGCGAGGACGTGATCGACATGATCGAGCAGAAGGAAGCGGCCCCGAGAATCATCGGCCACCAGACCTACCGGAACATCGTCGGCATCATCCACTGGGGGCCGGTCCGCTCGGTCCAATCGGAGGTGACTTCTCCGGATGGCAAAAAGGTCACCTTGAAGGTGATCCAGGAAGAGAGGCGCGGCCCCAACACCATGGCCCCTGTCGGCCCGCCGACCGTCCGCCACAACCAGGACGTGGTCCTGGCGCTCACCGGTGACGGCTGGCGGGTCGAGTCCTTCGAGGAGGAGATCGAGCCGCTCGGCGACCGCTAGCTCGCCTTTGGTGATGTTCCCCTGGCCGCTACCCCTTGGTGATGTTCCCCTTCTCGTCCATCTTCCACGAGCCCGGCTTGTCTCCCAGCTCATCGCGGAGGTCCCCGTCGCCGTTCGAGTCGACCTTGCGGGCGTCGAAATAGCCCTTGGGCAAGTTCCCCTTGCGGAGAAACTGCTGCTCCCAGCTCTGGGGTTTGAAGCCGTCGTTGTCCACCCACACCACGCTGCCCTCCTTTTCAATGCGAATCTTGGCGACCGCCTGGCCCTCCACCTTGACGCCGGTGTACTCGCCGTCGGCCGGCATGGCCAGCGGCTGCAGGCCGCCGGGAGCGGGGGCGGCCGCTGGCGGGGCCGCTGCCGGCGCGGCGTTCGAAGGAGCCGCCGGCGCCGCCGGAGGGGGCTTGGGCGACGTTGTCGGAGCAGGCGCAGGAGCCGGGGCCGGCGCCGCCGCCGGAGCGGTCTCTTTCTTCGGAACGTTCCCCTCGCCGCCAGCTTTGGGCTCCCCCTCCTTGCCGGTGTCGCACCCGGTCAGGCCAACGGGGAGGAAAATCAACAGAGCCTTCACGAAAAACCAGCATCTTTTCATGGCGCAATCCTCCGGACGATGTTGCTTTTCTTCAGAACGACGATTAACCGATGATACGGGATATGGTTTCAGGTAGGCGGGAAGACATCAACACAATTTACCCTCGAGCCGATCCAGCGGACCCTTTCCCGGCCATGATCTCTTTGAAATTCCCCTCTTCCAAACTAAGATGGTCTCAGGGTAAATTTTGCGGAAGAACTTCTTGAGCAAGCGCAATCAGCGATTTTTTCACAACGCGATCCACTTCCTCCAGCACCTGGCGGTACAGGGCATGGCCGGCCTGGCGCGGCGCCTGAGTCCGGCGAGCGCCTACCGCCTGGCCTCTTTTCTGGGAGCGGCCTGGTTCCTGCTCTTCCGGCGCCGCCGGGCCATCATCCATCGCAACCTGGAGGTCGCCTTCGGAGACCGCCTCGACGAGCGCAGCCGAGAAGGCATTGGGAGAGAGTGCTGCCGCCACGCCCTGGCGACGGCCATGGATCTCCTGGTCCGCGCCGGAGTCGCCGGCAAGGACAACTGGCGGTCCTTTGCCGCCATGGATCCGGTTCTGGAGGAAGCGCTCTTCCAGCCCCATCCCCGCGGCCTCGCCATCCTCAGCGCCCACCTCGGCAGCTGGGAGATGGGACAATTTTTCTGCGGCGCCGCCGGCGCGCCGGTGAACCCGGTGATGCGCACCCTGGACAATCCCTACCTCAACCGCCGGTCGGTGGAGCTGCGCAGCGCGTTCGGCGCGGCGGTCATCCCCAAAATCGGCGCCCTGCGAGGGCTCCTCAAGGTCCTGCGGGCCGGCGGCCGGGTCGCCATCATGGCGGACCAGAACGCTCCCGTGGCAGGGGAGTTCCTCCCCTTCTTCGGAGCGCCCGCCGCCACCTACGTCGATTACGCCAAGGTCCTGGTGCGGCAGGAATGCGATGTCCTCTTCACGGCCTGCCTGCGGGAAGGATACCGATTCCGCTTCCGCTTCGCCTCCCGGCGGCTCGCCGTCCCCGCGGCGGGGAGCGTCGAGGAGCGCGCCCGGGAGCTGGTGCGGTCCTACCTGGCGGTGCTGGAGGAGGTCATTGCCCGGCACCCGGAGCAATACCTGTGGATGCACCGCCGCTGGAAGCGCCAGCCGGCGGGAAGGCCATCGCTGTATGAAGGTCTTGGCAAGCCGCTCTCCCAGAAATTACGGAAAGAGATCTATGCGAATCCTGAAAATTCTCCCAGCTATTCTCGCTTTTGACCCCCTTCTGGACCTCCTGCTGGCGGCGGCCGCCGCGCCCGGCGGCGAGGAGCCCGCCCGGAAGCCGAACGTCCTCCTCATCCACTGCGACCAGCTCCGCTACGACGCCCTGGCCGCGAACAGCCGCAACCGTTACTTGCGCACCCCCAACCTGGACCGCCTGGCGAGGGAAGGCGTCAGCTTCACCCGCGCCTACGCCGTGTCGCCGGTGTGCGTGCCGGCGCGCTACAGCCTGCTGAGCGGGCGCTGGCCGCTGCGGACCGGCATCACCGACAACGGCCGCGGCCGCTATCCGGAAGATGGCCCCTCGCTCATGCGCACCCTCGCCGCGAACGGCTACCAAACCACCGCCGCCGGCAAGATGCACTTCACGCCGGTGCGGGCGCGCTACGGCTTCCAGCAGATGTTCCTCTCCGAGGAGATCCCGGCCCGCCTCGAGGACGACGACTTCCTCCGCGAGCTGCAGGGGACCTCCTTCGCCCACGTCGAGGAGCCGCACGGGTGCCGGAGCTGGATGTACTACCTTCCCCAGGTCTCGCAGCTCCCCAAGGAGCTCCACACCACCGCCTGGACGGCGCAAAAGACCATCGAGACGATCCGCGGCCGCAAGACCGGCGATCCGCCGTTCTTCATCTGGACCTCGTTCATCAAGCCCCATCCGCCCTTCGACCCGCCGGTCCCCTACAATTCGCTCTACCTGCCGGAGCAGATGGACAATCCCATCCGCGGCTCCTTCAATCCCGACGACCTGAACACCATCCAGCTCCTCCAGGCGCACTACAAGCAGATGTCGACGCTGCACGACCTGAATTTCAACCGCATCCTGAGAGCCGCCTACCATGCCTGCGTCGCCTTCATCGACGACGAGGTGGGGAGGATCCTCGCCGCCCTGGAGGCGAGCGGCGAGCTGGAGAACACCATCATCATCCTCACCGCCGACCACGGCGAGTTCCTCGGCGACCACTGGTGCTACGGCAAGCGCTCCTGGCACGAGGGCCCCGGCCATATCCCCATGGTCATCCGCCTCCCCGGGAAAAAGCGCGCCGGCGAAACGCGGCCGCAGATCGTCACCCAGACGGACCTCTTTCCGACCCTCGTCGAGCTGTGCGGATTGCAGACCGGACAGGAGCTCGACGGCCTCTCGATGGCGCGCTGGATCGACCGTCCGGAGGAGCCGGGCCGGGAGTGTTTTTTCGGCCAGTTCAGCGAGGGGAAGAACGGCGTCTACCTCGCCATGAACCGCGAGTGGAAGTACATCTTCTCGGCGCCGGACGGCATCGAGCAGCTCCTCAGGTATGACACGCCGGAGGCGGAGCTGGTGAACCGCGCGCGCAATCCGGCGTTTCAGGAAGTCAAGCGCCGGCTCAAGGAGAAGCTCATCGAGTTCTTCAAGAAGGAGAACTACCTGCTGCCGCTAAACGAAATGGGCGACTTGAAAGTTTACGGCGGCGAGCTCCGCAAGGAGCTGCTCGACCTCCTCGCCCATCCCGAGCGGCCGTACCAGCCGCACCGCATCAACCAGTTTCCGGCCTTCAACGGCCGCAACGCGGAGGTGCAGAAGAAGATCGACGAGGCGCGGGAAAGGAGCAAGCCATGAAGAGGCCCTTCCGCCGGCTGCGGTTTTTCGCCTTCCAGGCCCTGCTGCTTCAGGGTCCGGGTTGCACCTTCAACCTCCAGGTCGGCCCGGAGGAAGAACCGCCTTCGGCGGCCAGGGCCCCGCAGATCTCCTGGGAGAAGAACATGCTGTCGATCTGCCATCCGGAGATGCCGGGCGGCTGCGTAGAAGTGTGGTACCTCGAGGCCTTCTGCCGCTCCGGGTCGACGGGCCGGGATTGGGGGGAGACCACCATCCCCCATACGACCGAACTCCTCGAGGCCGCGCCGGACAAGAAATCCATCCGCCTGCGCACCACCGTGGAGGGCGGCGTCGAGGTGCTGCATTCGATCCGCGCCGTGTCCGACGGCGTCGAGTTCCAGGTCGCCGCCGCGAATCGTGGAGCGCAGCACGTCGATGCCGTCTGGGCGCAGCCGTGCATCCGCGTGGCCGGCTTCACCGGCGGGACGCAGGAAAACTACCTCGAGCGGTGCTTCATCTTCGTGGACGGCAAGTTGACCCCGCTCCCGAAGACCCGGCGCGCCGAAGAGGCCCGATACCGGGGCGGGCAGGTGTACGCGCCCGCGGGGATCGACCGCCGGGACGTCAACCCCCGGCCGCTCAGCCCGGACCTCCCCTCGAACGGCCTCATCGGCTGCTTCTCCGCGGCCGGGTCTCATCTTCTGGCCACCGCCTGGGAGCCTTACCAGGAGCTTTTCCAGGGGGTCATCGTCTGCATCCACTCCGACTTCCGGTTGGGAGGCCTGCGGCCCGGGGAGACGAAAAAGGCCCGCGGCAAGATCTACTTCATGAAAAACGATGTCAGGCGGCTTCTGGCCGCGTATCAAAAGGATTTTCCGGAGCAAGCGCGATGAGCCGGCGAACCTGGCCGCCAAATCCCTTGAGTGTATTGAAGCCGTTCCTGGGCCTCGCTCTCATCCTCGCCGGCTGCGAGCCCAGCGTCCAGGAGAGCTTCACCAACATCCCCTCCAAGCAGGAGCTGCTGGCCAAGGCCCGGAAGTACTACGCCGACCGGCAGTGGGATGAGGCCATACCCCTCCTCTTGTCATTGGCCGAAAATCCTGGCCCGGACCGCGAGGAGATCCGCCTGCTGCTCGCCTACAGCTTCGGCCGCAGCGGCCGCGCCCAGGAGGCCCTGGAGCCGCTCCTCGCCTTGCTCGAGGAGAATCCCTTCTCCTCCGCGGCCCTGGAGGAGCTGAGCCGCGACTACTCGCGGCTGGGGAGGGAGGCCGACAGCCGCCGCTGTCTCGAGGCGGCCAAGCGGATCGACTCCCGCACCGCCCATCGCCCCGGCCTCCCCGAAGGCGTGGAGGACTCCCCCTCGGGGCGGCGCCTCAAGGAAGCGATGATCCTGGCCGACCGCGGCCGCGCCTTCCAGGCCTTGCGGCTCTTCGAGGAGGTTCGCAAGGATCGCCCCCGCGATCCGCTGCTCCTCGGCAGCCTGGGGTCGCTGTATGCGGCCCTCCATCGCCCCAGGGAGGCCCTTCCCCTCCTGAAGGAAGCCCTGGAGCTCGGATCCGGGCTGCCGAGCGCCCCTCTCCTGCGCCGCCACTGGTTGCGCTGCCTGGCGCAGGCCGAGGGGAAAGAGGCGTTCTTGAAGGAGCTGGGCCGGCTGGCGCCGGAGCTGGCCAGCCCGAAGAGCGCCGGCGACCTCTCGAAAGAGGCGATCGAAATTCACCTCGATGAGCTCCGGGATCCGCCAGGCGCCGCTGCCCTCCTGGCGCGGCAGCGGCCGGCCCTTTCTCCCGCCGACACGTTGATCCTCGGCGCCCGCATCCTGATCCGGCAGGGGAGCCCGGAAAAGGCCCTCGAGGTCGTGCTCCAGGGAGCGCCGGTTCTGGCGGGGAGCCCGGGAGAGAAGAGTGCTTCGGGAAAAGATCCGCGCCGCGCCGCCGTGAACGCCTTCGTGAAGGAAGCTCCCGATCCATCGGAAGGTGAGGCGCTGCTCTCGCTCTACGAAGGCTCCCTCGGCAACGCCGCGGAAGCCTCGGAAGCGCTCCTCCGGTCCAGGAACCTGGAAAAACTCGAGGGACGGCGGCGGGAGATCCTCACCCGGCTCAAGGGCGCTCCCCTCGAGGGGGCGGCCGCGCTTTACGGCGAGCTCGCCGACCTCGCGCGCACCTCGGGCCGGAGGGATGACGTCATGCGCTTCATGGAGATGGCGCGGGGCCTGGCGCCGGAGGCTCTGGAAATCCACCGGCAAGCGGTGAAACTTTTCGACCGGCCCGAAGAGGTCTTCCTTCGCCTGCGGGCGCTTCAGGATGTCCTGCGGTTAGCGCCGGACGACAAGCCAGCCTCCTCCCTGGCCGCCCGCCTGCGCCAGGAACTGCGCTCATGAATCGTTGGGCAGCTTGCCTGGTTCTCGTTTCGCTCGGCGCCGGCTGCACCAAAGGCTCTCCGGACCCTCGGAGGCCGGAACTTGCCGCCGGCCCGAACATCCATTTCGAGGAGGCCACTCCCGAAGCCGGCTTGAACTTCACCAACGTTTCAGGCTCTCCGGAAAAATACTGGATCACCGACTCGACCGCCGGCGGCGGCGCCGTCCTCGACTTCGATGGCGACGGATTCATGGACCTCTACCTGGTCTCCGGCTCGCGCTGGGACCTGAAGCCGGGCGACCCGCCTCCCATCAACCGACTCTTCCGCAACCGCGGCGACGGCACTTTCGAGGACGCCACCGCCCGGAGCGGCGCCGGCGATCCGGGCTGGGGTCAAGGGGCGGTGGCGGCCGACTACGACGGCGACGGCGATCCCGACCTTTACGTCACCAATATCGGCGCGAACCGCCTCTTCCGCAACGAGGGGAGCGGCGTCTTCACCGACGTCACATCACGGGCCGGCGTCCCCGGGCCGGGCTGGTCCACCGGGGCGGCATTCGCCGATGCCGATGGCGACGGCGACCTCGACCTCTTCGTCGTCGGCTACGTCGCCTTCGATCCCCGCCATCCTCCCAACGACGGCAAGCCCTGCGCCTGGCAGGGGCTGCCGGTCTTTTGCGGGCCCCAGGGCCTTCCCGGCGAGCGCGACATCTTCTACCGCAGCCGCGGCGATGGCACCTTCGAGGAGGCGGTCGTGGCCGCGGGCCTCGGCGATCAGGAGGGGCACTACGGCTTCCAGCCGGTCTTTTTCGACTACGACCTCGATGGCGATCCCGACCTCTTCGTCGCCAACGACTCGCGCCCCAACTCCTTCTACGAGAACCGCGGCAACGGGACCTTTCAGGAAAGCGCCGTCCTCCGCGGCGTCGCCTACAACGAGGGCGGCCGATCGCAGGCCTCCATGGGCGTGGCAGTGGGCGACGCGGACGGCGACGGCCGATTGGACCTCTACGTCACCAACTTCGACTTCGACACCAACACTCTTTACAAGAACAACAGCGACGGGTTTTTCGAGGACGTCTCGACTTATTCCGGCGTCGGGCCGGTCTCTTACCGCGCCATGGGGTGGGGGGCCGCCTTCGCCGACTTCGACAACGATGGCGACCTCGACCTCATCAGCGTGAACGGCCATCTCTACCCGGCGGTCGAGGGCCGGCCGGACTTCCAGGGCTACGAGCAGCGGCACTTCCTCTTTGCCAATGACGGGCGCGGCCGCTTCGCCGAGGGCGGCGAAGCGGCCGGAATCACGCGGCGGTCCTGCGGCCGCGGCGTGCTGGTGCTGGACCTGGAGAACGACGGCGACCTCGACCTGGTGATCCTCTCTCTCGACGGCGCGCCGCTCGTTTTCAAGAACGAAACCGCCGGCGCCGGCCACTGGCTCAAGGCGCGGCCGGTGGGCGCCGGCAAGAACCGCGACGCCGTGGGCGCTCGCGTCACCGTGCGCTGGGGCGGCCGCCGAAGCGCCGGCGAGGTGCGGCGAGGCGAAGGGTACCTCTCCTCCATGGACCCGCGCCCTCACTTCGGCCTCGGAGCGTGGACCGGCCCGGTGCAGGTCGAGGTCCGCTTCCGGTCGGGGAGGGTGAAAGAGGTCCAGGTCGAAAGCGCCGACCGGCTGATCGAGGTTCACGAAAAATAGTCGCCGCGACAAATTTTTCTCCCAGGACTGACCACTGTCAGAAATTCTTTCGCGGGATGCGGAGAACCGGATCCTTCCCAGATTTCCAAGTTCTCGGAAAATTTGCATTTACGATTCTCAATTCTTTGGCACGGCCTGTGCATTAGCGTCCTCTCCTGGGCTCGGTGAGCCGGAGAGAGTTCAAGGGCTCACCGAGGCGCGGTGACGACGGTTTGGCTTGTGTCAGACTCGGTTAGGAACAGGGGGCGTGGGTAGAAAGGTAGTCTCGTGATGAAACTCGTCAGCTTTTTCAGCTTTACTGTTTTTGGCTTGCTGGTTTTCACCAACACCCCGGCTTTCGGGCAACCCTTCGTCCGGGGCGATGCCGATGCCATTCCCACCGCCGGGCCCGGAAGCGGAGGCACGGTGGAACTTGGAGATGCCATCTTCACCCTCGAATACCTTTTCCTGGGCGGACCGGCCCCTCCTTGCCTCGATGCGGCGGACACCAACGCCGATGGCGATCTCAATATCAGCGACCCGATCATGACACTCCAGTGGGTGTTCGGCGTCGGCCCGGCCTTGCCCCCGCCTCCGCCCACTCCGAGCGTCGGCGGTGTTCCTTATCCGCCGGGCGATTGCCTGATCGTCCCCGGCCCCCTGGGCTGCGGCGTCTTCCCGCCGTGCTAGCGGTAGAAATCAGCGCCAAAAAACTTAAGGCGGCGGTGAATTTTAAGAAAAAATTCACCGCCGCCTTGAGTTTTTATTACAACCGGTCCCGAATCTTGCCGGCGGGATGACATATTACTTCTTCCGCGCCCGTGCCTTCCCCTTTTTCGCTTTGGCCAGGCGCGTGAACTCGGGCAGCTTGACGAGGGCGCCGCCCTTCAGCGCCGACTGGTGGGCGCAGAGGCCGACGCACGTCCAGTTGGCCGACTGCACGGCGTTGGGGAAAGGATCCCGGCCGTCGGCGAGCGCCGAGACGAACTCGTGCGCCAGATGCGGATGCGATCCGCCGTGTCCGGAGCCTTGCAGGAAGGAAAGGTGGACGTTTTCCTTCATGTCGTAGACGCCCTTGGCGGTGAACTCCTGGATCTCCGGGGGGAGGAGATGGGCGTAGTCCGGCACCTTGACGCGCTGAGGGATCTGGGGCTCGGGCTGCTTGGCGGTGTGAATCACCGGCTCCTCCCCTTCCACAAGCGGCCACTCGAAGGCCTTCTTGGTGCCGTAGACGTCGAAGCTTTCTCGGTACTGGCGGGCGGTGTCGAAAAGCGAGCGATAGATGCGCGCCGTGAGGTCCGAGTTGGCGATCTTGATGTGGCAGGTTTCAACGGCGTAAGGCGACCTGTACTTCGAGATCAGTTCCTTGCGGATGTTGCCGGAGCCGAAGCAGGAGACGTACTCCGCCTCGCCCTTCACCAGCGCCAGGCACGGCCCGACGCAGTGGGTGGCGTAGTGCATGGGCGGCAGTCCGGGCCAGTAGTTGGGCCAGCCGTCCATGTCCTGCTGGTGGCTCGCCTGCAGGAACTGGATCTTCCCCAGCTCCCCCTTCTCGTTCAGCTCCTTCAGGTAGAGGAACTCGCGCGAGTAGACCACCGTCTCCGCCATCATGTACTTGAGGCCGGTCTTCTTCACCAGGTCGACGATCACCTTGCACTCCGCGATCGTGGTCGCCATGGGAACGGTGCTCATGACGTGCTTGCCGGCCTTGAGGGCGGCGATGGCCATGGGAGCGTGGTCGGGAATGGGCGTGTTGATGTGGACGAAATTGACATTGGGATCCTTCAGCACGTCTTCGTAGCGCTCGTAGCGCTTCTCGACGCCGAAGGCGTTGCCGATCTGGTTCAGCTTCTCGGCATTGCGCTGGCATATGGCGTACATGCCGGCGTTGGGATGCCGCTGGTAAATGGGAATGAACTCCGCGCCGAAACCCAGGCCGATGATCGCGACGTTGACTTTGTTGGCCATCTTTTTCTCCCGGCTTCGTTGTTAATTCTCGCATATAGACTTATATTTAGTAAAGAATCCGGAATTTCTTGGTGATCCCGGTTCATCCGGGATTGCGAGAAAATCGGATTAGCTTTTGCATATTTTTGGCCGCGGACGGCCAAAAATATGCAAAAGTACAGGTGATTACATACATTGCAAAAAAGGGTGTCAACTGAAAAAGGATCCACGGGGCAAATTGGCGCAGTTGAGCCCGACAAAAAATTTCTCCGGACATCCTCCCCTTGGCGCGTCCCATCGATGATGATGGGGGTTCGCTGCCGGAATTCCCGGAGCTCCATCCAGCAAGGTTTAAAAACTATGACCTCGTGGAATGTTTTCACACACCAGCCGAGCGAGGAGAACTTCCTGCCGGTCTACGAGAGCACCAAGCGCCTGGTCTGGACCCTGTGTCTCCGCAAGCTGGGAGATCACGTCGATGCGAGCGATGCCTTCCAATCGGTTTACTGCCGACTCCTCGCGCTGGCGCGCCAGTCGAAGCTTCCAGATGGAGCCGATGCCGATACCGCCAGCGAAATCGTTTGCCGGATCGCCCGCCGCGAAGCCGACAGTCTGCGCAAGCGCCGGGCTCGCCGGCGAGCTCGGGAAGTGCCGTTGGATCGAACAGCCATGAGCGACCGAAAGCCTGCAATGGAAGAGTCCATCGAATCGAAAATGGCTCGACAAGAAATCCGTGCCCGCGTGGAAACGCTGGTGCAGAACCTGCCGGAGCATTTCCGCCTTCCCGTGCTGCTCCATTATTTCCACGGCCTTTCTCAAAGAGAGATCGCTCGGTCGCTGGGCGAGCCGCTCAGCACCATTTCAGACCGCCTCCGCAAAGCCCTCCAGAAGCTCGATCCGGCCTTCCGCCGGGAAGGCCTCGGCGGAGCCGCCATGGTGCTCCTTGGACTTTCCGCCGGCGGAGCCCTCATCGAGCCATCGCTCTCAGCCGCCGAAGTTTACGCCCTCGCCGCCAAAGCTGCGGCGGCCATGGCTGGAGCGGCGGCACTGAAGACTTCCACTTCGATCTCTACTCCAATCGTCCTGGGAGGAATTGCCATCATGAAAGCCAAACTCGCCGTGGCCGCGGGAGCGATCCTTCTCGCCCTCGCCGGTTTCTTCTTTTTTAAAAAGATCCATCAGCCGGTCCAACCGGCCGGCCCGGCGCCCGCAACTCTCGCAGTCAAGGAGGAAACGGCGGGTGCACCGATTGCCGATAAGGCGGCCGCTTCCAGCAAGGGTCCTCGCGGCACGGATCGCGATCTGGAAGTTTTGGTGGTCTGGAGCGACACCGGAGAGCCGGCCAGCGGCGCCAAAGTCCGCCTCGGAAGAGGGATTGGATCCCGCTCGCCCGCGGTCGAGAATGAGTCCGGCGCCGATGGCAAGACCATATTCAAAGTTCCGGCCGACGCCGCGATGGTTTGGTTGGAAGCGCTCCATGCCGAGGGATCGAGCGATGCCGTCTCGGTTCAGCTCCCGATTCGGCAAGCGGCGACAGTTCAGTTACATCGTGATGTCATCGGCGGTTTGGTCACCGATGCCCAGTCTGGAGAGCCCATCCCCCAGGCCCATGTTCGCTGCGGCGAAAAGGAATCCCTCTCGGATGAGTCGGGAAGCTATATCCTCCGCGGCCTTGGCCCTGGAACCCACACCCTCAAGGCCTCTGCCGCCGGCTACGCTCCTCGACCGGCCCAGGTGAGCCACTCTGGCCGCGGTCGATCCCGCCAGGACTTTTCCCTCGATCCCGCCGGCGCGGTGATTTTTCAAATCGTCGATGAAGCGGGAGCGCCCCTTCCCGGCGCCTTGGCGACGCCGGCTCAGTTCGGCTACGACGGCAGCTTCTTCCTGGATGATGGAGTGGCCGCCGACGCCTCCGGCCAGGCGCGGCTTGCCGGCATCAGCCGGCTCCACCCCCCCGAGATCCAGGTCTCGCGGGAAGGCTATCGATCCGCATCCCTGCGGCCCAAGTTAAGCCTGGGGGAGGAGTCCGTGGAAATCAAGATTGTCCTGGAACGTATCCGGATCAAACAGCGCGCCATTATCGGCCGGGTCACCGATGCGGCCGCGCGGCCCATCCAAGGCGCCATCATCCACTGGAAAGACGCGCAAGGAACGCGGTACGCAGAGGGCGAGGTCTACGACCGGTTTCGCGCCGTGACCGATGGCAACGGCAACTACCGTCTGGATTTTCCCGATGAATCCGATCGCTGCCATCTGGGCGTGGCCGCTCGAGGTTTTGCGCCGGTGGTGGCGCGGAACATCAAGCCTGGCAGCCCCGCGGAACCGGCGGTGCAGAACTTCACGCTCGAAGTCGGCCACTGGCTAAAGGGTCGAATCCTGGATGAGGTTGGTAAGCCCCTTCCCGGCGCCCGGATCCAGGCGATGCCAAAGCCAGAACTTTTGAACGAGGGGATCGCTTACCCGCACGTGCTTCGCCAGGCGGAAGCCGATGCCTCGGGAATGTTCCAGCTCGAGGACCTGGCAGGACCTTCGGTGGCGATCCTCCTCACGGGAGGCGACGGGCCGGGCCAAGAGGAATCCATCGAGGTGGAGCTGGTCTTTAAAAGCTGGGGCGTGATCCGAGGCCGGGTCCTGGACGGCGAATCGAACCAGCCCATCTCCACTTTCACGGTCAGGATCTCTCGTTGCAGCGGGGATCTGGAACGATTTATTCCCGGAGAATCGTTCACCTCCCCCGAAGGGCGCTTCGTCCTCAAGAGGCTGGACCGATCCGGCAATTGCAGCCTCGTCGTCGAAACGGAGGGCTACCTGCCGGCGGAAATTAATGATCGAGCGCCCCGCCCGGAGGCGCCTTTGGATGCGCCGGCCGAGGAGCTGGCGGTAAACCTCCAGCGCGGCCGGGCCGTGGATGGAGCCATCGTCGATGCCGCCACCGGACAGCCCCTGGCCGGAATTCAAGTCGCCTACGTTCGCCCCGAGAGGGCGCGGGATTACTTCGCCTGGGACTGGGAGGGCCTCAAGCACATGGCGGATTTCCGGACGACCATCACCGCCAGCGACGGCGCCTTCCATCTTCTCGAAGGGGATTCCGTGACCCTCCTCGTCCGCGGACAAGGGAGAGAGCGGCTCTTCATTCCCCCGGAAGGCAGAAGGTCATTTCGACAGCCCGATGGTAAACTCCGAATCCCCCTCGAGCGCGGCGAAGTCCTGAGCGGGATATGCTGGGAGAACGGACGCGCGGCGGCGGGCGCGACGATTCGCCTGGGGCGCAGCCTCAAGAAGATCGAGGGAAAGGGCGGCGAGGAAGACTTCGGATTCACCCGGACGGATGCGGACGGGAGGTTTCGCTGGGATGATCTCTCCTCCGGCGCGTACATTCTGGAAACCATCCAGAAACTCGCCGAGCCGCGACCGGATTTTCAGGTGAAACGGCGCTGGCGGATCGAGGTCCAGGCGGGAGTCGAGACCCGAATCGAAGTGGGAAACGACCTGGGTAGCCACCTCCTCCGCGGCCGCATCGCCGGCATGGAAGGGCGAGAATCTCTCTGGGCCAACCTCCACCTCCAGGAGGTTGCTGAAAACGGCAGCCCAGAATTTTTTCTGACCACGTACCGGGACTGGGACTGGCGCTTCGCCTGTCCCTCACTGCGGCCTGGAAAGTACGGCATCGAAGTGGAGTTCTATACCAAATCGGGCAACCGAAAGCTCATCCTGCCGCCCCTTGAAATCTCCGGCGACCAGGAGGTCGAATTCCAGGTTCCGGCCGACGATCGCTGATGCCGCGTCACGTTGAGCTGATCTTTTGTTGGAGCACTGATAAATGGTAGTGACATCCCATGGGATAGGCGGCCTGATCGATCCAACTGCGCCTTTTTTTAGATACAGTAATAGCTTAATCTATAATAACTTGTGAATTTCAATTAACCCAATCTTGCATTTTGTCTATGATGTGTTCAAAATGCAAGCAATCATGGTCAAAATCCCGCGTCCTTGGCTTTTGAACCGGATTGAAGACCGCTTTCGCCACAATCCCGCGGTTCTCCTCCTCGGCCCCCGCCAATGCGGCAAGACGACCCTGGCGCGGCAGTTCGCAGCGACGCGCTCGACGGAATATTTCGATCTTGAGGATCCGGCCGATTATACCCGCCTCGAGCAGCCCATGACCGCGCTGAAAGATCGGCGCGGCTGGGTGGTTCTGGACGAGGCGCAGTTGCTGCCCGAGATCTTTCCGGTGTTAAGGGTTCTCGCAGACCGGGACCCGCTGCCGGCCCGTTTCCTTCTCCTCGGCAGCGCTTCACCGGACCTGGTGCGGGGCGTGTCCGAATCGCTTGCCGGGCGAGTGGCCCTGATCCCCATGTCGGGCTTCAATCTGACCGAAGTGGGCTTGGAGTCCCTGCGGGCGCTCTGGTGGCGCGGCGGTCTTCCCCGCTCCTTCCTGGCCGGCACCGATCTCGAAAGCGTCCGCTGGCGCGAGGATTTCATCCAGACCTTCCTGGAGCGGGACCTTCGGAGATTCGGAGTTCAGGTGCCCCCTCAGGCCATGCGGCGCTTCTGGCACATGGCCGCACATTACCACGGCCAGATCTGGAACGCGTCGGAGATCGGCCGCTCCCTCGGAGAAGGGCATACGACCGTGAAGCGCCATCTGGACAACCTCACCGGAGCTCTGGTGATGCGCCAGCTACCGCCCTGGTTCGAGAACCTGGGGAAGCGGCAAGTGAAGTCTCCGAAGGTCTATCTGCGAGACAGCGGGCTCCTGCACACGCTGCTGGGCGTCAACTCCCTTTCGGCCCTGGAAGCCCACCCGAAACTCGGCGCCTCCTGGGAAGGATTCGCCATGGAGGAGGTGCTGCGGATCACCGGGGATCGGGAGGCGTACTTTTGGGCGACGCAGTCGGGCGCGGAGCTGGACTTGCTGGTTTTCTCGGGAGGCAAACGTCTCGGCTTCGAGTTCAAGTACGCCGATGCTCCTTCCATCACCCGGTCCATCAAAACAGCTCACCAGGACCTCCAGCTCGAACGCCTCTTCGTGGTGGCTCCCGGCGACAAATCCTACCCGCTGAACGACTGGGCGGAGGTCTTGAGCATCCGGGACCTGGAAAAATGTCTAGAAAATCTGGCGGGGGTTTGAAGGCTTCGGCCTTTTTTCATCCGGCGCGCGCCGCCCGTTGCTGCTGCAGCCGATTTATAAGGAATCGCCTCGCCGGTAGGATAACCGTCGAGGTGTTTTGCATGCTGACGCGCGATGAAGCTTTCAACCTGATGTGCCAGTGGACGGCGAGCGACAGCTTGAGGAAGCACATGCTCGCCGTCGAGGCGGCGATGCGCTTTTATGCCCGCAGGCTTGGCGGGGACGAGGAGAAGTGGGCGGTGGTCGGCCTCCTCCACGACATGGACTACGAGAAGCACCCCACCAAGGAGGAGCATCCCTACCAGACCGTCAAGCTGCTCCGCGAGCTGGGCCAGCCGGAGGAGATCAGCCGCGCCATCCTGGCCCACGCCGACTACAGCGGCGTCAAGGCAGAGACCCCCATGGAGAAATCCATTCTCGCCGTCGATGAGCTGTGCGGCTTCATCACCGCCGTCGCCCTGGTGCGGCCGTCGAAGAGCCTCCTCGAGGTCGAGGTCGCCTCGGTGAAGAAGAAGCTCAAGGACAAGGCCTTCGCCCGGCAAGTGAGCCGCGAGGACATCCAGCGCGGCGCCGAGCTGCTCGGGCTTTCCCTCGACGAGCACCTCGCCAACGTCCTCGAGGCCATGAAAGCCAGGGCGGCGGAGCTGGGCCTGGCAGGCTGAACTTAGCCCTGGCCGCCGCACGACCGCATGCAGCCGGTGCCATCATCTCGGTCCGCGCCGCCGCAAGCCGGAAAGGGAGAAGCCGGAGGGAGGCCTCCGAGGTACAGGTAAATCAAGAGAGCGATGGCGTCATCGATGAGGATCTCGCCGGAGGCATCGACATCCGCGGCGGCAAGGCAGGGCGGGGCCGCCCCCCGGAAAAGGTAGAGCAAGATGGCAATGGGATCGGATAATCCGAGCTCGCCGTCCTCGTTGGCGTCGCCGCGCTGGAAGCTGAACTTCGGCTTCCGGCCGCTTTTTCTGATGATGAACCGGTCCAGGGCGGCGCCGTCGAGGCCAATGGCCGTCCCCTCGAGCCGATCCGCCGCGATCCGCAAAAAAAACGCATGGTGCTTGGAGCGGAAGACGGCGCTCATGTGGGCGTCGGGGCTGGCGTTGTAAGGGTAAGTCGCCGCTCCGCCGCCCCCGCTGACGACGTAAACCGTCCCCGCCGGCAGGACATAGTCGGGATCTTGAAAGGCATCCCGAACGAGGCCGGCGGCGATCGGGTAGGAGCGCTCGTAGACATGATCGTGGCCGGTCATCACCAGGTCGGCGCGTTGTCGCTCGAGAACGGGAAGCAGCGCTTTGCGAACGGATAAGGTCCCGCCGTGGCTGCCGTTGCTGTAAATGGTGTGGTGAAGGTAGACGATCTTCCAGGGGCGCGAGGAGGCCCCCAGGTCCCTCTCCAGCCACTCCACCTCCTCCTCGGGGACGGAGTAGTCGCAGCTGTTCACGGCGGCGAAGTGCGCGTCGCCGGCGTCAAAGGAGTAGTAGCTTTCATCGCCCGCCGGATTGTCGGCCGGGAGATGGAAAATGGCGCGCCAGGCGCCCGATGACAAGAAGCAGTCGTGATTCCCCAGAACGGGGTAGATGCAGGTCGAGGCCAGCAGGTCGCCGTAGACTTCGAAGAAGACCTTCTGGTAGATCTCTGGAATCCCCGCGGGATAGGCCAGGTCGCCGTTGTGGAGGAGGAGGTCGGGATGTTGATCGAGAAGCAGCTTCGCGACCTTCAACTGGGCCTCGCTGCCGGTCCCCGAGTCTCCAATCACCGCGATCCGGACCTCCGAGCCGGCCCGCGGCAAAGTCCGGAAGGAGGCGGCGGGAAAAGGTTCAAGATCGCCGTGGCGCACCTGGTAGTGATAGGAGGCGCCCGGCTCGAGGCCTTCGAGCTTGAAAACGTGGTCCTGAGCCGGGGCCGCTTCAACCATCTCGTGCTCCAGGGCCGGAGCCGGCCCCCAGCGCAGCCGGGCGGACGCTTCTCCCTCGCTCTGGCTCACGATGAGGACGGAGGTCGAGGAGAGCGACTGCAAGTAAGGCCGGCGGTCATAGGGCGGCGCGGCATCTCCCGGAGCGGCCAAGTTCTGAGCGCTTGCAGCCAGAATGAGACAGTTCAAAGTTTTCGACCATCGCCAGGATCCCATGAAACCTCCCTGCGACGATCATTTAACCCCGCGGCGGAGAAAATCTCCACCTCTTCTTGAGCGAAAAGAATCCTATTCCGCGATCTGTTAGCTGCCGAACAGGCGCTTGAGGAGGCCCGGTTTCGGCCCGGGGTCGAGGATCTCCAGCTCCCCCTTTTCCTTGTAGGTCTGGAGGGTTGAGTAAATGTACCAGACCGGCCGCTCCTCGCCGTCAAAGAGGACTTTCAGGTCGACGAAGACGTTCCCCGGCCCTTGCCGGATGGCCTGGACCGTGCCGGCGCGGTAACCGATGCGGATCCTGCCTCCCTCGCTGATATCGAGCGGGGGACGCGGCGGCGTCTTGGGGATCTGCACCTTGGCCGGAGCCTCCGCGGCGGCCGGTGGAGCGCCCGCCGCGGGCGGCGGCGGTGCCGCGGCGGCGGCTGAAGCGGCGGCGGCTGAGGCCGCTGCAGCGGTAGCCGGCGCGGCAGCGGCTCCGCCTCCTCCCCCGCCGACGGCCGATGGATCGGCGATCGACCAGCCCTTCGCCTTCTCGCGCTTGCGGATCTCGTCGATGGGGATGGCGCTGGGGAGCTTCTCCTTCTTGGCGGTGATGTGCGCTCCCTTCGGGAAGAGCTCCTTGTTCTTCTGGATCCAGACCTGGTAGGGCTCCGGAACCTCATCCTTGGGGTAAATGGCGTAGATCGGGCACTCCGGCACGCACAGCCCGCAGTCGATGCAGGTGACGGGGTCGATCACCAGCATGGCGGGGCTGGTGGTTTCATAAAAGCACTCCACCGGGCAGACGACGCAGCAGTCGGTGTAGCGGCAGTCCACGCAGCGTTCGGTGACCACATGCGGCATGGTTGAAGTCCTCCACTAAAATCTCAAGTCAGTAATCGAATCAAAACTTAAATAAATACACCGATCGGGGCCGTGGATCCACTTCAAAGTTGCTCACTTGAAGGTCAACCGGACTTCCTTCCCCGGCTCCAACCGCACAATCAGGTCGGTGCCATCTCCCCCCGTATGGGCCGATAACACCGCTTCGTTCCCTGAGATCTTGTCGAGAACTATCTGCTGGTGAGGAAGCCGGAGTCGATGCTCGCCTGACTTTCCAGCCCGGAGAGCTAGGCCAGTGGCCCATCCCTCCTTCCACTCGAGATACACTTCCACCCCGCCGCGCGCCCGCAGGCCCTTGAAGCGCCCCGAGGGCCAAGCCTTCGGCAGGGCCGGCAAGAGGGAGATCACTCCCTCATGGCTCTGGAGGAGCATCTCGGCGATCCCCGCCGTGCCGCCGAAGTTGCCGTCGATCTGAAAGGGCGGGTGGTCGTCGAAGAGGTTGGGCAAGGTTGACTTCTGGAGGAGCGCCACGAGGTTCTCGTGGGCCTTCTCCCCATCCTCCAGGCGCGCCCAGAAGTTGATGATCCACGCCCGGCTCCAGCCGGTGTGGCCGCCGCCGTGGGCGAGGCGGCGCTCAAGGGACACCCGCGCTGCCCGGGCCAGCTCAGGAGTGCCGCGCAGTGTGATTTGATGGCCGGGGTAGAGGGCGAAAAGGTGCGAAAGGTGGCGGTGGCCCGGCTCCGGCTCGTCAAAGTCATCGAGCCACTCCTGGAGCTGGCCGTGCTTGCCGATCTGAAGCGGCGCCAGGCGCGAGCGCGCCTTCTCGAGTTCAGCGCGGAATTCTTCGTCGCCCCCCAAGATTTCCGCCGCCTCGATGCAGTTGGTGAAGAGGTCCCAGATGATCTCGAGGTCCATGGCGGGACCCATGCAGACGCTGGCGACTTGCCCGTCGGCGGTGCGAAAGCTGTTCTCCGGTGAATTGGAGGGGCTGGTGACCAGCCACCGGTGCTCCGGCTCCTCCACCAGAAAGTCGAGGTAAAACCGCGCCGACTCTTTCATTCTCGGGTAAGCTCGCAGGAGGAACGGGCGGTCGCCTCCGAAGTCGTAGTGCTCCCAGAGATGCTGGCACAGCCAGCCTCCGGCGGCGGGAAACTGTCCCCAGGAGGGGTGCTCGCCGGGCGAGGTGTAGCCCCAGATATTGGTGACGGTGTGCGCCGTCCAGCCGCGCGCCCCGTAGTGAATCCGGGCGGTGCGCCCGCCGGGCTCGCGCAGCGAATCGATGAGGTCAAAAAGCGGTATGTGGCACTCGGCGAGGTTGGCCACTTCCGCCGGCCAGTAGTTCATCTGGATGTTGATGTTGGCGTGGTAGTCGCAGTTCCAGGCGGTCTGGATCTTATCGGCCCAGATCCCCTGCAGGTTGGCGGCGAGGTCGCCGGGGCGGGAGCTGCTGATGAGAAGGTAGCGGCCGTACTGGAAGTAAAGCGCGGCGAGCTGGGGATCGCCGCCGCCCTGCCGCAGCGCCCGCAGGCGCTCATCGGCCGGCAATGCCGACGCCTCGCTCCGTCCCAGATCGAGCTCCACCCGCCGGAAGAGCGCTTGATAGTCGCGGAGATGGGCCTCCTTGAGGGCGGCATACGGCTTCTTCGCCGCGGCTTGCAGCTCTTCCTCGCTCACCTTCTCGTGCGGCTTGCGACGGTAGTCGGTGGCCGCCGCGAGGAGGAGCGTCGCCGTATCGGCCCCCTCGATCCGGAGGCCCCCGCCGCTCGCCGAGACCTGGCCGCCTTCCGCCACCGCCTTCAAGCGGGCGATGTACTTCATGCCCTTCTGGTCGAAGAGCCGGCCGCTCATGGTCAAGCCGTCCGGCGGAGCCGCCTCCACCTCGGCGCACTCCTCGCGCTGCAGTGCCGCCGTGAAACTGATCTTGCCGGGCTGGTCGCAGGCGATCCGCATCACCAGGACCTGGTCCGGCGCGCTCGCGAACACCTCACGGCGGAAGCGCGCGCCGCCAGTCTCATAAGTGACGCTGGCAACGGCCGTGTCGAGGTCCAGCTCGCGGCGGTAGTCCACAGCGCCGGCGTGGCCTTCGAAGGAGATCTTCAGGTCGCCGAGCGTCTGGTAGCAGCCGAACCAGCCGCGGGCCGATTGCCCGCCTTGAGTGCCCGGCCCCTTGCACACGAGCTTCTCATAAGTGAGCTTTTGCGCCTCGGCGTACTTCCCTTCAAAGAGCAGTTTGCGAATCTCCGGCAGGTGCTTGATCGCCTCGGGGTTGTCGGCATCCTGCGGGCCGCCGGACCACAAGCTGTCCTCGTTGAGCTGGAGGCGCTCCTCCTCGAGGCCGCCGAAGACCATCCCCCCCAGGCGGCCGTTCCCCACCGGCAGGGCCTCCACCCAGCCGCGGGAGTTCTCCGAGGCGGAGCCCCCCTTGGTCCAAAGCACCGAAGCCGGCTGGCGGTACCACAGGACGAGACCGCCGGCGGAGCAATAACATTGCAAACATATCAGAAGAGCCAAACAGGCAAGCAGCCTCATCAGTCATCTTCTCCTATAATACCAACTCCATATTCCCATATCCCTGAAAAATAGTCGTGACTTTTTTTAAGGGATAGCGTCAAGCCGCCCACTGATTTTGAAAACCGGCTTCTATCCACCCCAAGCGCTTTGAACGATATGGCCTTCATGGTCTGCAGAGTCCAGAAATGGAAATCATACCATTTCCAACTCCTCTCTGTTACCATCCTCCCGCAGCATGAATGAGCGAGAAACCATCCAGGAAATGATTCCTTGCCCTGAAGTCGAGGAAACGATGGCTTTCTCCAGAAAAGGGAATTGGGGCCGGCGCTTCAACCTCCTAGTGGACCGCCGTCATGCCGACCCTCTCCTCCAGCAATTCGGCGCCTCCGGCATCTTCCATCTCCACCGCTCCCTGCCGGAGGGCTCCCGGCTCTCCCGCAAGCGGAACCGCTCCCTCTTTCGCCTGGCCGAGCCTGGCGAAAAGAGATACATCCTCAAGCATGAGAAATTCCCCTTCCCCACCTGGCTGCTCACCGCGGCCATGGCGCCGATCGGCCGCCGTGAAATGGCCAACCTCCGCCGGGTGCGAGCGCTGGGGGCCCCCGCCGTCAAACCCGTCGCCGCGGGGGAAGTGGGCTGGGGGCCGTTCTTCTTCGAGTACTTCATCGTCACGGAAGAGATCTCGGGAAGTTACAACCTCTCCGAATGGCTGCGGGACCACGGCGGCAAGCCGCAGAAGGAAATCCCGGCGGCGCGGGTCTTTGCCGCCCTTCCCCGGCTGGCCGCGGCGCTGGCCCGGCTCCATCGCTCGCGGTTCTACTCCCGGACCCTCTTCGCCAAGAACCTGCTCATCTACCAGGGCGGCGCTGGCGAAGCCGACTTCGCCATCCACGACCTCCCCCGCGCCCGGTATGCGCCGGACGCGTCTCTTTCCCTGCAGCATGCGGTCTTTGACCTGGCCTGCCTGGACAAGTGGGCCTCGGCATGCCTCAGCCGCGCCGCCCGGCTCCGCCTCCTCAAGCTCTATCTGTCGGCCCTGGTGGAAGGGCCGCCGCTGAGAACCTGGGTCAAAAAAATCCTCCACCGCCGCAACCGCCTGCTCCGCCGGACTTGCCTGAGCTGGGCCGGCCACCGCGTGCGCCGCTGGATGAAAAAAATACCGGTGTGGGGGAAGTGGTGGAGGTGAGGATAGAGCGGAAGCAACTGACCTGTAAGAAGAAGAAAATTGAACCACGAAGACACGAAGGCACGAAGAACATGAAGAAGAAGGTAAAAG
>JACQVS010000228.1 GCA_016209605.1 Planctomycetota bacterium
AGGTGGGATTGACTACCCACTGGGTTCCTTTGAAAGGTTTCAGCAATGCATTGCTACATCCGTCCTCCTTTCCCAGGCTTGGCCTGGCGCACCCGCAATTGCGGAATCGCCCGGAATGACTTTGACAAGGAGGTGGGAGGCTCTTAATCTTATGAGCGGTTGAAGAAACGTGAAGGCTGCCAAAAAGGCCAAAAGCACATTGGGAGGTCCTCATGCGCCGCTGCATTCTTTCCCCGGCCCTGCTTCTGGGGCTCGTCTCCGCCGTCAGTCTTGACCGTCCTCTGAGCGCCAGCGATCCGGTCGGCGTTTATGCCCTCATTGACAAGGTGGTCCTCGAGCCGTATGGAGCGGACGCTCCGGAGCGCATCCAGATCTGGGGCGTTTTCACCCTTTCCGGCCAGGGCCGCGGGGGATCCGGTCCCTTCGAGGCCGAGTTCGGAGGATTCTATGAAAATCCCGAGCGCGGCTACCTGTATTATTCATTGCCGCCAGGGAGCGAGGAGCCGGCGCGCCTCGAGTGGAACGACATGAAGAACCTCGCCGGCACCGGACAGTGCATCGGCTTCGGCGACCGCTACATTCGTTATCAGCGGAAGGAGCGGGTGCGCTCGGCCCGCGAAGCCCCGGCATCGCCCGATGCGTATTCGATCGGTTTCGGCCTCGTCAAGGTACGCGGCGACACGCAAAACCCGCCGCCCAAGGCGCTCCTCTCCATGCCGGCGCCCCAACTGCCCCCAGACGGCGCCTCGCGGGAGCCCGGCCCGGTGGTCCTCGTTGCCCGCAACCTCCTCCATCCCGATTATCAAAACGCCGGCTACGTCTTCGAGATCGAAAACGCTAGCGGCGAAAGGGAGCAGAGCCCGGTCCTGGAGCCGGGATCCAGGCAAACGGAGTGGGCCCCCCAGATGGCGGTGCGGCTCCACGAGGAGTACACCTGGCTGGTGTGGGCGAAAGAGAAGGCCTGGAAGAGCCCGGCCGCCGAAGCGACCTTTATCCCCTACTTCGTGCGCGGGCAGGTCAACCCGGATGATGACCTCGACATCTCAGATGCGGTGGCCCTGCTGGCCCACGCCTTCCTGGGAAAGGCCGCCCCCAAGCCCCGCGAGGCCGGCGACGTCAACGGCGACGGGAAGCTGGAGGAGATCCCCGACGCCATCTACCTCCTCCTCTACCTCTTCCGCGGCGGCCCCGCCCCGCCCCCGCCCTTCCCGGACCCCGGCCCGAAGCCTTGAAGTAAGAGCGACTGTCCGGTAACCTATGCCTCGTCATGCGAATCCTTCACGTCGACCGGCAGCGCCACTGGACCGGACAGCAGTCCCGCACCTACCAGATCATCCAGCACCTGGCCGGCAAGGGTCATGAGGTGTTCCTGGCCTGCCACCCCAACTCGGAATATGAGCGGCGAGCCCGCCGGGACGGCTTGAACGTCTTCCCCATTCCCATGCGAGGCCGCTCGGTGGCCATGGCTTACCTGCGCCTCGCTCGCTTGATGCGGCGCGAGAAAATCGAGCTGGTCGACGTGCACGGTTCCGTCGACCACCAGATGGTCGCCGGGGCGGCACCTTTCGCCCGCCGCCCGGTCGTCGTCCGGACCAAGCACAAGAACCTCAAGCTCAAGAGCGGCTGGCTGAGCCGGCTGGTCTACTGCCCGCCGATCACCCACAAGATCATCGCCATCTCCGATGCGGTGCGGCAGCAGCTCGTGAGCGATGGAATCCCCCACCAGCAGGTCGAGCTGATTTACGAGGCGATCAACCTCGAGCGCTTCCGGCCGGACCTGGAGCGCCTGCGCCTGCGGGACGAACTGGGCTTCAGCTCGAGCCATATCCTCATCGGCTCGGCGAGCCGGCTGCATCACTCGAAAGGCATCGATGTGCTGCTCCAGGCCTTCGCCCGCCTCCACCGCCGCTGTCCGGAAACCCGCTACGTCCACGCCGGCCACGGAAGCATCGAAAAGTTCACCGAGATCGCCCGGCGGGAAGGCATTCCGGCGGGGGCGGCCGTCTTCCTGGGGCCGGTGGAGAAGATCGAAACCTTTTATCCTTCCCTGGACCTCTTCTGCCTTCCTTCCCGGAGCGAAGGGCTGGGGATCGTCCTCCTGGAGGCCATGGCCTGCAAGGTTCCGGCGGTGGCCTCCTGCACCGGCGGCATCCCGGAGGTGGTGATTGACGGCCAGACCGGCATCCTGGTCCCCCCGGAGGATGCGGAGGCCCTAGGCCAGGCCCTGGAAGCGCTCGTCCGCAGCCCGGAGCAGCGCCGGCGCTTTGGAGAAGCGGCCCGGGAGCGCGTCGAGAGCCACTTCGATTCCAGGCTCATGCTGGAGAGGACGGAACGGCTGTACCTGGACCTGCTGGAGAGGAAAAGCCGGAAAAATGGATAAGAGCCTTTTGGGAATCGTCCGGTAAGGGATTCCCTAGAATTTTCTCGAAGATCTACCTTTGGCATACTCCCTCGAATTCTTAGTGACCCCCGTCACAGCAGCGAAGATCAAATTCAGAAAGGGCATCATCGTTGAGTCCGGCGATGCCGTCTATTGCGCTCATTGTAAAACGAAGCAGCCTGTCGATTACAAGAACGGCGATCTTTGCATCTCCTGCGGGAAGCAGGCGGAGCCGATTTTCGCCTGCTTCTGGTGCTCGGCGAGCGGTCCGGGAAAGTACTGCCGCCAGTGCGGAGCGGAGTTCGTCCCGACCGGCGAGCTGGCGCTGGCCATCCTCCTGAGGCGTGATGGCCTGCCGAAAGACGAGATCCCGGTAAGGCTCAAGAAGCTGAGCGCCTCCGAGAAGGAGCAGCTCTGGGGCCGCATCCACAGGGGGTGAGCCACCCTTGAAACGTGCACTCTGCGAGCGCTGCGGTACGAGGCAGCCGAAAGGCTGGAAACCGGGCCACTTCTGCGGGTCCTGCGGCGCCCCGGTCCGCCAGGAAGTACGCTGCGCTTGGTGCGTCCAGTGGATTCCCGCAGGCAAGTTTTGCCGATCTTGCGGCTGCGAGACCGTCGCGGAATCCAAGTTCGGCCCCGCTCGCATGCTCAAAGCTGCCGGAGTCGATCGTTACTCCATCATCCGGAGGCTGGGCGAGCTTGACGCCGGCCAGTTGGAAGACCTCGAACGCCAATATGAGGCCCAGCCCCATTTGTCGAACGACTCGGCGATCTTCGCCCCCAGGATGTACGCGGTGTTCATCCAGGCAAGCTGGGGTTGGAGCTCTTTCCAGGTCTTTTCTCTCGGCAGGATCTCTTCAAAATCAAATCCTTGGACCGGCCGGGTCTCCTTTCCGTATGGAAGGCGCGCCAGGGCGCGGGGGAGGACCAGGGCGACAAACCTTGACTCTTCGGACGCCCGGAACGACTTCCAGCGGGTGTAGGGGGCGGTGTCAAAGATCCTCACCAGGTTGTCTGAGCCGCAAAGGCCGCTATAGTCCTCGAGGCCGAAGAAGCCCGGCCCAGCGCTGGATATGAATGGGCAAAAGGAGGAAGCGGCCACCTGCGCCATCCCAGCAAGGAGCTCGAGATCCTCCGGGTGGTTGATGAACTCGTAGCCTCCGATCAAGATCCCGAAGGGCTCTGCGGAAGCGGCCGGGAGGCAAAATTCATCCTCGTAGACCTTCTTGAAGATCGAGCTTCGATCCGGCGCGCCGGCGTTTTCGAAATCTCTGAAGAGCTCATGCTTCGAGACGTTTAGTATCTTGATCTTGAGCTGGGGGCCGGTCGCCGAGCTAAAGACCAGATGGCGGAGTCCAAGCCAGCAGGACTCAAGGCGCTGGAATTCTTTGGCGTGGAGGATGGCCGCCAGCTGCCGGGAAAGGAGGCGGTCAATCGTTGACGCATCAGCGGCGCCGCTACGGGCGGATTCAGGATCGCGGCGCACGCCTGAAGCCGAATCGGTCTCTTCAAGAATCCGATCCAGGAGGGAGGTAGGAGCCCCCGCCTCTTCGCTCGGTGCGGCTGCGGCCGCCCCCATCCCCATCTGATTCCGAGCCTCGAGGAGCTTCTTGAGCGGCTTGACCTGCTCGACGATCCTGGCCGGCTCGAAGTCTCCAAGCTTCTGAAATCCCAGCCCGATCGTCATGAGGCCGCCGTCGCGTCGGAGGAAATTTTCGACCGTGAAATTCAGGACCGGTGAGAAGGCCGCCAGCACGCCGTCGAAATTATCCCGGTCCACTTGGATGAACTTCCTCTCCGAGAGCGGTGGAAGCGATCCGGCAGGCTGGCCTGAAAAGTCGCCGAGCACGCCGATGATGAAGGGAAACGTCCGCTCGGACCTCTGGCCCTCCAGGTCCACCGGGAAGCTCAATGACTGGGGACCTAGCCTCGTCCGATTATCCGGATCTCGGCCGCGGGACCCTGACATGGTTGCCTCCTCTCTCGTAGGGTGTAATGGAAGTGTGGCCACGGAGCTTGAGGTTGTCAAGGGGTTGGGGCTGGTGCCGCGACCTCCCCAGCTTCCCCCGGCAGCGCCCAGCCATCCGAGGAGGCGAGCGGCGCCGGTTTTGGATTCTTGGCGCGAT
The DNA here is from genome assembly GCA_016209605.1 of Planctomycetota bacterium. Taxonomy (GTDB): domain Bacteria; phylum Planctomycetota; class UBA8108; order UBA8108; family JACQVS01; genus JACQVS01. Next base: position 4,507 of record JACQVS010000228.1, read on the forward strand.
CACTGGCAAGCTTCGGTTGCCGGCGGGCTATCGCAGCCCAGCTCCGCATCCTTCTCCAGCTCGCCGGGCCCGCAATCCGGGAACGGCGCGGCCGGCCGCGGCCCGCCGAGGAAGTTGAACTCGAGGAGGTAAATCGCATCCGTGACGCCGCTCAGATCGCCATCGCCATTGGCATCGCAGGCCGCCCGGCACGGCGGCGCGGCGCCGCCGAGGAAATTGTACTGGAGGAAGAAGATGGGGTCGGTGACGCTTCCAGATACCTCGCCATCGCCGTTGCAGTCGCCGCGGCGGAAGTCAGGTAAAGGACGCGCCGCCTCGAGGTCCGTGACCACCGCATGCAGGGCCTTCGAGCCCGGCAACCAGGCTCCTCCGCGGGCTGCGGCCACCCCGCCGAGGAGGGTCGCCGGAAGCCAGGGGATTTCCTGAGAGCCGAGCTCCGACCAGGCTTGGCCGTCCACGGAGCTCGAGGCCGTGAACACGTCGCCGCGTCGCTCGATGCGGATCCATCCCTGGAACCCGCCGCCGGGCTTGGTCATGGTGCTCTCGTCGAGGCTCCCGTCAGTCTGGAGCCGGAACGTGAATCGGATACTCGGATCGGCTTGAAAAGGCCTCTCCAGCAGGGTCGCCGCCGAGCGCGACCCGGCGTCGAGGCTCTCCCGGAAGAGGACGCCGATCCGCGAGGCCATTGTGTAATTGGCCAACTCCGAGACCCTGGCCGTGATGCGGAAGTCGCCGGTGAGCTCCCGGTAGAGGAAGAGGGCATCGTCAGTTGAGGAGAAGCCGGTTCCGCCCGTGCACAGGTGGATCGCTTGCGCCTCACCGGTCCCCTCGATCCGGGCGCTTCCGGGGTACGCGGGAGCGCCGATGTCGGCGGCCGCCCAGGGGGCCGTGTCCGCCGGGGGGCAGCCGACAGCCAGAATGTAGGTTACCTTGGAACTCACGACCCCGCTGTCGTCGGTCGCCGTCAACTGGATCCGGTAGAGTCCGGGCTCCCGGTAGATGTGCTTCAAGGAGGCGCCAGCCGTTTCCTCGACGTTTCCATCGCCAAAGTTCCAGCTGTAGAGCACGATGCGTCCGCCTTCCGCCGCGGCGCTTGCCGAGGCGTCCAGGACGACCTCGAGCGGCGCCAGGCCGGCCTCCGGGGTTATGGTGAAGGCGGCCTCGGGCGGCGGATGATTGGTGATTTCAACGTACTCGAACACGCCCTTCGCGCCTGTTGTCCAAGGCTCGTAGAAGACCCCTGCACTTCCACTGGAAAAGGTCTCGTCGGTCGCGCTCAGGGGATCCGCCGGCGGGTTCTCCCCGGGACGCCAGGCGCGCAATTCGAGGCGGTTTCGGATGCGGTCGAACTGGAGGATGACCTCTTCGCCTGGAGTCAAGTTCCCAAGAAAGGTGCTTGCAAGTATCGTCCCAGATGCATTGACGGTCCGTCCAATCGACGCCTCCCCGGTGGCAAAGTTCACGGTTCCCCAGTACGCGTTTTTACATGCACTGCCATGCAGGAAGCAGGCAAAGTATCCATTCGCCGTCGAGGTCGCCTGGGTGCGGACGGATACGTTCCCGCTGAAAGGGGTCAAGAGCCAGGTCCCGATCCTCAAACTGAGGGGGTCCGCCAGGACCAGCTTGCCGCCCTCAACTCGCCACTCTCCCCCGAGGCAGTCCGTCTTGTGATCCCAGTCGAGCCGCTGGCCTCCTTCCTCAAAATCGTCCCGGTACTCCACGGCCTGGAGGTTCCTGGAGATCAGGAATGCGAAGAGCAAAACGACACCCCGCCGGGAAATGGACCTTCGAACGTTCATTTGCGCACCTCCGTTGTTTATTTGCGCTCCCAGGCTCTCTCGGCATGCAGCTCCATTTTAAAACGCCGACAAACAACTGCAGCAGAGGAAAAGCCACAGCTGAAAGACAGTAAAAACTCAAATTCAATATCCATATAAGAGAAGATCCACACCGGCGGTTTGGTTTTCTAGCGCGCCAGCAGCCGGATGGCGTCCGATGGACAGGCCTCGATCGCTTGGCGGATCCGCTCCACGTGCCTGGCGAGGTCGGCGCCCAAGCGAACGCGGGCGCAAGCATTGGCAATGGGCTTCTCGAACACCTCCGGGCACATCTGCACGCACTGGTCGCATGCTCCCTGATCGCAGTCCTCGCCGATCAAACGGCCCCAGCAACCGCCGGGATTGACGATAACATCGATGGCCATGAACAGGACTCCTTAACTTTCCGAACTCCCCGCATTTGCGCCGCGATCGATGAGCAATCGGTAACGCGCCCCTTCCAGCCGGTCCGTGGCGATGATCCGGTGGCCCTCCTCCTTGATGCTCCTTGGCAGCGTGGTCAAAGTCTCGGCATCGAGGACCACCTCAAGCCGCTCTCCCGGCTGCATGGCGTCGAGGACCGCCTTGACCTCGGCGAAGGGGCCAGGGCAGGTCATGCCGCAGACGTCGAGAGTACGGACAGGGCTGGGCTGGGGAGCCGAAGACTTCGCCGGACCCGCTGCCGAGCTCCGGGCCTGTGGCGGCGGGGCCGCGGGATAGCGATGGATCGCAATCGGCTCCGGAGGACCGGCATCGCGCACCAGGTGATGGTTCACCGCCGGCTCCAGGGCGGCAAGGAGAGAGGCCATGGCGCCGGGAGCCTTCAGGAGGTCGCCGATCCGCGTTCGCCCCTTCCCCTTCCCATTCTCGCGGTACCAGTCGAGCACCGCGCGGATGACCCCTGGCACCATCGAGTCAGGGATGAGCCTGGCGACAACCGGCCCGTTGTGGGGGTGGCGGCCATGGCGGCCGCCCACGCGCACGTTCCAGCCGACGGCGCCTGCCTGCCAGGACTCCGTCGGACAGGCGCGGATGCAATCGGCGCAGTACAGACACCTGGCCGCGTCAAAGATCGGCTTCCCCGATTTGAGGTCGGGGACGATCGCCCCTTCCTGGCAGGCTTTGGAGCAGATGGTGCAGCCATTGCAGGTGGGCTCCTTCCACACGGGATAGGCCGCGCCTTGAAAACCCAAATCCATTTCATTCGAGCGGGCGCAGTCAATGGGACAGCCGGAGAAGGAGATCTTGAACTTGTGGTAGTACTCCTCGCCGAAGAACTCGCGGTCCACGAGCTGGGCCATGGCCTGCGTATCGGTGAGCCCATTGGGATTGTACTCGCAGCCGCTGCAGGCGGTAGGCGCCCGAACGCGCGGCCCGCAGGTGGCGACTCGAGCCCCCGCTTCCGAAGTCAGACGCCTGATCTCGGCGAAGTCGCGGAAGTTCACATAGGGGACTTCGATGGACTGGCGGAAGCTGAGATGCACGTAGCCCTTGCCGTAGCGCTCGCACGCTTCCGCCGCCGCACGCAGCCAGGCGGCTGGGACCCGCCCCCCCGGGCAGCGCAGGCGCACCGTGAAGAGGTTTTTCTGGCGCTGCTTGATGAATCCGCCCGATTTGAGCTGGTCGAACGACATCGGTCCCTGAAGCGGAGCTGACCCACGCGCCGCCTCGACCGGAATCGGCACCTCCACCTTCCGCCGCCGGGCGCGATCTTCCAAGCTGCGGTCAATGGTTACCTTGACCCGGCGGAGCTTATCTTCCACCGAAACCGGAGAACGTTTGGAAGCCATAGGTGATTTCCCTCAATTCGATCTGCAGACGAAGATGAACTTGACGCATGGCAATGAGCCCTTCTCCTGGGCGGAAAAACCCTGAAGGCGCGCTTCCAGCGCTGGCGACCTTCCTCAAAACCTCAATTTGGATGTTATAAGGGGGCTTTTTAGAGGCTGTGACCATGATCACGCTTTCACGCCATTTCAAAAAGCCTCTTCATGACCCCGACCTGATAAATAAAACCGCGGCAGAAAATGCCCCCGGAGCGGCCGCAAATCACCTCCCCGGAAACCACCCCCGCAGGAACTGCTCCAGGGTGCCGGGGTAGACGGCCTCGGCGAGGAACTCGATCCCTTGCTGATTCCCCCAGGAATAGTTGATGAGGAGGCGGCCGTTCCGCTCGCAGAAGTCGATGTCGGAGTTGTTGATGTTCCTGGCGGCGGCGATCTTCCGGCGCTGTTCCTCGCTCAGGCGGGGATTGGCGATGAGCTTGTCCTCGGGCGAGGCGCGCAGCACCGGGTTCAAGGGGCTGGGCTCCCAGCGGACGAGGTCGCGGGAGCGCACGACGCGCATCTCGTAGCCCTCGTGGGCCTCGAGGTAAAAGTCGTAGAACCAGCCGTCGAGCCAGCGCAGGCAGTGGGGCGCGGTGTAGCGGTCCCTGGCGTAGTTGCATTCGGGCGGCGTGATCTCCCAGCGGCGGAAGTCCCGCGACTTCGCAAAGCGCGCCGTGAACGCCGCGCCGGCCTCCTCCAGGGGTTTATCGATCTCGAACATGAGCACGTACTCCTCGCCGGCCTTCGTGACCGAGGTGTTGAAGATGCCGTAGCCCGGCCGGTTGATCGCGGGCCAGGTCTCCCAGCTCTTCAAGTCCCTCGAGGCGAAGACGCGCACCTCGCGCCGTTCCCAGGTGCCGGTGACGTACATCGTGTCTCCGTCGGCGAAGGCGCTCCCGAAATCGTGGCCGCGGGCGAAAGGCTCCGTGGCCGCGCCGGTCGCCAGGTCGACGAAGCGGAAATGGTTCTGTCGGAGCGCATTGTTCCAGTAGCCCTCCCGCACCCACTCGAAGCGCCAGGCCCGCCCCTGAAAGAGGATCGGCGTGGTCTCGACCAGGTCGAGGTCGATGGTGCCGCGCTTCAGGATGAACGGCCGGCCGGCGGCATCGACCGCTGGCGCCGATGCACATAACTTTTCAAAATGGCGCGCCAGATCCTCGGCGCCGCCGGCGAATACGCCGGCGGCGCCGAGGAGGACCGCCAACTCGCCGGGCTCGAGCCGCTCCGCGACCTGGGGGCGGAGATGCATGCAGGCGTTGCCGCTGAAGGGGCTCTGATGGCGCGAGCGCTTCGCCGCCCAGGCCTGGTAAAAGAAGCGCTTCCCATCGAGAGAAGGGACGGCGCAGGCGAGGCTTCGGTCTCCGGCGCCGAGCTGGGCTTCATAGGGATTTTCGGGCAGCCGGTCCGCCTGCTCCGGCCGGGGATGCATCTCGATCCAGCCTTCCTCCGGGCTCCAGGCCTTGAGCCGCCGCGGCGTCAGCTCCCGGTACCAGTATTTTCCCTGCTCGTCGCGGTTTAAAGGGACGCTCGCCGGAATGAAGTCGCGGTTCGACCACTCCTTCTCCCAGGTCTTCGGCAGGCGGCAGAGGTTGGCGCAGAGGTCGACGCGGACGTCCTCAAAGGCGCGCGCCGAGACGTTCTTGACCAGGATCGCGATGAGAACGTCGCCCCGGCGCGGTTCGAGGCGCACGGCGCACTCCACGGCCTCGCCGGGGCGTATGGCCCCCTGCCAGGCCCCCTTCGCCTCGATCCACGCGCCGGCGGCGGTGTGGACGCCGCTCGCCAGGGGCTTCCCCTCGGCGAGCACCGCCTCGGGGAGGAGGAGGCGGAAGGAAGGCGCGGGCGCCTCCCCGATGGTCGCGTCGACATCGGCCCGGTCGCCGTGGTCGAGGGCGATGCGGACGCCGGCGCTCTCCGGCGTCTCCGCGAGCCTCGTCTCGACAAGACCTCGCAGCCTCCTCTCCGCCTCCCCCCTGGGATCCTCCCCCTCGTAAAAAAAGAGCGTTCCTCGCGCCGCCGCCTCCTCGCCGGGCTCAAGGTCCGGGAAGACCGGATCGGAGTGCAGGCAGGGGCAGGGGGGATTGCCCCACGCCCTGCCGCGCTCCCAGGCGGTCACGATCCAGCGCTTGCCATCGGCGGACTTCACCGCCGCCACCGCCCCATCGATCACCTTGTTGGCGTTGGTCTGGGCGTTGAAGTCCGCCGCCCCCTTGAGCAGGACGCAGATCTGCGCCCGCAAGCCGGTGAGCTGTTCCGCGGTTCCGTTCTTGAGCTTGAGCTCCAGGCCGGCGGAGTCCTGCTGGGGCTGGACGCGGGCGGCGAACTCGAGGCCGTTGGGCAAGGTTCGCTTCGACTCCAGCCCGCCATCCGGCTTGCGGCTCCAGTCGATGGGATCCAGCTTGACGCCGGCCTTGTCCCAGATGGTCGGGATGTGGGTGTGCGCCAGGTAGGTCAAGCCGAGGTTCGACCACAGCGCCTCGGGGAGATCGATCACCACGTAATCCTTCTCGCTCCCCTTCCACGGCAGGAAGACGCTCGCCTTGGTGTCGCGCTGGGGATTGACGGCGCCATCGAGAAAGCCGATGCGCGGGTGGCGCCCGCCGGGGTATGGCAGGACCAATATTCTCTCTCGCGTCGGCTGAGCCGGCTCGGCGCCGAGGCCGAATTTCTTTTTCAGCTCCTTCACCTCCTCGGCGCTTCGATTCAAGGCCCCCGCCGCCTCTTCGTCGCTGAAGCGGTGATGCCAGAAGAGGTTTTCGAGCCAGAAGCGCAGCTCTTTTTCATCCGGTTTGTCCTCGCCCCAGGAGCCGATTGCCACCGCCACAGCCAGAAGAATGGTCGCCAATCCTCGAGTCATGGTTCTCCCTCTCAATCCTTCGTCTCCAGCAGCTCCCGGAGATCGTTCAAGACCAGATCCGGCCGATACGGGAGGAGCTGGCTCACGTCGTTCAGCCCATAAGCCACCGCGGCGATCCGGCAGCCGGCCTTCCGCCCCGCCAGGAGGTCGTTGCCGCTGTCCCCGACCATCCAGGCGGTCTCGGGCCGCCCCCACAATATTTCAAGCGCCAGGAGAAGCGGCGCCGGGTCGGGCTTGGTGACCGGGAGCGCGTCGCCGCCCACCACCGCCTGGAAAAACGGCCGCACCCCCAATCCAGCGAGGATCTTGTCGCTGTGGAGCTGCGGCTTGTTGCTCACCACCGCCAGGGCGGCTCCCCGATCGCGAAGCCGCCGGAGCGCCTCGGCGACGCCGGGATAAAGCACCGTGTGGTCGAGCAGGTGCTCGGCGTAGTGGGCGCGGAAGGTCTTCACCGCCTCATCCAAGCTGGGGCTTCGCATCTCCCGGGCTCGGGCGAGCAGCGCCGCGATGGAGGCCTGCCGGGCCCTTTCCAGCTCCTCGACCGTGGCCCCGGCGCCCGGCGGCGGCGCTGCTCGTGAATCGGCAGGCGGCTCCGTCTCCTGCCAGCCCAGGAAGGAGCGCGACAGGAGCACGCGCACGCCATCGCCGATATAGCCCCGCACCCCCTCCGCCGGGAGCGGCGGCCGGCCGTAAAGGGCCAGGACGTGGTTGACCGATTGATGGAGGTCGCGCAGGGAGTCGATGAGCGTCCCATCGAGGTCGAAGAGCACCTGGGCAAACTTCATGCGCGCAGCCGGCAGTAGAGGTTTTCGAGGAAGACGCGGTTGTCGAGGCCCATGTAGCTCAGCTTGCCGCCCATGCGCGAGAAAGACTTCATGAAGCGGACGTAGTAGGCTGGATTATCCACCGGCGGCTCTCCCTTCGACCAGTCCCAGTCCACCGCCGCCAGGTCGTTGACGGCGATGGTGAAGTCCTCCAGCGTTTTTCCCTGCTGCCGGAGGACGTTCCGGGCCATGGACAGGGACTTCTCGAAGATCATCGGCGACATCACCGACGATCCCACCGACAGGTACACGCCGCCTTCGAGGCCGCGAATCGCCTGGGCGTAGATGAGGAAATCGGCCAGCGCCGCCTGGCCCACGGCGCCGCCGGCCAGCAGAGGATGGCTGTAGATGATGTCCTGGCCGATGCCGGGATGGACGGTGAACGGCACCCTCTTCAAGTAGCACCGCGCCTGGATGCTGCGGTGCTTCCAGGGATGGGGGATGGCGAGCTCCCCCGCCTGGACCTTGCCCTGATCCATGAGGAAAAGGAGATCCAGGGCCGCGGCGGCTCCCTCCTGGCCTGAAGCGCCGCCTTCCACGCTCGCTTGCGCCCGCCGGCGCAGCTCCTCGCGAGCAGGAACGGAGAGGCGGTCCTCGGCGATGAGCTTCCCCACCGCCTCGCCGTACCCGATCCCCTCCAGGGCGCCCAGGAGCAGCGCCAGCCCGAGGTAAGCCCCGGTCTCCTCCCAGATGCCGAACTCGCCCACGGCGACGTTGGCGCGGACGTCCTCGGTGCTGCGGCCCAGGAAGGCGAACTCCCAGTCGTGGATGGAGCCGGCGCCGTTGGTGGCGACGTGGGTGAGCCAGCCCTCCTCCACCAGGCGGATGAGGAGCGGCGCGAGGCCGTTCTTGATGAGATGGGCGCCGTGGCAGAGGATGACCGGCGCCCGCCGCTCTCGCGCCCGGCGCATCTCGGCCGCCAGGGCGGCGATCTCCCCGCCGGCTCGGCCGGGATCGGGAGGCGGAGCATCGGGGTCCACGGCGATGTCGTCGATGCGGAACTTGCTCTTCCGCTCCCCCACGGGCCGGAAGCGGATCTGGAAGCGGTCGAATTGCGGGTAAGGCTCTGGAAGGTCCATGTTCTTCCTTTTGCAACATTTTGACCGTCTTCGGTCAAAATGTTGCAAAAGCATCTGGGTTTTTCTGTTGATCTTAAATAAACTGTCCTTTTGCATATTTTTGACCGTCTGCGAGCAAAAATATGCAAAAGCTAAGTGGATTTTTTGCTAATCCCAGATGAATTGGGATCGCACCGAAATTCCAGGTATTATACGAATTGTAAGTCCATAGGCGATAATTAACTGCGAAATTAAAGCCTTTTGCACATTTTGCGAGCTGCAGACAGCTCGCAAAATGTGCAAAAGGCCAGAACGAATAAAGGACAACTGAAAAAATGATCAATTTGTTCAGCGACACCCAGACTCTCCCAACTCCTGAAATGCTCGAGGCCATCGCGCGCGCCGAGCTGGGAGATGATGTCTTGCGGGAGGACCCCACCACCAACCGCCTCGAGGAGGAGGCCGCCCGGCTGTTCGGCAAGGAGGCCGCGCTCCTCCTGCCGAGCGGCACCATGGCCAACCTGGTCTCCCTCATCGGCCACGGCGGCCACGGCGATGAAGTCTTCCTCGACCCGGGCGCCCACGTCTACAACTACGAGTGCGGCAGCCTCTGCAGCCTCGCCGGCTACACGCCGCGGTTTTACCGGGCCGAGCGCGGCCGGCCGGACCCGGACTCCTTCCGCGCGGCCATCCGCTCCGCCAACGTCCATTTCCCCAGGCCCCGCCTCCTCTGGCTCGAGAACACCCACAACCTGGGGGGCGGCGCCATCCTCCGCCCGCCGCTGCAGAAGGAAATGGCCGCCATGGCGCGGGAGCACGGCCTCAAGGTCCACATCGACGGGGCGCGGATCTTCAACGCCGCGGTGGCCCTCAAGCTCCCGGCCGCCGAGCTGGCCCGCGACGCCGACTCCGTGAGCTTCTGCCTGTCCAAGGGGCTCTCCTGCCCGGTCGGATCGCTGGCCGTCGGCCCGGCCCGGTTCATTGATGAAGCCCGCCGGGCCCGGAAGCGCCTGGGCGGCGGCATGCGGCAGGCCGGCATCGTCGCCGCCTGCGGCCTGGTGGCCTTGAAGACCATGGTGGCGCGACTGGAGGAGGACCATCGCCACGCCCGCGCCCTGGCCGAGGCCCTGGTCCGGGTGCCGGGGCTGGCGGTCAACCCCGGCGAGGTAGAGACCAACAT
>JACQVS010000229.1 GCA_016209605.1 Planctomycetota bacterium
AACTTTGCCAGGTGGGATTGACTACCCACTGGGTTCCTTTGAAAGGTTTCAGCAATGCATTGCTACATCCGTCCTCCTTTCCCAGGCTTGGCCTGGCGCACCCGCAATTGCGGAATGGAACGGCGCGGCGGGAGCCGAAGGCCTCCTGAAGGCTATGATAATGATCGGCTACTCCAAGAAGGAGGCCCTGGAGCGGCTCCAGCTCGCCCGGAAGAAGCTTTCTGCTGCCGCTGACGACAAAGAGCCAGCGGAGCAGGAGCTCCTCGTCGTGGCGATCCGGGGCTGAGCCGGGGCTTTAAACCAAAAGGATTCCGCAACTCCGTTACGAAACCCCTGGGCTGGCGGAGGGGCTGGCTCAGCCAAGGGGGGGCTACAAATCCGTTGGTGCACCCGCCGGCAGAAAATCCGTTGAAGGTCACAGGCGACCCGCTTATCATGAAGGGAGCGGTTTGCGGATCGATCCTCATGAGCACGACCAGCAAGATCACCCGGGAAATCTACTCCCGCATGCAGGCGGGTGATCGCCAGGCCTTCGACCGCTTCTTCTCGCGCCATGCGGCCCGTATCCTCGTCTACATCCAATACAACATGGGCCGGCGCCTGCTGCGGAAGCTCGACCCGGCCGACATCCTCCAGAACCTTTACCTCCACATCTACAAGGACTTCAAGTCCTTCTCGGAGCGGGCGGATCGGCTGGGCATCCAGATGGCTCTCATCCGCATGGCCGACCAGGAGATTTCCGAGGCTTATCGCTACCACTTCAAGGTGGAGAAGCGAGATGCCAAACGGGAGGCGACCGCCGCCTTCCTGGCGGCGGAAGAGACGGGAAGAGCGGATCCCCTCGATGGGCTCCCCAAGGAGTCCACCTCGGTGACCGCCCAGGTGGTCCGCCAGGAGGAGTACCAGCGCATCCTGCGGCTGCTCAAGGATCTCAGTCCCCTCGAGCGGTACGTCACCGTCGCCCGGGTCATCGAAGGAGTTTCTGCGCAGGAGATCGCCGAGCGCCTGGGGAAGACGCGAGGGGCCGTGCACATGATCTTCGCCCGGGCCCGCGACAAGCTCCGGAGCCGGGCTGGAAGCGGCAGGGTGAAGAGCGGGAAGCTGTAAAGACGCAAAACCTTATCTCACCGGACGGCATCAACTTCGTCAATGTCTTCCTAGCTTTCCACATATCCCTCGAAATGGTCCCCAACCGTCCAGTCGAAGAGGGTTTGCCGCGAGGGGGCGAAGAGGCCGTTGATGAGTGGTTGGAAGGTCAGCGTCCAGATGAAGAGGGTCGGATAGGACATGACCTTGTGGAAGGTCTGCAGGCCGATCAGCGACGCGCGGCTGTATCCAGCGCCGACGATTCTACCCGTCTCCACGGAGGTGATGTGGCTGGAGATCACGAGCTGAGGCGGCGGCAGGGGGTCGCCGACATAAGAAAGCTCGTTTGCGATCATCTCATCGATGGAGACGATGATGAGGTAGCTCGCTCCCAGGACCCTGGCCGCGTCGATGGTCGCCTCCTCGCTGGGCTGGATGCCCTTTTCCTCCATTATTTTCTTGAGCTTTTCCCGTTCAACGGGGATGACCGATTCCATGATCAGATGCTCGTAGATCAGGTTCTCGATTTTCTTGAACCGGGAGTCCTCGGAGAAGACCGCCACCTTCTCGTGGCGGATCTTTTCCTCAAGCTTGACCCTGGTGGTCACGCAGCCGCTCAGGATAATAATTGGGATAAGCTTCGCCATGGGACGATTCATCTTTCTTAAGAAAAGAATTCCCAGGGGTATCAGGTAGATAAAGAGCCCGCTCACGGCATCCCAAAAGCCATTGCCGCGGGAGATCGGCAAGACCGCGCCGCAACCGTCGCCCCCATGCCTTCCCCCTGGGGAGGGAAGCGGTTCGCCCTCTGCCCGGGAGGCCACTTGAATCTCGAGAATTTTTCCCTCACAAAGGCACGAATCGCACACTTCCACGGTGAAAGGATAGTTGCCGATGCTTCCAGGCAGAGGGGCGCCGGAGATCCGGCCCGTCAAAGGATCTAGAAAAAGTCCTGGCGGGAGGGAGCCATCTCGGATCGCCCAGGTGTAGGGCGGGGTTCCTCCGGAGACGGGGATCGAATGGGAATAAGGGAAGTCCTTTCCTTGGTAGGGGTCCTGGACACCTGCATCTGGAAGGGAATCGAGTTCTATTTGGAGAGGCCTGCAAAGGCAAAAAACGGTGTCTTCTGTAGCCGCTGAAATCATGGCCGTCCCATTCACCGTCACGGCATTCTTCTGCGGCGGGCTGTCCGGTTTGGACCGGAACTCTTCCAGAAATTGGACCGCCGAACACTCCGTCTGGGCCCCCGGGGCAGCGGAGAGGTGGACGACAAAAATCTCATTCTCGCCAGGCGCCAGGGAGGTGTGTGGTTGGGTCAAACTCGCTACCCAGGCGAGTAGGAGGCCGCAGGGAACCGGCTGGCCTGCTCCATCGAAGGGATCCTGGAGGATAAAAATCGCTCCACCCGCATCGAAAAAGAACAGGTCGTAGCCTTTCTCCTTTTGGTCAACCGGGTCAATGTAGCGTACCAGGTTGGGGTCTGAAACACCGCTGGCCATCAAGAGAACCAGTACACCGCCGCGGCCCAGAGAGGTGAAGCCGGAAGGCGTTTGGCTCAAAATGCCTCCCGAACAAGCGGGATCAACAGCATCGGGGTGGCCGAGGACGGTGCCCGGGAAGCCTTTCCCGGGATTATCGCCGGCAAGGCCAGAAATGTTCCTATCGAGGCAGTCTGGAAAAGAGCCCGGCACGGTAGCGATCTCGGGGCCGAAGGCCCAGGCCAGCACCGTTTGGGCGTAAATGGTGGCGCCGCCAGCGTCCTTTGCGGCAACCGCATCGACATCGATTCCGGTGAGCGGGCCGGCAGATGCATCGCCGGGCCCTGTGGACGGTATGGCGTCATCGATAATTTTGAAGACGCTGGGGTTTCGGCCAAGCTGGTTGATCGCATGGGTCAAATCGAACGCCACGATCTCCGTGCTCGGAGAGTTGGTATTGGGTTGAAGGCCAAGAGCCTGGTAGGCCGCCGCCCGCTCTCCTGAATTCAAGATTTTGCCAACGACGGTGACGGTTTTTGATAATGCGAGGCGCGATGGCGCCAAGCTCAAAACGAGAGAGACAAAGAAAAAATCAAGATAGCCGAAATGGGGTGATCCTCTTCGAAGCATTTTGAAATCCTCCTGAACTTACAGAACTGACATTTTTCTGGGGCCTTTTCATCAAGTCCGGACCGTTTACTGGCCTCCCTATCTTTTCTCACGGAGCTTTTCAGGAAGATGTCACAGAAATTTTTATAGCGTTTTGGAAATCGGCATAAGACCTGTGGATAGATATAGATCTTCGCGACCCCGGGTAAGGGTATTTCTAGGCCCTAAAGCAGCCAAGGCCGCAACAAAAAAAAGATGTAATCACTCGAAGGGCTCCTCAAGAACGAGGCCGAGAAATCCATCCCTTGATCTTCATCTGGTCTGATATTTTGCAAACCTGGCCCAAATAGATGAGCTTAAGGAACAATAAGAACCTCCAACTTTCCATCGCCCCGTGAACTGCCACCGCATTCAATAAACTCAGCGCATATTCCTGATATTTCGCAAATATCGTCAAAGGTTAAGGTGCAGTCTCCGGTAATTCTAAAAAGGCCCCCATCGGTAAACACTCGACCTCTGCAGCTGGCTCCGAGAGATATTCCCTGCCTAAGGCTACATTGGATGTCGCCAAAACGGCATTCCTCGAAAGCAGACCTTTCAGCCTTTAGAGTAAACTCAACAATGGGATCATTAAGTGTCCCGGCGAGAAAAGCTTCTACGTCACAGCTTGATGGGTTGCATCTCAAAGTACAGAAGGGAGGGAGGGTAATATTACCTTCTGATAAAATTCCAGACCCCTTCAACGTGCCATCCATCTGTGTGACAGACAGTTCCATTTCACGCGTTCCGCAACTGACCTCTCCTTCGTCATTCGTATCGCACCCTTCAATTTTAACTTGCCAGTTACCCGTGAGTCCTTTAGTTGGTTTGGTGACAATGATATCCACGAATGTCTGGTAGAAGTCAGTCTTGACAAATTCTTTAATGGCATCCGGTTGGGACTGGGGCGGACAATAGTATGTGGCTACTTGAAGAAACGGCAATTGAAAGAGAAGCTTCAGGCCAATTTTTGTGACGTTGGTGGTAATATGCAATGCGGTTTTGGCTTGAGTTATTCCAGGTGGGAGAGGCTCTCCGGTGAGCAATACGGCGAGCTCAAAATCTTTATCAAGTTTTTTAAGAGATGGAGCAGCGTCTACAATTCCGGGGGGCACGGTACCTCCTGAAGCGATGACTAGCTCAAATGCAAAGATTTCAATACCTTCCAACTTTAGGTTCAGATTGTTTTCACAAATGGGTGGATTGGGTATGACATCCCTTAAATTCTCCAGAAAAAGCCTCATACGATTTGGCTGAATGATCTTCTTAAATGTTGTTTGACCGTTCTCAGCAAGGTGAATCGGATTTTCAACCTTATCTATCTCAAATTGGAAAGAATTCTCTATAGCGGATCTGAATTCTTTAAAAAGAGCATCCAATTCCTTTTTTAATTGTTCATCGCATTGGATCCAGAAACTCAAGATTTGTGTGCGTAATGAGGCGCTGCGGTCAATCAATTCGATGTTGATAAAAATAATCGGAACGGTATGTATTTTTATGGCCGATGGTTCAAGTGTTTCTGATCGTAAAGTAGCGTTGACGGAACCAGCGCGTATCCAGAGGACCGAATTATCTTGAGCGATAATTCTCTCCTCGGCGATCACGGTGGTTTCAACCGGAAGTTCATCCAGGATGAAACCGCTATAAGTCGTATAGGTGCCTTCATCATCGGTTAAAGCAGAAAATGGACTTTCGAGAGTCTGGACTACTGCCCCTGAAACAGGTCCTGCTTCGGAATTGACAAATCCTTGAAGAAAGACAGGCTGAACGCTTCCTAACTCGGGCGCGAAGGCTGCGACTACGAAAGTACCAGGTACAGTTACCCCGGGAAATGGTTTCGAAGCGCTTGCAATTTCGTCTTCTGTTATATGGGCAACATCAACAAGCAAGGCTGGATCATTGGTTCGAACTTGTAACACTACTGCCTGACCAGAAACCAAGCCAAAAGTATTTGGCCCCGTGAAACCATCAGCAGCGATTTGAACATCCATGCCGTCCACATTAACCCGGAAGGCGAGGAGAAAAACCATATGAGCCTTTTGGATGGCCTCCATTGTTTCCTTCGGGATTTCATCTGAGGACAGGTCCGTAGCGGTAATAATTGAGGTTGAGGTTCCTGGGGGGAATTTTAACTCTAAGCCGTTAGCTGTGAATACAGTTGGATTGGGTGGTCTAGATTTCTCGTTATCACCACTATTCCTGCATCCAGAAAAGATCAGAAAAATGCTATAAAATGGCAAAAGCTGTTTATTTTGCATAGGTCAGTTCCTTCGTTCCTTCAGCATTGACTGCGTTTCTTCCTTGTTGTCTAGTTTCTAGTGAGACTGGAGGTGTCCGTCAGGTGCTAGACCCTAGGGATATTATGGTGGTCGCCTTTCGTGATCCCTCCAATTACTCAACACAACTTGTCACGGGTGTTTTGGGCCCAGAGCGATAAGTACCGCCAACCGAATACCGGCGCTGCCAGAATGTTCCAGCGGAGTTTTGCTGGAACCTGCCATCACCTGTCCCAGTTAAAATCAAAACGTAATTATTGTTAAAACCGCTCGTCGTTATCATTACATCAAGAAAATCGTCGGCATTCAGGTCTGCCACCTCAAAGGACTCTGAAGGATATCCTACCTTAAAGAAATATTTTCCATCTCCATCCAAAAACCCATCTCTATCTCTTCTGCCCAAAAATGTGCCATCCCCATGACCCAGGAATACTCTAAGGAACTCAGTGCCATTTATCACTAAAAGATCTCCAAATTTATCGTGATTCAAGTCAGCTATTTTTACAGCTCGACCTTCCCCCCTAAAACGAAAGGTCTCTACAACAGTAAAGAGGTCAGTTGAATCCCCGAACAAAACGGATACATCCTCAAAACGATTGATGAAATTCTCCCTACTACTGGCCCCTATAACCAAATCAATCCTACCGTCATCATTTAAATGGCCACTGCTTGCAAAAGTGAGCTCAGGGCCAACAAAAAAAACAGGCTGGGGAGGACCAAATGAACCATCGCCCTTGCCGAGCAAGACCGAGATCTGATCGGAGGAGTCACGAACCAGATTGGCGATGAGGATATCTAAAGCGCCATCTTCACTCACGTCCGTCATTTGAAGGAAAACAGGATTTTCTCCAGCCTCATAGGTTTGTCGGGCTTGAAAGGTGCCATCTCCATTACCCAGAAAGATTGAAATCTCGTTCTCCGCAACCAGGCCGCTAGCTGCAATGTCAAGGAAGTTATCGTCATTCAAGTCGATCACTCTTAACGACCAAGGTTCTCCACCGGCCTCAAAAGCTCGCTGGCAGAATCCCCCTTCTCCACTGCCAAGCAAAATCAAAAACTCAGTCAACTGGTCAATAGCTTCAGTTGGATCTATGGTTGCTACTAAATCAGTGATGCCGTCGCTATTGACGTCGCCAGGGTGCAAGTTTCCGACAAAACCATTAATAGGGATACGTTGTTCGGGCTGAAAGCTCCAATCCCCGTTACCAATAAGCACCGAAATTCCGTTATCGAAGCCTCTATTCTCCGTCGCCAGATCCATTATCCCATCGTTATTAAGATCTGCTGCTATGACTCTCGCCGGACCATCTGATGTACCTCGTTCTGGGGGTGTTCCGCGACAGAATGACTCGCAGAAGCGTGGGGAAAGTCCATCTCGTATGCAGTTGGCAATACATGGTTCGGAGCCTCCGTCTCTACCGCCTCCACCTCCACCGCCTCCACCTCCGCATCCGACAAAAATAGAGCTGTACGTTAGTACAACGACAAGGTGCTTGGTTATTTCACGTGTGAGCATCTGACAAAGTCCTCCTCAAGGTCTACCATATCCCGGCTCGGATCCGGTTCGGCTGTCCTAGCTCAGCGGGAATTGATGAGCAGGTTGTCGGTAAAAGCAAACCTGGCGCCGCCGCCGACCCCTAATGAAACGGCTCCCGTGCTTTTGCTGATATCACCCGGGTTGAGGGCGAAATCGGGCGGTCCAAGGGCCGCATCGGGTGAGTTGATGTTGGGAAGCGGAGGAGAAGGACAGGCAGCCGTGGCGAAATTCGGGGCGTAATCAATGACCGCGTCGACAAAACTGCACCTCCCTCCTGGAAAGAAGACCTTGGCGCCGTCGATACCCTGAAAAGTCTCAGCCGGACAGGACCTGATTTCGCATTCATCCGGAATGGCGTTCTGGTTGCAGTCGCGGCTCGTTCCCGCGGCGATATCCGCCGCGTCATCGATCCGGTTGGCATTGCAGTCGGCGAGGTCGATCTCGAAAAAGGCCTCGTCCCCCGCTCCACCCGCATCGAAAAAGAAAAGGTCGTAGCCTTTCTCCTTTTGGTCAACCGGGTCAATGTAGCGGACCAGGTCGGAATCGGCGACTCCGCTGGCCATCAAGAGAACCAGCACGCCGCCACGGCCTAAAGAGGTGAAGCCGGAAGGCGTTTGGCTCAAAATGCCTCCCGAACAAGCGGGATCAACAGCATCGGGGGGGCCGAGGACGGTGCCCGGGAAGCCTTTCCCGGGATTATCGCCGGCAAGGCCAAGAATGTTCCTATCGAGGCAGTCTGGAAAAGAGCCCGGCACGGTAGCGATCTCGGGGTCGAAGGCCCAGGCCAGCACCGTTTGGGCGTAAATGGTCGCGCCGGCCGCGTCCTTTGCGGCCACCGCATCGACATCGATTCCGGTGACCGGGCCGGCTGAAAAAACGCCGGGCTCTGTGGCCGGTATGCCATCATCGATGATTTTGAAGACGCTGGGGGTTCGGCCAAGCTGGTTGATCGCATGGGTCAGATCGAACGCCACGATTTCCGTGCTCGGAGAATTGGTATTGGGTTGAAGGCCAAGAGCCAGGTAGGCCGTTGACCGCTCTCCTGGATCCAAGATTTTGCCGAAGACGGTGATGGGTTTTGATAATGCGGCACGCGATGGTGCCAGGCTTAAAACGAGAGAAGCGAGGAAAAGATAAAGATAGTCGAATTGGGGTGATCCTCTTTGAAGCATTTTGAAATCCTCCTGAACTTACAGAACTGACATTTTTCTGGGGCCTTTTCATCAAGTCCGGACCGTTTACTGGCCTCCCTATCTTTTCTCACGGAGCTTTTCAGTAAGATGTCACGGATATTTTTTCAGGGTTTTGGAAATCGGCATAAGACCTGTGGATCCAAATAGATCTTCGCGATCTTTGGAAAGGGTGTTTCTAGGCCCCAAAGTATCAGGAGAATTCAGTTCCTGTCCCTCTCGAAGGCCGCCAGGTAGCTGCCGAAGCGGGCGATGGGGAAGGCGACGCCTTTTCCCCTCTCGAAATCGACCACCTCCAGGGCCTCGGGGTTGATGTCCAGCGCGACTCCTCTACTGGTCTTCGGATCCTTTTCCTTGCAGAAAATCCACAGCCTTTCGGGATGGGCGGCGATTTCCTCAAGGAGCGCCGGATCGTGGTCCCGAAGGCGGAGGGTGAGCTTCAGGGGATGCTCAAGCTCCGTCTTCTCGCGATGGATAGCAACCGGGTCGGTGACGACCTCGAGGTATTTCCCGCGCTCGAACGCTTCCCCCTGCGGCAGCTCGAAAGCGGTGACGGGAACGATGCAGTCCTGGGTGGGCCCGGAGAAAGCCACCGGCAAGGGATCCAGCCGGTAGCGAGCAGGATTCCGGGGATCGAGAAGGTAGTGAGGCCCGTCCAGGGAGCCTTTTGGGATTATTACCTGCGGACGGTTCGGCGAGGAACTCGTTGGCCGGACGGAAACCGGTTCCATCACCGGTATCGATTTTCCATTCGAGGTCGGCGGGATCTAGCTCCCGGTCGAAGATCCGGAAGCCAATGGGTACCACCCCGCTGGCGAGAGCTTCCGGAGGAACCGGCAAGAGTTCCACGAAGGGAGGTTCGTTGTCCCCTCCGGAGCCCCCGCCGCTTTTTCCGGCCAGGGCCGCGATCAGGGCGATCCCCCCGCTGCAGCCGCTCAGGGCGAGGAGCTAGAAGAGCCCCAAGCATGCCAGGGTCGGGAATGCCGGGCCGAGCCAGAGGGACGGGATGCGCTTTTAATGGGAAACTGCCATGAACTCAACTCCTTTCTTCTCGGCGCTTCCTGGAGAAGACTCTCCGCAGCCAGCCGGCAGGGGTGCTCAGCCGCCAGCTCGTGGTCTTGTCCTTATAGTCCTTGGTCGCCTCCCACCACTCCTCGGGGTCGAGGACGCCCCGCAAGATCAGCTCCTCGGCGAAGTCGAGGCCGCCGGCGCGGCAGTCCTTGAAGACCTTCTGGATGGCCTTCCTCCGATCCGGATAGAGCTCCGCCAGGCGGTCGCGCAGGCCGAAGGAGGACTCGGGCAGATCCTTCCCCTCCTCGCGGATGATGAAGAGAGCCTTTTCCCTGCCGAAGCGCACGTAGGAGCGGTGCGAAAGCCGGGCGACGCGGACGGCGACGCCATCCAGAAAGGTGCCGAGGGTGGAATCGAGGTCGATCAGGTGAAAGCCCTCGCGGTTGTAGACGATCTCGGCGTGGCGCTCGGAGGAGGCGGGATCGGCGAGCACCACGTCGGAGTCCAGGTCCCGGCCGATCCGCACCCGGTCGGAGCGCAGGGGATGCCGCAGAGCGGTCTTGTCTTCGCTGCTGAGGAGAAGTGCCGGATCGAGCTTCTCGAGGCGGAAGAGGCAGAGGTATCCCTCCGGACGGGAATCCCCTCGCTTCCCCTCAAGGCGCTGAAACTCTGAAATCCCTTCCCGCTCCTTCAGGCGCGCCGAGAGCCGGCTCGTGAAGCGCACCAGGAAGCGAATGACGCTGCGGCCAATCTGCAGCCGGTCGCCGTGGCTCAGCGGCCGGCTGCTCCCCGCCGGCAATCGCATGTCGTTGAGGAGGGTGCCGTTGGGGCTCCCGAGGTCCTCGACGAGGAAGCTCTCCCCGTGCTGCACGATCCGGGCATGGGCGCGGGAGACGGCGATATCGCTGAGGACGATGTCCCCTCGAGGATCGCGGCCGATGCGGACCGATCCCCCGGCCATGCGGAACTCCCGCGTGTCCTTCCCGAACTCGTTGATGATCAAGGTCCCCACGGGCATCTCCCTGCCGCGCTCCGGCATCCTAGCGCTCTCCCCGCCGCCTCCCGGCAAGGCTCCATCCCAGCCTTCTGGTTTTCTCTCTTCATCTCTCATGGTCCCAAGAGCGCGATGGTGTTGGTGATCTCCTTGCCGCCCAGCTCGGTTCGAGCCACAAAGCGCACCAGGTTGAGGCCGGACCCCAGGCCCTCGATCTCCTCCTCGAGGATGGCATCCCTGGCGATGCGGTCGTTCACGGCGCGGATCCCCTCCCCCCGGTACCGCCGCCGCGGGAGATAATCCCCATCCCCCTCGCGGCGGATTTCGATGCGCAGCTCCGAGAGGAGCGTGGCCTCGTGCTCCTTGAAGCCGGACTCGAGGCGGTAGCGATAGCGGAGCCTGGCCGCCGGACCGTCAACCGCCGAGCCGTTGGCGGGCTCCTCGAGGCGGAAGAGAAAAGGGGCTCCGGCCGCATCGAGGTTCTGGGCTCCCAGCTTCTGGCTCAACTCGCGCTGGATGTCCTCGAGGGCGGCGGCGGCCAGCGACTGAGCGACCTCCCGCTCGTCGCTGAGCGGGATCAAGGCTGCGGGCATGAGGATGTTGAGGAGGTAAGCCACGGGATAGCGCCAGAGCTTGGCCCGCTCCCAGAGGGAGAGCCGGTACTCTCCGCTCGAAAGGCTCTCCTTGAGCCGGAACTCCGTCTGGATGTCCGCAATCCCCTTCGGCCGCGCCAGCTTGCGGCCAGCCGCTTTCTCCGGCTCCGGGCGCTTCCAGAATACCTCGATGTCGCTCTGGGTCGGGTAAGTCCGGTCGGGGACCCACCAGCAGCCGAGGCCGAGGCCGATGGGGTACCCGATCCAGAGCATTGCGTCGAGGACAGCATATCCGGGATGGATGCGGACTTCATCTTCCTTCCAATGCGCGAGCTTGCCGATCCTGAGGAGCACGATGAGATCGGCCTTCTCCTGGACCGCGACTCCATGCATGTCCTCCCAGTCCGCGACCAGGAAGTCGCTGAAGACGCCATGGTCTTTAAGGCCGGAGATGAGCTCATCCTCGATCCATTCCCGCGGAACGGCTCCGTTCAACGAGGCGGCGCTGGTCTCCTCCGCCGGTGCCTGGGGCGGCTCCCCCGCCTCATCCCCCAGCCACTCAAAGATGACGATGGCCTTGTAAGGGGCCATGTCACGGGGAGTTGGTGTGCCGGCACAGCCGGCAATCGCCAGAGAAAAAATCAAAAGGTTCAACGTTTTCATGGCTGGCCTTATTTCGAAATCAACATGCAGCGGAATCCCAGATTGTGCTGCCCATCATTCTCTCCGATCGTCACTCCATCCGGTGGCTCGCCGCGGAGATATTTTCTGTAATACTCCGTATCGAGGCGGAAGGCCTCCATCCGGGTGTCGAACCCTCCGCCCAGCTTGACGATGCGGCCGCTGCCTCGCTCCAACGCCATCTCCCAGACGTTGCCAAACATGTGCTCGAGGCCGAAGGGGGTCCGGCCGGCGGCGTAGGGGCCTCCCTCCGGCAAGGCGGCGGCCGGGATTCGCTCGCCGCCGCCCCGGACCGGCGGTCCACCCTTGGAAAGCTCCTCGCCCGCCCAGGGAAAGCGGCGCTCCCGGGTCTGCTCGTAGTCCCAGAAAGCCGCCACCAGCCACTCTTCCCGGCCGGCCGGCTCGAGACCGGCCCAGCGGGCATAGGCTTGAGCCTCCCGCCAGCTCACCTCGCGCACCGGCAGATCCTTGCGGTCGGGCCGCAATCGGCCATCTTCCCAGTCGGGGGAGCGCGGGCTGGCGGCGCCTTGAGGACTTTCCTCCAAGAACTTCTCGTACTGGCCGTTTGAGACCTCGGCAATGCCCATGAAAAAGGCCAGCGTCTTCCGGGCCCGGCATTCCTGATGATAGGCGAGGATCGAGCCGTCCTTATTCCAGATGAGCCGGTCACCGTTCTCCCAGGCGAAGGCGAGGGAAAGGTCCGCGGCCGTCTCCCTCCCGGAGGCATCGCGGGCGGTGATGAAGACCTGGAAACGGGGCTCGACAGAATCGAAGGCCGCCGGCTTCTCGATCCCCTCCCGGCTCACGGGGACCGTACCCTCCCACAGGCCGTTTGCGGGATTCAAAGAGAGGCGCAAGCTCCGCTCGCCAGCGAAGCCTGGAGCCGAAGCCGTGAGCTTGACCGCAACCGCCAGGCTCTCGGGGAACGCATCGCGGGCGCGCACCCGGAAAGTGATCGAATCGCCGCGCCGGAAGGCCTGCTCCGGCTTTGGCGCTTCCACATCCACCAGCGGGGCGGCGCGGTCGACAAGCACCTGAAAGCGCGCGCGCGCCGCCTCGGAGCGGTTGCCGAGGCGGTCCGCGGCCCGGATGCTGAAATCGTGGCGGCCGTCCGAAGGAAACGGATCGGCGCTCAGGAAGCTGAGTTCCCAGCGATCATCCCCCTGAATCACTTTAAAGTGAGGGGATGACACCGCTCGTCCTTCATGATCCAGAAGCTCAAGGGCATCGGCATGCTGGGCTGGATGCTCCTCGGAGAGCCGGAAGCGGACGGCGGGTAGCTCGCTGCCATAGTATGTCACTTCCTTGGTCTGGACCTCGAGCTGGGGCGGACTGTAATCCAGGATGACCGAAAGCAACCTTGAATCCGAGCGGATGCCGTAGAGGTCCGTCAAAGGCTCGATGGCGATCCGGTTTGGCCCCTCGGCGGGTAGGGAGATCTTCACCAGCTTTTTTCCCTGAGAAAGCTCCTCCGCGCTCCAGGCGCTCGCCTTGAGATCTTCTTCTTGGTTGAAGCGGTAACGCAGCTCGGCCCCCTCCGGGAGCCGGCTTTTGGCTTCGGGGACCTCGACGGCGAGCTGAATTTGACTCTCGGCGCACAGCCAGCCGCCATTCGCCTCGAGCACCAGCCCTTTCCCTGCTGGGAGAACAGCTGCTTTCAGCTCCAGCGGCTGGTCGAGGAACTTGACGGTCCTGATCTTCTCCTCCCCGGCGCTCTCGCCGTTCAGGAGATCGGTCGCGATCAGGGAAAGGGCGTTTTCTCCAGGCCGGAGCTTGACGGCGACGGCAAGCGGCTCGCCGGGCCTGGGCGGCTTCTGAAGACCGGCGCCGGGTCCGCTGAAGCGGAAGGAGCCGTCCGCCGCCTTTTCCACCTCGACCTCGAAGGGCGACTCGCCGGTTCCCTGCGCCTCAGGGTTGCGGCCGAGGATCCGGACCCGGGCCCCCTCAAGCTCATTGAAAACCAACGCCACGGTTTCCGAACTCGTGTGCTCAGGCAGCCCTTCCTTTTTGACCTTGACCGCCCGTGGCGGCAGGCGCACGAAGATCATGTTCGCGGCAGAGGAGCGGTTCCCCGCTCCGTCTACTGCTTGCGCATTGAGTTCATTCCTCCCGAGGATGAGGGGCAAGGTCAGCTCCGCCCGATCGGAGGTGAAGCTGGCTTCTCCATTCTCGATGGCGGCCGATCGCAGGATGATTCGATTGATCTTCCGGTCGTCTCTGGCTTCCAGGCGCACCTGAACCTTTTCCGCCCTCGTCCGGTACTCCTTGACTCCGCTCGGGAGCGGCGTCTCGGAGAGGCCCGGCCCCTCGGCCTCAAGCCGCGTCCAGGCCGGTGGCTCCCGGTCGCGCCCCATCTCGAGGAGCCCCCAGACCGCGGCGGCCAGAATGACCAGCGCCGCCGCCGCGGCCCCCGCCCGCACGAGCCAGCGGCCGAGCGCGTTCTCGCTCCGGCGCGCGAAAGCCGCCAGGGCCGCCTCGACCTCCTCGGCCGTCTGGGGGCGCTTGGGAGGGTCCTTTTCCAGGCAGCGGTGGGCAAGCTTTTCGAGCTCGGCGGGGATGTCCGGCCGCAGCTTGCGCAACAGCGCCGGCATCTCCCCGCAGTGCGCCTTCTCCAGCTCGCTCAGCCTGCCTGAGCGGAAAGGCGGCCGGCCCGCCAGGAACTCGTAGAGGATCACGCCGAAACTGTAAATGTCGGTCCGCGGGTCGAGGGCCTCCTGCCGCCACTGCTCCGGCGCCATGTAGGTGGGGGTTCCGGTGACGGCTTCCTGGCGCGGCGCCCCCGACCGGGAACAAATCTCGGCGATGCCGAAGTCGATCACCTTCGCGAGGTCCCGGCCGCGCCGGGACTGCACCAGGATGTTTCCGGGCTTGAGGTCGAGGTGGACGATGCCCTTCGAGTGGGCTTCGGAGAGGGCGCTGGCGACCTGCCTGAGGAGGCGGGCCGCCCGCAGCGGCGAAGCCTTCTCCGCGTAGATGACGGCTCCGAGGTTTTCCCCCTCGACGTACTCGGTCACCATGTACTGGAAGTCCTCGAACTCCCCGAAGTCGAAGACCCGGACGATGTTTTCATCCTCGAGGCGGCTGAGCTTGAGGGCCTCCTCGTGGAAGCGGTTGCGAAAGTCGGTTCTTCCGGAAAGGCGGGTCCGCAACATCTTCACGGCGAAGCGCTTCCCCAACGACTCGTGCTTGGCGAGGTAGACGGAACCGAATCCGCCGGCGCCGATCTCGGAAAGCAAGCGGTACTTGCCGGCGATGACCGAGTTGATGCGGCCCGACCGCTCATCGGCGGACCACTTTCCTCCCACGGTCGGGATCTCGAGGGGGGCGCCGCAGCCCTCACAAGCGCTGCGGTCGAGATCGAAAAAGCGCCTGCAGGCGGGGCAATACTTCTTGAGATCCGAGGCGGCGCTGGTGAATCCGCCGCTCAGCATCATCGTCTCCCGGGCCATCATCGACGGCTCCACCAGGCGCGAGCCATCCTGCGGGCAGGTCTCGAAATTCCCCCCATAAGCCGTATGGCACCGCGAGCAGATCTTGAAGATGAGATCCTCCATCTCGCCGGCGATCTGCGCCGTGCTCTCGAGCGGCTCTTCGGCCGCATCCCCCAGCTTCAGGGTGGCAAGGCGATGGGAATCGGCTCCGCCATCGGTTCGCTCGAGGAGGCGCGAGCCGTCCCGCGGACAGCTCATCAGGCTTTGATCGTATTCGGTTCCGCATCGAGAGCAGTATTTCATAGGACTGAATTTCATAGGACTGGGCTAAAGCCCGCAGCGCCAGCGGCTCCCCAAGATCTACGCGGAGGAAATTCAGGTAAAATCACGGAATTTTTGAGCCGGCGGCCGCCTATTTGATTCCCAGTCGCAGGCCTCCAAACTAATAGGTGATTTTATCTTACAAGGAATTGAGCTTCAACTGCCATCGCCGGGGACTTCGAGGTCGAGCGCGAGGTCGTGAGGGGGACTCCACGGCGGGGAACGGGACGGCGCGGTTGCCGTCTTCGGTATATTAAGGAGAAGATCGGCGGGTCATAAAAAAACCGCGAGGTCCCATGGTCCTGCCAACCACGGGTCCTCACGGTGGACGGGAATTAAGATTGCTAATTTAATGAATTTAATCGATGTTTCGGCAGCGGGGGCGGGAATCTTTAATTTATTCCCGGCGAAACACCCACCCGTCCACCCATTCCAGGCGTTTCACCAGCTGGCGGCGTAAAACCTCGATCCTCCGGGAAGCCCCCTCGACCAGTTTCTTGTCGGAGCTTGAGCCCCGGTCGCCTGACGGCTCGACCCTGTCCCCCTTGAGATGCCAGGCCGCCCTGGGGAGCAATTCGGGCAAAGGACCGTTCAAGGCGAGGAGGCTTTTGATTTCACGAGTCTCGGGCCTGCTCGTCCGGCTGGCGCCGACGAAAAGAAATTCCGTCCCCCGCTGGCTGGCAAACTCGCTGGCTTTGAAGGGGTAAGTGAGGATGACGTAGTTGGGGGAAGGAAACTTCACCGGCGAAAGCTCGCGAAGCTCCCCCCTGGAGTTGAGCCAGTAGAAAGCCGCATGGTCCCCCCCCTCGACCGGCAAGATGGCGTGCAGGACCACCTGGTCTCCTTTCGTCAAGGGTAGGGCCTCGTGAAGCGGAACGGAACCGCGGTCCGGCCGGATGATTTCCAGCCGCATTTCCGGCTCCAGCCATGCCGATCCGAACAGGACGCCGAACTGGCCAAGCAAATGCCACGAGCCCAAGCCCAGCAAAACGACCAGGAGCAGCACCCCGGCGGCCCAGAGCAGAAAGCGGGGCAGCCGGACAAAGGCTTCCAGATCCGCCGCCAGCCGCTCGGCGCCGGCGTAGCGCTCCACCGGCTCCTTGGCCATGGCCTTCAAGCAGATCTTCTTCAACCGGCCGGGGACGCGAGCCTTCATCAAGGCGAGGCGGTCAAATTCGCACCGCCGGGCATGCTCCAGAACATCCTCGGGATTTTGGGCTTCATAGGGAGCTTTGCCGGCAAGCAGAAAATACAACGTTCCTCCCAACCCGAAAATATCGGTCCGCGGGCCGATCCGTTCCGTCTCGCCGCGGGCCTGCTCGGGAGCCATGTAGCCGACGGTGCCGCTGACCAGGCCCAACTGCTCCTTTTCTTCGCTCCAGATCCAACGCAACTGCGCGATCCCGAAATCGATGAGCTTGGATTGACCGTCCCTCTCATCGAGAATGACGTTTTCAGGCTTGATGTCACGGTGTATCACCCCTTTACGGTGAGCCGCCGAGACCGCCCTGGCGATGGAAGCTAGGTGCCTGGCCGCGATCCGCGGCGGCAGCCGATCATTCTCCGCGACTTGCCGCAAGGTGCGCCCCTGGATATGGTCGAGGACGATGAAGGGCCGGCCCTCGTGCAGGCCGAGGTCGTAGACCCGGACCAGTTGGGGATGGTCGAAGCCGGCGAGGAGCTGAGCCTCATGCTTGAGGCGGCTGAGGACCTGCGGATTTTCATCCACCGTGAGGATGCTGATTTTGATGACCACATCTTTCTCAAGCTCCGGATGGAAGGCCCGGTAGGCTTTGGCCTGGCCGCCGCCGCCGAGGTAAGCGATGACCTTGTACTTGCCGATGCTGGCTGGATGGGATTCGGCTTGTTCCCGGCTGGCGGAGCCTTTCGCCATGCCGGCCAGCCGGGTCAACAAATCATCCAGACCAAAATCGCTGGTGCTTCCGAAACCGCCGCTCACCTCCCGGGCATGGCCGCTGAGCGAAGCATGGTAACTCTCCAGGCGCAACTGGCACCGCGGGCAGTTGCGCAGGTGCTCTTTGAAGGCCAGCGAGGCCCCTTTACCCGAAGCCGCCGCGATAAATTCTTCGTCCGGAGGGCAAGAGGCTTCATTCATCGACCGGTTCCTCGGGCAGGTTCCATGGTTACCTGGTTTTGAAACTAATCGGTTTTTATTCCAGAAACAGGCCGACGTTCTTCAAGGTTTCCTGGAGGTTCTTCAAGGCCTTTTCGCTCCTCGAGCCGCGGATGATCAGGGCCAGGTCGCCGATCTTCTCGAAGTCGAGGTCGTGGTTTTCCAGGATCCTGGCCAGTTGCTCGGCTCCGGCGGCGGTGCGAGCCTTGAGGAGGAGAACGCGCTGCTTGGAGATCGGCTCCACCCCCTCGGCCCATTCGCGCATCGAGAACTTGACGTTGGGCGGCAGCGGCGTCCGGCAGCGGCCCTCGAGGAACTTGAGAATCTCGTCGGTGGTCATGCCCGAGAGGATCCCGCGCTTGACGCTTTCCGGGGTGATGCGGTAGCGCTTCACCCTCTCGGAGGCGGTGCGGTCGGCGAAGGAGCCGAGGAGGTAGTCGGTCTCGGCCTCCTCCTTGCCGCCGGGGAAAAGGAGCAGCTCGAAGTCGGGGTTGAGCACCATCTGCCCCTCCCCCTGCACCTCCAGTGGCAGCTTGAAGAACCGGCAGCCCAGGGTCGAGACGCGGATGGCGTGGAACTGCCCGGCGTGGAATCCCAGGTCCACCAGGCCGATCACCGCCAGGCGGTGGATGACCCAGAACGACAGGTCCTGCACCAGGCGGTCAAGGGGGACCATCAGCGTCTCGTGATGGAACTCCTCCACCTGCAAGTTGCGGAAGGCCTGCTCGACTCCGCGCTTCTCAAGAGAAGTCAGGAAGTGAGCCACCGCCGCCGCAAAGAGCGGCTTGGCGGCGTACCAGGTGTACGGCTTGAACTGGAGCAGCAAGTTCAGGAAGATCTCGCGAATGGCCCGCTGATGGAAGCTCCAGCGGTTGCCGCGGTACTCGTTCTGGTGGATCTCGAAGAGGGTGCGCACCATGGTGATCAAGCGCTTCTTGACCCACAGCTTGCGCCGCAGCGGATCGGGGCGGATGAAGTGCTCATCCTGCTCCACCAGCTCGAGCTTCCTGCACAAGCTCAAGATATGGTTGACCGGCGAGCCCTCGAAAAGCTCCTTGAAGGCGCTGGTGAGGAGCTGGGGCGCGAAGCGCTCCTCGGACTTCTTGAAGACCGTCCCCTCTCGAGTGATTTCCAGGGCCTCGCTCTGGGTCATCTGCAGGAAGCGCCGCAGGTCGATCAGCAAGTCGACTCCGACGCTGCACTCGCGGTCCACTTCCTGCGCCGTTTGCGCCGCCTCGCTCAAGTAAAAGTTCTCGACCAGCTCCTGGAACAGGATCAGGCACTCCTCCTCCTGGTCGATGCCGTAACTTTTCAGCGACAGCACTCCGATGGTTCCCAGCCGGTGGCTCTCGAGCTGCTCCCGCCAGAATTTTTTCTTAAGGTTGTCGGCCTCCGCCTGGCTCAGGCCCATCCAGCGGCTGAAGGGGAGGATGCCGCCGCAGGAGCTCAGCGACAGGCGCGCCGCCTCCCTCAGCTCGGGATCGCCCGCCGCCTCCAGGCGCGTTTTGAAGACTTCCGGGGCGGCGAGCGAGCGGATCGTCTCGGCGGTGACCCGGCCCCAATCCTTACCGGCGCTGCTCTTGCCGGCGCCGTCTTTGAGGAAGTACTCCAGGCTCAGCATCAACATGGGCTCGCGGTTTTCAACATCGATGGTAATGCGCAAGCGGTCGCCGATCTCCTCGAGCAGGATGTAGGCGTCGGAGCGGACGCCGTTGGCGGTCCTGGTGAGGGGGACGATCCAGCCTTCATCGACAAGGTTGCGCAGCAGGGTCTCCAGCTCGTAGTTTTCAATGCTACGGCCGTAGGGATTGCCGCGCACCTGCTCGATCGTCCCCTGATAACCTTCGAGGAGGAGGAGCGAGAGCAGGAAGTCGCGGCTCGACTTCGGCAGGCGGTCGAAGCGCTCCCGCACCCGCTTGGGGTCGCTCATGACGGTATTGAGCCGCTCGATGAGCTTGTCGCGGTCGCTGATCATCTCACCTGGAAACCAGCGCAGGAAGTACTCCTGCAGCTGCGCCTTCCGGAGAGCCTGCAAGTGCTCGAGAAGCTTCATGCCCCCTCCCCGCCTGCTGAAAGGCCAATCCCGTTGCCCGAGGGATAGTACTCCTTGATCTCGTACTTGTACCCCTGCTCGGTGAGGAAGAGCTGCCGCTTCTGGGCGAAATCCTGATCCCTCGTCCCGCGGGTGACAACGGAGTAGAAAACCGCCGCCCCGCCGTTCGACTTGGGGCGCAGGATCCGCCCCAGGCGCTGCGCCTCCTCCTGCCGGGATCCGAAGGTGCCGGAAATTTGAATGGCGACGTTGGCGTTGGGGAGATCGACGGCAAAGTTGCCAACCTTGCTGACGATCAGCACGGGGATCTCCCGCCGCCGGAACTTTTCATAGAGCGCCTCCCGATCCTTGCTGGGCGTCTTGCCGGTGATGAGCGGCGCCTGGATCTGCTTCTCCAGGATCCGGAGCTGATCGAGGTACTGTCCGATGATCAAGACCAGGTCCTGCGGGTGCTGCTTGAGCAGGTCCTGGACCACTTCCAGCTTGCGGGGATTTTCCGAGGCGATGCGGAACTTCTGCCGGTTGGAGGAGACGGTGTACTCGCCGCGCCGGGACTGCTCCAGCCCCACCCGGATCTCGACGCAGCTCGCCGCCGCGATGAAACCATCGTGCTCCAGGGTGCGCCACGGCATGTCGAACTTCTTCGGGCCGATGAGGCAGAAGACCTCGTCCTCCTTGCCATCCTCTCGCACCAGCGTGGCGGTGAGGCCAAGGCGCCGCGTCGCCTGCAGCTCGGCTGTGAAGCGGAACACCGGCGCCGGCAGCAGATGCACCTCGTCGTAAATGATGAGCCCCCAGCGGCTGCTGGAGAAAAGATTGAAGTGCAGGAAGCCCTCGGTCTTGCTTTTCCGGTAGGTGAGGATGTTGTAGGTGGTCAAGGTCACCGGGCAGATCTTCTTCACCTCGCCGGAGTACTCGCCGATCAGGTCGGCGGTCAGCTCGGTCTTCTCGAGAAGCTCGCGCCGCCACTGCCTGAGCGCGGTGATGTTGGTGGTGAGGATCAAGGTGTGGGCGCCGACCTTTTCCATGACCCCCAGGCCGACAATGGTCTTCCCCGCGCCGCAGGGAAGCACCACCACGCCGCTCCCGCCGGAAGCCTGGCCGCCGGCGTAAAAAGCGTCCACCGCCTCCAGCTGATAAGGGCGAATGAGGAAAGGAGCGCCGTCGGAGAGCTTCGCGGCGCGGCGCACCGGCAGCTTCTCCCCC
Source organism: Planctomycetota bacterium (assembly GCA_016209605.1). Classification (GTDB taxonomy): domain Bacteria; phylum Planctomycetota; class UBA8108; order UBA8108; family JACQVS01; genus JACQVS01. The sequence goes on from JACQVS010000229.1 coordinate 20,640, forward strand.
TCGCGGTAGCCGGCCAGGTCCTCGACCGGATATCCCAGCTTGATGAGCGCGAGCTTGATCTGGCCGCGGTACTCCGGCCGCACCTCGATGGACCGGGGATCGATCCGGCCGGCGAAGTACTCGCTCAGGTGCTTCTGCTGGAAGATTTCGTCCAGCACGGCGGTGTTCTCGGAGACGAGCAGCAGCTTCCCCTCGCCGCCGGAGATGAGCTGGATCATGCCGAACTGCGAGATGCAATCGTTGATCTCCTTGCGGATGTTGCCGGGGACAGGGAAACGGCTGTGTTCCTCCAGGAAACGGAGGATCTCCTCCTTCGATATCCTGGCGGAGGCGGCGTTCCAGAGGGAGATGGGAGTGATGCGGTAGATATGGATGTGCTCCGGGCTCTTCTCGAGCTCGGCGAAGGCCATCAAGCGGTTGCGGATGTCCTTGTAGCCGGGATGATCGACTTCAAGAAAAACGGTGCGATCGCTCTGGACAATGAGGGGTTTTCTCAGAGTGCCTAACATAAATAGATTTCGAGCCGGATTGCGAGCGCCGGCGGCCGGATGCAAGGAGCGAGGCCGCAGGCGATACGGGACGAGAGTATCGCCGAGGCCGAGCGACACAGCAGGCGGCCAGCCGCCGCCGCAAGACGGCCGAAAGGCATTTTGTTAGGCGCTCTTAAAGTCTCGCCGGAAACCATGAATCGTTCTTCAAAAACTACCTACTCCGGATCCTCCCCTGGCTTTTGATCCGGCGCATTCGTTTCATCGCCTTCTTCTTTCCTCTCTTCTTCTTTGGCTTCCCCGCCCTCCTCTCCGTCCTCCCCCTCCTCTCCACGGATGACCTTGGCCACGCTCACCACCTTGTCTCCCTCCTTCAAGTTGATCAGCTTGACGCCTTGCGTGGCGCGGCCGATGGGCCGGATGCCGGAGACGTGCATTCGCATGATCAGCCCTTGGGCGGTCATCAACACCAGGTCGTCTTCATCGGTTACCGCCTTGAGCGACACCACCTCGCCGTTGCGCTCCGAGGTGCGGATGTCGATCACCCCGAAGCCGGCGCGGTCTTGAAACCGGTACTCGGCGACGTCGGTGCGCTTGCCGAAACCGTTTTCGCACACCGTGAGCAGGGTCTGCCCGGACACTTCCACGCCTTCCGGCGTCGGATCGGCCACCACCATGTCGACGACGTAGTCGCCGTCGCGGAGCTTGATGCCGCGCACGCCGCGCGCGTCCCTGCCAACGTTACGAACGCCTTCCTCCGGGAAGCGGATGGCCATGCCGTGGCGGGTCCCGAGGATGATGTTCTGGCCGGGGCGGCAGATCGACACGCCGATCAACGCATCCCCCTCGTCGAGGCGGATGGCGATGATGCCGTTCTTCTTCGGCTTCGAGAAGTAAGAGAGCTGGGTCTTCTTGATCACCCCCAGCTTCGTGGCCATGAGCACCAGCAGGTCTTCGCGGAACTCCTTGACGCAGAGCTGCTGCGTCATCATCTCCCCCTGGCCGAGCTGGATGAGGTTGATGACGGCCCGGCCGCGGGAGGTGCGGCCCAGGTCCGGGATGTCGTAGACCTTGAGCCAGAACACCCGCCCCTGGTTGGTGAAGAAGAGGATGTAGTCGTGCGTCGAGGCGCTGAAGAGGTCCTGGATGTCATCGCCGTCCTTGGCCTGGAAGCCGGTGATGCCGCGCCCGCCGCGCCCCTGGCTGCGGTAGACGCTCAGCGGCGTCCGCTTGATATAGCCCTCTCGGCTGACGGTGACGACGACCTCTTGATCCACCACCAGGTCTTCCATGTTGAAGTCGGTGATCTCGCCGATGATCTCGGTGCGGCGCGGATCGCCGTAGCGCTCCTTGATCTCCTTCAAGTCGTTGATGATGATCTCGAGGATGCGCTGCTCGTCCGCGAGGATGTCCTTGAGTTCCTGGATCCTGGCCTCGAGCTCCTTCCTTTCATCCTCGAGCTTGGTCCTTTCGAGGCCGGTAAGCCGCACGAGGCGCATCTGCAGGATCTCGTGGGCCTGGAGGTCGGTGAATCCGAACTCCGCCATCAAGCCGTGCTGGGCCTCCTCCACCGTTTTCGAGGCGCGGATGAGGGCGATGATGGCGTCGATATGATCCAGCGCCTTGAGCAGGCCCTCGACGATGTGGAGGCGCGCTTCGGCCTTCTGGAGCAGGAAGCGGGTCTTCCGCCGGATGATGATGACGCGGTGCTTCTTGTACTCGGTGAGCAGCTCCTTCAGGTTCAAGGTCTCGGGGCGGCCATCGACCAGGGCGATGTTGATGATGCTGAAGGAGCTTTGCAGCGGTGTGTGCTTGTAAAGCTGGTTGATGACCACCTCCGCGTCGGCATCGCGCTTCAGCTCGATGACCAAGCGGATGCCCTCCTTGTCCGACTCGTCGCGCACGTCGGCGATCCCCTCCACCCTGCCCTCCTTGACGCAGGCCACGATCTTGTTGATGAGGTTCTCCTTCGACTCCTGGTACGGGATCTGGGTGACGACAAGGTCGGTGTGGCTCTTGTCCTGCTCGATCTGGTACTTGGAGCGGACGGTGATGATGCCGCGGCCCGTCTGGTAGGCCTTGACGATCTCGTTGCGGCCGCAGATGTACCCGCCGGTGGGGAAATCGGGCCCCTGGATGTGCTTCATCAGGCCCATGACGGTGAGGTTGGGGTCCTGGATCAAGGCGATGAGGGCGTCGCAGACCTCGCCGACGTTGTGCGGCGGGATGCTGGTGGCCATGCCGACGGCGATGCCGGTCGAGCCGTTGCAGATCAAGTTGGGGAACTTCCCCGGCAGGAGCAGCGGCTCATCCTCGGAGCCGTCGAAGTTCTTGCCAACCAGCACCGTGTCCTTGTCGAGGTCCTCGAGCAGGTCCATGGCCGCCGGGGTCATGCGCGCCTCGGTGTACCGCATGGCCGCCGGCGGGTCGCCGTCGATCGAGCCGAAGTTCCCCTGGCCGTCGATGAGCGGGTACCGGATGCTGAAGTCCTGGGCCAGGCGCACCAGCGTCGGGTAGATCGCCTGGTCGCCGTGGGGATGGTACTTGCCCATGCACTCACCGACGATCTTGGCGCACTTCTTGAACTTCGCCCCCGGGGTCAAGCTCAGATCGTGCATGGCCAGGAGGATGCGCCGCTGCGATGGCTTCAGCCCATCGCGCACGTCGGGCAAGGCGCGCTGGACGATGACGCTCATGGCATACGTGAGGTACGAGGTCTTGAGCTCATCCTCGATGTCCTGCTCGATCACTTTTTCATTGGCGAACTTTTGCGGGGTGTCACCTTCGGCCATTGCATTTGCTCCATTTACTCTTCAAACCGCTTTTCTCCGGTAATCAGATGTCAAGGTACTTCACCTCCAGGGCGTGTTCCTGGATGAACTTCCTCCGCGACTCCACATCCGTCCCCATCAAGATGGTGAAGTACTCATCGGCCTTGATCGCATCCTTGAAGTTGACCTCGAGCAAGGTGCGGGTTTCGGGATTCATGGTGGTCGAGAAAAGCTGGTCGGGATTCATTTCGCCCAGTCCCTTGAACCGCTGGATGTCCGCCTTCTCGAGCACCTTGCGGACGTTGGCGAGGATGCCGTGGAGGTCGTGAATTTCCTCGACCGCATCGCTCTTCTCACGGGCGAGGCGGGCGATGGGCCGGGGCCCATTGCCGCCAGCACTAACGGTGCCCCCTCCAGCCCTGGAGGCGCCTCCGTTTTTCGGCGCCGCGGGGCCGCGGTAAAGGAGCGGCAGCGCCTTCATGCCGGCGACCTCGCTGGCCAGGGCCTGAATCATCTCGCGTTCGTGGATGTTGAAGATGCAGAGCTGGGCGGTCTCCCGCCTCTCGAGGGATTCCGCCTCGGTGGCGATGGCGAGCTCCTGCCCGCCCTTTTCCTCCTTCAACTTCTGGAAGAACTCGTTCATCTCCTCCTCGCTGTAGAAGTACCACTTCGGCTTGACCTCGACGTTGGGGGTGTTCATCTGCACGTAAATGATCGGCAGCTGGCCGCTGTCGGGCCGGCGGAGGTTCAAGTAGTCGCTCAGGGAGATGCCCTTCCGGCTCAAGATGGCCTCGAACTTCTCGAGGCGGCCGAGGGCCAGGCAAAGCTTGAGGAGGGCCGGGCCCTGGATCGGGTTCCCGTCTCCGCCCAGCGGCACCACCGACGCCCCCTCGGTCCCCATCTCGAGGACCATGCTCTCGAGCTGCTTCTCGTCCTGGATGTAGCGCTCCTTCCCCTTCCAGGACATGCGGTAGAGGGGCGGCTGGGCGATGAAAAGGTGCTTCTCCTCGATGAGCTTGGGCATCTGCCGGAAGAAGAAGGTGAGGAGGAGGGTGCGGATGTGCGAGCCATCGACGTCCGCATCGGTCATGATGATGATCTTCCCGTAGCGCAGCTTGGCGATGTCGAAGTCCTCCTCGCCGATGCCGGCGCCGATGCCGGCGCCAATGGCGGAGATGATGGTCTGGATCTCCTGGTGATTGAGCATCTTGTCGAGGCGGGTCTTCTCGACGTTGAGGATCTTGCCGCGGATGGGCAGGATGGCCTGGAACTGGCGCACCCGCCCCGTCTTGGCGGAACCGCCGGCCGAGTCCCCCTCGACGATGAACAGCTCGGTCTGGTAAGGGTCGCGGCTCGAGCAGTCGGCGAGCTTGCCGGGAAGGCCGCCGCTCGCCAGCACCGACTTGCGGCGGATGAGGTCGCGCGCCTTCCGCGCCGCCTCGCGCGCCGCCTTGGCCTGGATGGCCTTGAAGACGATCTGCTTGGCGGTCGGCGGGTTCTCCTCGAGGTGGGTGCCGAGGGCGTCGTTGACGATCTGCTGCACGATGCCCTCGACCTCGGTGTTGGAAAGCTTGACCTTGGTCTGGCTCTCGAACTTGGGATCGGGAACCTTGACGCTGAGCACAGCGACCAGGCCCTCGAGGTAGTCGTTCCCCTCGGGCAGCGGATCGCTCTCCTTGACGATCTTCTTGTCCTTGGCGTACTTGTTCAAGGAGCGGGTCAGCGCCGACTTGAAGCCGCTCAAGTGAGTGCCGCCGTGGATGGTGTTGATGTTGTTGGCAAAGGTGAAGATGTTGTCGACGGTGTAGTCGTCGTTGTACTGGAGGGCGATCTCCACCCCCACGCCGCTCACCGGATCCTCCTTGTTGAAGTAGATGATGTCCGGATGGATCGGCGTCTTGGCGGCGTTGTGGTGCCGCACGAAGTCGATGATCCCCTCCTCGTAGAAGAAGTTGTCCTCCTTGCCGGAGCGCTCGTCGGCGACCAGGATGCGCAGGCCCTTGTTCAGGAAGGCCAGCTCGCGGCAGCGCTTGGCGACGACCTCGTACTTGAATTCCACCGTTTCGAAAATGGTCGCATCGGGCTTGAAGCGCACATAGGTGCCGCGCTTGTCGATCTTCCCCAGGAGGGTGACGGGGCAGATGGGCTTGCCGCGCTCGTAGGCCTGGCGGTAGGCGTGACCGTCGCGGTAGACCTCGACCTCGATGCGCTCGCTCAAGCCGCACACCACCGAGACGCCGACGCCGTGGAGGCCGCCGGAGACCTTGTAGGCCTTGTGGTCGAACTTGCCGCCGGCGTGGAGGACGGTCATCACCACCTCGAGCGAATCCCTGCCGGTCTTGTGCATGCCGATGGGAATGCCGCGGCCGTTGTCGAGCACCGAAAGGCTGCCATCGTCGTGGATCTTGACCTTGATCAGGTCGCAGTGCCCCGCCAGGGCTTCATCGACCGAGTTGTCGAGGACTTCGAACACCAGGTGGTGCAGGCCGCCCGCGTCGGTGCCGCCGATGTACATGTCCGGCCGCTTGCGCACCGCCTCGAGCCCCTCCATGACCTGGATGGCGTCGGGGGAATAATCGTGGAAGCCTTCCTCCCCAGGAGCCCCAGGAGGGGCGGAAGGGGGAAACGCCTCGCCACCCCCCTTGAGCGCGACCGGGCTTTCCTCCTCGCTTTTGGGGGCCTCTTTCAAGCTTTCGATGATGTCCGATAATGGGTTCATATCTCTCCACCAAGGCGGGCGCTTCGCCCGCAATCCAACTTCGAAAATTCTTTGCACTTTGCGAAGATCAGTCGTCGCTTATCCAGCTTTGAACACAATGTCCACAATCCCCGCCAGGGGTTCGTGGGACCGCAGGCCGCGGAGCAGCTCCTCCTTCCTGAAGGTGGCCAGCTCCTGGCGCAGCGGCGCCGAAAGCACCGCGACATGGAGCTTGCCGTCCTTGTACTGGGACACCCGGGTCACCCGGGCAACTCCTTCGCCGGCCACTTGCTTCCAGATGTCGTGCAGGCCAGCATGGCGGGCCCGCTCCCGGATCAGCTTCATGGCGAAGGACTTGTCCAGGACCTCTTTGATGGTGTAGAAGCCTTCTTCTCCCATGACTCCCCCGCTACACCCTCTTTTCCACGAGCGGCATCACCAGATGCCGGTAATTCTGCGACCCCTTGATCACCGCCGGCTTGCCGGGCTCGGTGAACTCGATAATTATCTCGTCGTCCTCGAAGGTCCGGAGGGCATCGATAAAGTAAACCGGCCCGAAGCGCAGCTCCATGGGCTCCCCCATCACCTCCACCGGGATCCTGATCCTCGACTCGCCGACGCTCTTGCCGGTGGCCTGGAGAACCAGGCCTTCGGGGGCGACCTTGAAGTAGACCGTCTGCGATTCCTTGTCGGTGGTGAGCGAGGCGCCGCGGGCCGCAGAGAGTAGGAGGTGGCGATTGGCCCTGATCTTGAGCTTTGGCTCGGGAGGGAAGATCAAGCGGTAGTTCGGGTAAATGCCGCTCACCAGGGCGGAGGCGAGATGGGTGTCCTTGGTTTTCAAGGTGACCTGGGTGTCGGAGAACGACAAGAGGACGTTTTCATCTTGAACCAGGGGCGATGACAGGATGCGGATGAAGGCATCGACCGCCTTGTTGGGAACGATGACCGAGAGCGTCAGCTCTTCAGGGTTGTCGATCTGGAACCAGTCGTTGGTGAGCCGCTTGCCGTCAGTGGCGGTGAAGGCGATGCGCCCCGGCTCGAGCTCCAGGTAGATGCCGTTCAGCTGGTAGCGGGTCGGGTCCTTGGAGGTGGCGACGGCGACGCGGCGCAGGGAGTCGAAGAGCTTTTCCCGCCGCAGCGAGATGGACTTCAGGTTTTCAGGCTCCCGGGCGCGGGGGAACTCCGCCGGGTCGTGGCCGAGGATCTTGAACTCGAAGCCGTTCGACTCGAGCAGCGCCCCTTGCCCGCCCTCGATGGAGTGGAGGCTGACCGTGTCCTCGGGGATCTCCTTGAGGATGGAGATGATCCGGCCGGACGGCAGCGCCATCTCCCCCGGCTCGACCATCTCCACCTTGTGGATGAAGACCCGGCCGGTGACCTCCAGGTCCGAGGCCTCGGCGAGGAGGCTGCCGGACTCGGTGGTGGCGAGGTAAAAGTTTATCAAGATCGGCTTGGGGGTGCTGAGGGGGATAATCCCGACGATGCTGTTCAAGCGGTCGGCGAGTTCGAGCCGGTCACAACGAATTTTCATGGCGTTCCAGCCTCCCAATGGTGGGCCTTGACGTTTGCGGCCACGGTTGATCCGGGAGCAGTGAATTAGG
>JACQVS010000219.1 GCA_016209605.1 Planctomycetota bacterium
CCATTTTCGAGGCTCGATGGCACGGCCCGCGCACTCCCTGTCTACGCCTCGCCTCGTGGGTCGCCCCATCGAGACGCAAGACTCGGTTCTGGCGGTCGCCAACTTTGCCAGGTGGGATTGACTACCCACTGGGTTCCTTTTAAAGGTTTCAGCAAAGCATTGCTACAACCGTCCTCCTTTCCCAGGCTTGGCCTGGCGCACCCGCAATTGTGGAATGGCGGCGGCTGGCGTCGTTCCTTCCCAGGCCGTCGATCCCGGACCCGAACCGGGCAGACAGGATGACCGGAACCGGACAGCGTAGGGCAGTCGCGCGATCATTTATGCCCCCTTTGCTGATTGACTTGCGGGCAACCCGGGGATAAATTTGTAGCTTGAACAACCAAGGTTTCGCGTTGGGTCTCCACTGTCCACAACGGCTTTTCGACAGGAAAAGGTGCCTCATGGGTTCCTCATTCAGCTCAAAAAACCGTGGCCGGTTGCAGGGCGTTTTTCTCGGTTCTTGCATTCTTTGCCTGATGGGCCTGCCATCGACCGCGGCCCAGGAGGTCACTCCGGGCCAGCTGCGCGCCCTGCTCAACCAGCGAGTCGGCAGCCTCGATAAGCTGCGAGTGCCGGACCGCGATGAGGACCTGCCGCAGCCGCGCCTCCCGAGCGGGGAGATCGATCCGCGCTTCCGGATCACCGCGGCGAAGCGCTACCTGGGGAAGCTCCTCTTCCACGATCCCATCCGGGCCAATGCCATCCGGCCCGAGTTCGGCGGCGTGATGAGCACCGCGCAGACCGCCTCTTGCGGCTCGTGCCACTTCGGCGACGCTGCCACCAAGGCGGGGCAGGTGATCAACTTGGCGGTGGGCGGCGAAGGGCGCATGGAGATGGCCCGCGACGGCCAGCACGTCTTCGACCGTGCCATCATCGAAGGGCTGGTGGACGCGGTGCCGACGCCGCTCGAGATCACCGGGCCGAACGGCGAGGTCATGGTTTCGGGGCGCTTCGATGCGGTCGACTCGGTGCCGCGCGTCTCCCCCTCGATGATCGGCTTCGCGTTCAACAACCGCCTGCTCCTCGGCGGCGCCGCGGGCGAGCCCTACGACCCCGGCAACCCCGCCAAGGCCAACAAGAACCCGGACAACCTGCCGGCGGGGGAAAACCTCGCCCAGCTCGCCTTCAAGGCCCACCGCATGGCCGAAACTCAGAACCAGGCGCTGCAGGCGAACGCCATCTACCGCAAGCTCTTCGCCGACGCCTATCCGGAGGAACACGCGCGCTATCTCCAGACCGGCGACCTCTCCGACACCATGAACGAGGACACCACCATCCGCGCCGTGGCGGCCTTCCTGCGGACGGTGATCACTCGCGAGACCCCCTGGGACCGCTTCCTCGCCGGCGATGACGGCGCCTTGACGGCGCGGCGGCTCCGCGGCGGCTGGCTCTTTGCCGCGCCGGCCGGCCAGGGCGGCGGCGGCTGCATCTCCTGCCACAGCGGGCCGGCGCTCAACAAGCAGCTGGGCGATGAAGCGGGGCTGCTGGTCGAGGAGAACTTCCGGAACCTCGGCCTGGGCGACCACCCCCTCCAGGAGCTGGCGCGCCAGGTGCTCCAGGATCCGACCCATCACGACATCGGCCGGGGCGAGGTGACGGCCAATCCCGCGCACAACTTCCGGTTCAAGGTGCCGACGCTGCGACAGCTCCGCGATGCCGCCCCGTTCATGCACAGCGGCCAGATCGGCACCTTGCGGCGCGTGATCGAGTACTTCAACGCCGGAGTTCCCCTCGATGCGTGCGCGGGATCCCTGTCCGTGGCCGACTGCCACGTTGACCCCGCGTTTACCAACCCGCGCGGGCCCGGCGGGACCGGCCTCGGGCTCAACCTTGCGGACATCGATGCCCTCCTCGACTTCCTCGAGAACGGTCTCTACGATCCGGGGCTGGTGAAGCATATTCCGGGCTCCCGAACCCGTACCTTCGACCCCAACCTCGAGGATCTCACCTACTCCGAGGAGCTCAAGGCTCTGGGGGCAGTGGACGGCTTCCTCCCCAGCAAGATGGCTATCGCCAACGACGACCCGTTGAGCCGCCACCAGATGCTTTTCATCCGCGGCGAGGTGAACGGAGACCATCGCGTCGACCTGGCAGATGCGATCTTCGTCCTCGTCTTCCTCTTCCGGGACCCCGCCCTGGAGCCGGACCCGATGATCGCCGCCGACATGAACGACGACGAGCACGTCGACCTCAGCGATCCCATTTATCTCCTCGAGTACCTGTTCCTGGGCGGCCCCCGGCCGGCGGCGCCGTATCCAGGGATCGGCGCGGACTTCACGCGCTGAGCTGGCCGCGCGGGCCCTCGAGGTCCTGGCGTTCCACCGCTATCCCATCGCGCCGGGACCAGGCTTATGGATTGGACCTGAAATCTTTTGACATTACTATGACAGCATCCTAACATTATTATATGGTTCGCACGCAGGTTTATCTGACTCCAACCCAGCACCGGGCGCTCAAGAAGGAAGCGACTCGAGAAGGCGTCAGCATGACGGAACTGCTGCGGCGCCTCATCGATATCCATCTCCAAGGGCGGCGAGGGTTGGCGACATTCCAGAAGGATGCGGTCCTGTCGTTCATCGGGCTGGGCTCGAGCGGGCGACGGGAGACCTCCGAGCATCACGACGAGGTCTTGAAGGCGGCGTTTCGTGACGGCACTCTTCGTTGACACCGGCGCATTTTACGCGGCGGCAGACCGCTCGGATGACCACCACGTCGAAGCCGCATTGACTTTCAAGGCTCGTGGCCTTGACGGCGACCTGGTCACGACGGATCACGTGGTAGTGGAGACTTGGCTCCTCTTGCAGGCGCGCCTTGGAAGAGAAAGCGCGATGCGTTATTGGGACGCCATGGAGACCGGAGTCGTCAGAGTGATCGGCGTGACCTCCGAGGATTTTGTCCGTGCCCGGCGGATCGCGCGCGACTGGCCCGATCAGTCCTTCAGCATCATCGACTGCACCAGCTTCGCCGCTCTCGAACGTCTGGGCATCGAGGAGGTCTTCGCCTTCGATGCCCACTTCCGCGTTTATCGTCATGGGGCGGCGCGCCGCCAAGCGTTCCGGATCGTTCCGTGAGCAGGACTTTTTGTATGCCGGCAAGGCGGCCCGGGCCGCGAGGATGAAACCATGTTCAATGTATTGGTCTGGCTGCTGGCCTGCTGGCCTCTTCCCCAAGAGGGCGCTCAGGCTCCAAAGGCCGTTTTCCGCCTCGAGGAGTGGCTGCCGTATCTTCCCGAGGAGGTGCGCTACCAGCGGGCGGCGCTGCCGGAGGAGAAAAACGCTTGCCTTTACTGGGAGAGGATCGAATCCGGCGCCTTCGATGATTGGGAGGTCAAGGAAGAGAAGAATGAGGCCTTGCGCGAGGACCGGCCCTTTCCCCTGGGAGAAGCGGGGGAGGATCTGAACGCCTGGCTGTCGGGGAAGGAAGGAGTCCTGGAGCGGTTCGAGCGCGGGGCGGAACTCGGCCGATACCAGGTGCCGGAAGCGGGGGGGACCTCGCAAACGGGGATGGGCATGAAGCTCATGCGGGTCTCGGAGCTGAAGCTCCTCCGGGCCAAGCGGCACGCCGGGCAGGGAAAATTCCGGGAAGCCGGCGAAGAGCTTCGCGGCGTTTTCAAGATCTGCCGTCTGGTGATCTCCGGCGAAGGCCACGCCGTCGATTACCTGATGGGAAGCGGGCCCCTGAATCTGGGACTTGCCGGGGTCAGGAACCTGGCGGCCCATGAGGCCATCCCGGATGCGGAGCTGACCGGCTGGATCGAATTCCTGGAAAAAAATCCCATCGCCACCGAGGAGGTGGCCCAGAGCCTCAAGGTGGAGCTGTGCTGGTTTTTCATCCCCCGGGTAGTCGTCAAGCTGCCGGAGACGACCGGCTCCGCCGACCTGGCCGGGCCCCTGGCGGCAATCCTGGCGGGGGAGCTCGAGAAGGAGGCGTACCGGGCTTCCCTGGAAAAGCTCCTGGCGGCGCTATTGAAGGGCCATCCCGCGCCGTTCCGGAAGGTCGAGACCGTGAAGCTCACGGGCCGGTACTTCGCCCAGGCCCTGGAAAACCTCCGGCGGCCGTGGGGAGAGCGCCGCTCGATCACCGGTCAGGAGCTGAAGGAGGAGGTCGAGGCCTGGCCGGAGGAGGCGCGCCTGCCGGTTGAAAAGTTCATCCGCCTGAGCCTCGAAGAAGACCGGCCCCTGGAGATTTCCGAAGAGGAAATCGCCCGCGCGCGGGCGGCTCTCGCCAAAATCCCCAACGCCGTGGGGAAGTTCCTGGTGCGCGAGATGCTGAGGGATGACAAGCTCTTCGGCAACCTGTTTGAACTCCTGCTCGGGAGGTATCACGGCGTGCGGGCCGAGTGGGAGGCTACCCGCGCCGTCCTCGCCCTCCGGCTTCACGCCCGGAAGCATGGCCGGCTGCCGGAGAGCTGGGGCGATCTCATCGCCGAAAGGATCCTCAGCCGAGCGCCCGAGGACCCCTTCAGCGGCCGGACGCTCCGCTACTCCCGCGAGCGGAAGATCCTCTGGAGCGCCGGCCCCGATGGCCAGGATGGCGGCGGCGAGGAATGGTCGGAGGAGGGAGAGGAAGCCAAGAAGCCTTACGACCTCCGCTGGGAAGTAGACTTGGGTTTCTCATCCTTCTGACCCTCCGCAGGCTACAGCTCCTTCATGGCCTCCTTCGCCGCTTGCTTCAGGTCGGGGTCGACCTCCGAGGGCTCGTTGAGGATTTCTTCTGGGATCATGGAATTGCCAAGGAATTGCTGTACACTGAGGAGGATTCTCCGAAGCGCCATCAGCATGAATTTTATTCCAAAGATCCATCCCTGGCATTTGTTCTTCCTCGGCTTGCTCAGCTTGCCGGCGGCCATCGGTTTCCAGCTTCTGGCGTCATACCTGCTGTCACGCCAGGGTCTGGGAATTGATCGTGAGTTTAAATGTCTTTATTGTCCGGTGCTCGTTTGCGAAGCCAATGGAGTGTACTTGCCAGGCCATTACTTTCACGTCGGTGTGAAGCGGGTTATTAACCAAGGTGATCCAGGGTGCACCCACGACTGGAAGAATTCCGGATTTTCAATTGCCTGCGGATCCTGCCATCCCCTCTACTTTCCTCTGCTCAAGGCTAGCCATTGGCTTTTCATTCTCTCCCCGGTGCTGGTCCTGGCCAGCCTGCTCTTGAAGCTCTGGAGGGGCAGGGCAATCCCTCCACCGATTTGAGCCCGGCCTTTTCCTTTTCGGGCCCCCTCGCTATATTCATGGATTCACCAGCGGTCCGGTCGCCGCGGCAAGTCGATTCTTGGTTGGAGAGTTCATGAAATTCAAAATCATCTGGCTCCTGTTTCCTCTCCTGGCGTGGCGGGCCGCCGCGCTGGCGCAATCCCCGGCGGCGGAGTGGACCTTGGAGGAGGCCATCTCGCACTGGCAGCCGATGGTGCGGCCGGTCCAGCACGTCGGGGTGCCGGGTTATCCGTTCCAGGCCGCCGTCCTCTGGGATGGGGCCCTGGTCTTCGGCCCCCTCGACTTCCGCCAGCTCAAGGTGATGCAGGAAGAGATCGCCTCGCTGGGCGACAACCTCCTGCACCTCTCCTTCGCCCACGGCGATCCCCCGCGCTTTCTCGACCGCCGCGGGTCGGGAAGCCCAGCCCTGCGGCGGTTCCTCGAGCTGGGCCGCTTGCCGATCCCCCACGTGGTGGCGCGCTGCATTGGCCTCGAGTGGGACGAGCGGGTCTTCGCCCACTTGCTCGGGCGGCCCCTGGATCGCCACCCGGAGCCGCGCCCCGATGATCTGCTGGTCGTGCAGGCGTCGTTCACCGCATACAATCCCGGCCCGGGGAAGCGGACGGGCCGCTTGTGGATGCATTTCGGCGACACCAGCGCCATCCAGCTTGGCTACAAGTGCGCTCAAAAGGAGGAGCCGGCGCCGGCCATCGCCCATCGCTACGAGGCCCCCCTCGGCCTGGTCGGCGACCAGGTGCGCTACCTCCTGCCCAAGCCCGCGAAGGGCGAGCTGCGCTGGCACGATGAGATCCCCGCGCTGGCGGGCGCGGGCGAAAAAACCGCGGCTTTGAAGGCGGTGATCGAGTGGGCGGTTCCTCTCGATCCGGGTGAGCGGGCGAGCCTGCGCCTTTCGATCCCCTACGGGCTCATTTCTAGAAAAGTCGCCGGGGACCTGCTGTCCGCCGATCCAGAGCGGGATTACGAGGCGGTGCGGAAGTTCTGGTTCGATCTCGAGCACGGCGCGGGGCAGATCATCACCCCTGATGCCTTCGTCAACGACTACCTGGCGGCGGTCGCGGGTCAAATGGCCCAGCAGGTCGCCTTTCGCCCCCGCTCCCGCGTCTGGATGTACAAGACCAGCCCCAACCACTACGAGGGCTACTGGCCGTGCAACGCCGCCAAGGCGCTCCCCGCTCTCGATTTCCGCGGGCTCACTCACCTCAGCCGGCCGGTGCTCCGGAGCTTCGTCGAGCAGCAGTCGGACGACGTCCGCGGCATGGACAAGGGAGTTCTGGGAAGGGATGAGGGCCTCGCGGGAGAGGGATACGCCAAGGCACACGGGTTTCTCGGCAACTTCGGCGAGTGGACCGCCAACCCGCTCCTCCTCAGCCACGGCCTCGGCATGTGGGCCCTGGCCACGCATTACCGCATCACCCGCGATGACCAGTGGCTCGGCAGCGGCCCCGGGTCGCCGCTCCGGGCCATGATCGAGGCTTTCGACTGGGTCGTCCTGCAGCGGCGGCGGACGAAGCGAGAGGTCGATGGGAAGAAGGTGGCGCACTGGGGCCTCCTGCCGGCGGCTTCGGCGCACGACTGGCTGGCTGGGAATACCATCTTCAACGATGCCTTCTGCGCCTACGGCATGGCCGAGGTGTTGCGGCTGCTCCGCGAGATCAACCATCCCCGCGCCGAGGAGCTGGCCCGCGAGCTGGCCGACTACCGCGCCTGCATCCACGATCGCTACGCCGAGGCGCGCGACCGGGCGCGGCCCGTTCCGCTTCCGGATGGAACGGCGATCCCCTACGTCCCCCGTATGGTGCAGGAGCTCGACTGGGCGAAGCTCGACTGGACCTACACCGGCTACGGCCCGCTGCGCGCCGGGGCATGGGGCGCCCTCGATCCCAAGGACCCGCTGGTCGATCAGGCGCTGGCCTTCCTCGAGGCCGGCATGCCCAAGGGGCAGGGGGCCTACTTCTCCGCCCACCAGGCGGCGCTGGCCGAGGCCGGCGGGCGGCGGCCAGCGGCCGATGCCAACTGGGCGGACATCAGCGACCCGCAGGCGCAGCGGCACTGGCTGTGGCGCCACTATGTCGAGTACGAGACCATGTGGCCCATCGGCGGGCCGCTCTTTCTCGCCCGCGACGATCTGCCGCGCTTCTTCGAGTGGCTGTTCCACAATCTCGCCGCGGCGATCCATCGCGACTGGCGCGTGGGCGTGGAGTCGCTCGACGGCGTCCCCTCGTGCGCGCCGGGGGATGGCGAGCGCTGGCAGTGCCTGCGCAAGATGTTCGTCCACGAATACGGCGGCTGGGACGGCTCCAAGCAGTTGCTCGGGCTCCTCCAGGCCCTGCCGCGGTCGTGGCTCAAGCCCGGCGATCGGCTGGCGGTGCGCGACCTGCCCACCACCTTCGGTGGCAGGGTGACTTTAGAGGTCAATATCGCCCCCGGCGGCAATGCGGTTCGAATCTTGGCGGAATGGCGCGACTTCAAGACCTTGCCGCGCGCTATACGCATGCGGCTGCGCTCGGGGGACGGGCGTTCCCTGCGCTCGGCCAAGGTCAATGGAGAGGATGCCAACGTGCTGGAAGGAGACCTCATCGAGCTGCCGGTCACGGAGAGCGACCAGCACCGCATCGTGGGGAGGTTCGAGTAACCAATTACAACTTGTTGGCCATATAGTTGATTTTCGCAATTGGACTCATATAAAGTAAAGTATCTGAAATACCCACGGTCAAAAATACCAGAAGGAGGAGGACAAACTCATGCGAACGACGCGGCGTGAATTCATGGCGGCGAGCGCCGGCGCGTTATGGTGCTCGCTCCCCGCCGGCAATTCGGCAGTGGACGCGGCTGACGTGAATGCGGAATCCTCTCCCCAAGAGAGGAAATCCATGCGTTGCCTGGATTACGGACTCTCTTTCATCTGCAACACCGCTCCGTTCAACTCGGTGCGGTTCTGGGTCGAGAGCCGCACGACGCTCTTTGACCCCAAGACCGGCGCCGCCGCCGAGTATTACCAGTGCGGCTCGTGCAAGAGCGAGGACACCTTTGCCGAGCGGAATCTGTTTTACAAGGACAACTATGACTTCCTGCCCATTCTGGGCGGCGGGTACTGGCTGATCTTCCGCCGCACCGCCCGTCTGAATCCGGGATACCGTCAAGTCAAAAAAGCCGAAGCGATGTGGGGGACGCCCGATCTGAAATTGCGCGAGGCCAGCACCGTGACCGTGCTCGACACCTGGGAAAAAATCCGGGACGCGACCGCTGCCGGACTGCCGATTGTCACCCAGACCGAAATCACCAACCCGGACACCGGCTGGCGTGCCCTCATCGAGTGCCCGGTGAAGACCATGAACGTCAGCATCGCGCGCCGCCTCTATCAGGTGGACACGGGCCCCGTCGCGCTGCCGGACCTGACCAAAACCTACGATCCGCCCATCGACTGTTTGAGCCTCGCATTCATCGCCTTCAATGCGCCGGACTTTGCCGATTTCGTGGTTGAGCAGCCGGCGCCGGTCGTCGAAGACGGGAAAGAGCTGTGCAAGATCCACCACTACTCAGGACCGTTCAGCCTGCCGGCAAAGAACGTCATTCTCGCTGTCGGGAAGCCGTGATGGTTCGCGGCAAACCATTCGTCGCCGCAATGGGCGCTGGCGGTAACCGGCCAGGGGGTGTCCTGTCTGCCAGCTTTGGAGGAGCGCGACGCGTTCTTCGGTAGCGGTGCCATGGCGATCGAAAACACCGTCAAGGTGTCAGGAATCCTTGCCGCAGCACTTTTTGTATTTTTTGCCGCTTCCGCAAGGACAGGGATCGTTGCGGCCGATCTTTGGGCTCTCGCGCCGGATGGGCGGAAGAGGCCGCTCCGCCGGCCTTTCAAGCAACCTGTCCTCCTCGAACGATTTCTTGTGCAGTTCCTGCAGTTCCTTGCCCCGCTCGACCATCCATTGCGCCTCACCTGGAATCTCGTGTAGCAATAACACGATTTCCACTTGAGAGGTTAGTTCTCCCTCGATGAAATCGTCTTCCAGCACATCCTCGAGGTCCAGGCAGCCAGTGCGAAGGCGGTCGATGAAACCGACTGCGAGCTCGTGGCTGCCGCACTCAACCACCGCGCCGGCTAACTGTTGAACAGGCAGCCTGGCCAGGCTCTCAAAATATCGCTCCAGGAAGATCGCCGCGCGGCGCGTCTTCAGAGTCTGGATTGCCTGGGCCAGGGCTGCGGCCTCTCTCCATTCCGGCGACCGGTGCAAGCTCGCGGCCAGCGGAATCAAAACGGCATCACCCGCGGCTTTTATTACCTCGGGGATGATACGGTAAGCTTCGGTATCCCAGTCAAACTCCTCATCAAAAGAGCGGCGGATGAACTGATCGAGATGATCATTCGGGGAGATGACCGCTTGCAAAGCGAGCGCGTTTACCTGCACGAAATAGTCGCCGGAGATGAGGAGAGTTTGCAGGTCAGAGGGTGAAAAAATCCTCCCGAGCTTTTTCAAAATCCCGGCGGTCAGCCAGGGAGCATTGATCTGCAACAGGGTGAGCAGCTTGTCCTTTCGGTCCGCCCACTCCTCCAGCTCTTTCTCTATAAAGTGGCCTTGAATGGCCTTGGCGAGAATGGCGGCATGGACTACAGCGATCGGCCGTTGAGAGCTTACCGGTAAATTTTGAAAAATTTGCGGATTTGCCGTGGCCCGGATGAATGCCTCCATTTTCTTTCCAAGGGAGGTGAATGCGGGATTCTCGGTAATGGCTCTAGGCAGCGCCTCCAGGGCCATCTCGACCAGGAGGGCATCGAGCTCGCCCCAATCCTGTTCCTCGATCAACCGGAGGAGTTTTTGCTCTCGATCGATGGAATAGACTTCCCGGCCGCGTTTCAGGGCAGCGGCATCGCCGGACGGCAAGAAAGGCCAGAGAGCGCTGGGGCGCTTTTCACCGGCAGGTTCGCCCTCACGCCGATCGAACAGCGATTCGATTTCCAGCAACCATCGCTGGTTGACCTCGAAGGCATCCAGATGGAAGTACAAGGCGTTCTGAGTACAAAAGTCGCATTCTTGAGCGGAGTGCTCCGCAATCGCCTTCATGAGCGCCGCGGCGCCCAGCCCCACCGCTTCCGCATCGCCTTTGGAAAGGAGCCGGCCGATGAAAGGGCCCGCTGATCTGGCATGGCGATAGGAAGAGATCTTGGCGATCAGCCGGGAGATGCTTTCATAGCTTGAGGATTTCTGGCTGCCTGCATCCTCCTTTGCTTCGCAACTCAAGCATTCCAGATAATCGAACGTCTCTTGCACCTTCTGCCAGAGATCCTCATCCGGTTCCTTATAGCGGCCGATATTCCTGGCGAAGATTTTCTCCAGCTCGGCGGCTTCACTCGGCTGGAGAGGGTGATGATCAAGGAAATCAAGGACAGGATCGACCTTTTCAATATCGGGATCATCGAGAAAAGACGCCAGCGATTCCAAAAGAGCGCTGCCAGTGCGTTCCGCCAGCGACTTGAGCGCCCAGGAAACAGCGGCATTAGATCTTGAAGACAGCAACTGATGGAATGTGTTCTCAGGCCAATGCGGCAAGTTCGGGAGTGGAAGGTCTTCCTCCCGCTGAGGGAGTGGAGGGGATCCGTGCGGATCGATGGCTTGGGCCGGGCTGAGCCCTCCAAGTTCAGCCTGCGGATTTTGAAACCACTCGTTCTTCAATTTATTCAACGCCCGTTTGGTATCCTGCTCGCTGCGATAATCTTCCGGCTTCAAGCGGCTGATCGCCTCATCTAAAAGATCCCTGGCCAGGTGCTGGGGAAGAACGGGCCGGCCGAGTTTTTGGCCTTCACTTTGCTTTTCAGCCGGCGTCAAGCCATTGAACTCGTCGCGAGGAGTGTGATTCCAGAGATGCTGGATGGCCGCCATCAAGCGGTTGAGTTCCCTGACGGTGTGAATCTTCTTATCACCTTCAGTCTTGGATTTGATCTTCAGGCTGCCGGAGTCGAGATTCCGGATGACATCAAGAGGGCTGGAGATTTCTTGAAAGCGTTTTTGCAACTCATCGACAGTGAAGGGGAAATTAACCTCCGCGAAGACCGAGGCGGCGAAGAGCTCGGCCTCAAGCTGGTTTTCGGGGGGTGATGGATCCTGGCGGGAGGATTTCAGCAATTGATGGACCCGGATAGGATCGGCGATTTCCGCCATCGCCTTCTCTCCATGGCGCCGGGCCATTCGTTCAACGAGGTAGGTGATTTCCTCCGGAAGCGGGGTCACCATCCCCGCGATGGTGAAATGATCCTGGTAGGGAAGGAGCCGCGTAAAAAAGCCCATTCCCACCTTCAATGAGCGGGTGCCATTAGGCTGGCTGACAGCAAAGGATCCTGCTGTGCCGGGGTGGCGCAAATTGAGCCAGTTGTCAGCTAATACTTCTTCCACCTTGAAGAAGCCGAACATCGACTCCTTGAACCTTTTGATCGCGTGGATGTTGTCCTCGGAGAGCTGCTTGCTTTCCTGTTCCAGGAAATGGTCGATCAGGGTCTTGCCGTCTCCATCGTGATGGGCAAAGAGCAGGTAATCCTCGCTGGCCCCTGAATCTTTCCAGTCAGGGATCCGGCCCTGGCCGAGGAACCGGTCAAAGGCTTCGCGCTCGAAGGATTTCATGGCAGGTTGCCTGGCAAACTCCACCAAACGATCGATCAAAAAATCCGCCGGCTCGATTTGATTCATGGTGGTATATTGGTTCCTGATGGCTGTCTGAGTGAGCGATACAGATTGTCCCGCGGATGGTCACAGGCTCACCGCGCGAAAAAACTGACAAGACGACGGGTAATTTTCAACCAAGGAGAAGCTGCCTGTCAATGGGTTAGATTGATTTGACGGTGGTTCAGTCAGGAAAAAAGGAGGTGGCCCACCCGGCCATTTTCAGGCGCTAAGACACCGATTCGGCCATGGATTTTTCCCGCGTCGTCATCCGAATCGCATCTTCTGGATATTTGGTGATCCGATTATTCGCTCTAGGATCCGATTCGCAAACCGTGCAAGCTAGTTGCAAGCGCCGGAATAGGAATCGCAGCCCAGGTCGCCGGGATTCCCCAGGTCATCCTTGTCCCTGGTGGGGTCGATGCTGCAATTGTTCGGTCCCGGCGCGGGCTGAGGCGGGCCGCCGATGAACTGGCTTGTCAAGCTGAAGATGGGATCGGCGATGTCGATGGCGCCGCTATCGTCGTCATCCAGGGCATCCTTGCATGTGGGATCGAATGTCCCGAGGAACTGTAAGAAAAGATTGTTGATGGGATCGGAAATGTCGACCGTGCCGCTGCCATCGACGTCGCCGCGGCGGAAGATCGGGATTCCCTCGATGATGTTCACCGCAAAGTTTTCCACATCGCTTGCGCCGCCGTCATCAGTGACGGTCACGGTGATGGTGAACAAGCCGGTCCTCCTGTAGGCATGATCGGCAACGACTTGACCCCCGGCCGCCTCGCTGGGCTTGACAGTTTCTAGAGGGCTTCCGTCGCCCCAGTTGATCGTGGCCGTATGCACGTCAGCGGCGCCGGCATCGGTGAAAACCACGGCCAAAGTGAAAATTTCGTTCGCCCGCGCTTCCAGGGCCGGCTGGGGAACGATGCTCGGAGGGGCGTTCTGGACCGTCACGCGCAAGGAATCGCAGGCAGTTGTGTTGGCCTCACCGGTCACGCCGAATGTGATGGTGTAGATGCCATCATCGGCGTAGCGGTGCGAGCTCGATACCGCGGCGCCTCCTTCAATGGGTGTGAGCGTTCCGTCCTCGACAGTCCCATCCCCCCAATCGATGACGAGCTTGAGGCCTCTGACCTCGCCCGGGAACGTGATGATAGCGCCGGGGAGGCTGACGAGGTCGCCCTCGGTCGCGGAAAGGTCGCTTCCGGCCTCGATGGCCACCGGGGCGACGGTGGAGATCACCGCGTCGGGGACGATCTCCTCGTCGGCCCCCTTGGGGACTTCCTCGACGTGGCCGGCGTTGTCGATGGCGACCGAGTAGAAGGCGAAGGTGTGGCCAAGCTGGGCCTCGAGGTTCCCGAAGGTGTAGGGGGTGCGCTCGAAGAGGATGACGAACGGCCCATCGTCGATGGAGACATAGACGTCGTAACCCGCGATACCCGAGCCCCCGGCATCATCGCTTCCCGACCACTCGAGCTTGAACACGCCGGCCTCGACCCGCGCCGGGAGGGGCAGGACGGCGCTCGCGGGAAGCATCGCGTCGAGGGTGTTAAGGACGACCGGGGTTTCTATGGGGTCGTTGTAGTCGAAGACGATGGTCGCCATGTTGTGGATCTGGGTCCCGGACGGCAGGTTCGCCCCATGGCGGACCGTGTAGCTCACGTGCCCCCGGCCGCGCCCGCTCTCGTCGTTGGGGTAGAGGAAGCCCACCTGCGGCTCCTCGGGGATTCAGCCTGTGAGCGGATCGATGGCGAGGAGGCTCAAGGTGAGCGTGCGGGTCGAGAGTTCGAGACCGGCCGCGAGTTCGACGAGGATCGGGCTCCCGTTGGCGTCGAAGGGGATCAAGTCCTCGTAGTGGTTCAGGCCGGGCGGGACCTGGATAGCCGCGGGACAAAACGTTCTTTATAATCTGCTTCACACTCGGGCGAATGGGCGCTCGTACACGACGATTGCGTCCTTCAGGATGTCGGCAAGAAAACTGGCGGGGTGGCAAGTGGCAATTTCACTTGGAGTTTTCGCATGTGTTTCGATTATTTTGCCGGTCGCTTGCAACGTTTGACGTTCGGACTCGCTCAGGACGGCGATCAGATCCCAATAATCCAAATGCGCAAAATCCTCCGATACGACGAGTAGGTCTACGTCGCTCCATTCGTCTGCCTTTCCCTTTAGATGTGAACCAAAAAGGTAAACACGTTCGGCCCGGACGCCACGGATATCCAGATATCTTACGAGTTCGCGGACTACGGCTTCAATCTCGGATCGGATTTCAGGCACTTTATTACTTCATCCGTTTGTTCCATATGGGATTTTGCTATCGCCTCGGTGAATTGCGCAGAAAGTTTGGACAGGTCTTCTGGATAGCGGGTTGCCACGCTGGCATGGCTGAGATTGCGAACGAAGGTGTCCAGGCGCGGCTCAAGTGTAATGTTGGCTGATTGCATGAGGACCAACAGATTATGCATGCGTGGCGGTGCAGCGTTCGTTGTCTCGCAGACGATTGCCTTCAGCCCTTTTTCTATCGATAGGTGACACATGAAAATCACGTAAATGTATCGCCCTGTCGCCTGCATATGTCGCGCTGTTTCTAAATCGTAGTTTGCGCTTGCCAGCCAGTTCTGTGCCTCTTTATTCACTGATATCGCCTTTGCTATCCATGATATCATCATTCTCGTAGGTGTCAAATTGGTTGAATGAGCAACGACCAGGTTTGATTTCCTCCCGAGTACGATGGCACGCACGGCCCTGAAAACATTGCACGGCGCGTGACTGTTGCATCCTCCAAAAGAGCTTGCCGGTGGGGAAGGAATGGCCCGCCGCGTAGCTCCCCCGAACAGCTCTTCCAGGCGCGCGCCGAGTTCACTGGAGGAAGCCGCCAGCTTTTCCACGTGCTCCGGTAGAGAATCCCCGGCGAGCTTCAAGCCCTGGCCGAGGCCGGCAAGCGCCGCCGTGACCTTCCGACTCGCAAGCACCCGGGCGAACGCCGCGGCATCGCCCGCGGCGCTGATGATTTCCGCAAGGGGCCCGAGCATCGACGCGGCGCCCGGCTCCTCGCTTTCCGCGTCCACTGCCGGGCTGCCGATGGTCATGCAGACCGGAATCACCAACTCGGACACCGGCTTGCGTGCCCTCATCGAGTGCCCGGTGAAGACCATTAACGTCAGCATTGCGCGCCGCCTCTATCAGGTGGACACGGGCCCTGTCGCGCTGCCGGACCTGACCAAAACCTACGATCCGCCCATCGATTGTTTGAACCTCGCATTCATCGCCTTCAATGCGCCGGACTTCGCCAATTTTGTGGTTGAGCAGCCGGCGCCGGTCGTCGAAGACGGGAAAGAGGTGTGCAAGATTCACCACTACTCAGGGCCGCTCAGCCTGCCAGCCAAGAACGTCATTCTCGCGGTCGGGAAGCTGTGATGGTTCGCAGCCAACCAAATGAGCATGAAAAAATCAGGAAAGCTGACTCATGGCGACGGCTGGACGCTGGTGAAAACCTGCCCCCGGTGCGGCCGGGCGTAAGCCGAGTGCCGCTGCCAGGCGGCAGCGCCGGCTGCCGGCGAGAAGCTGGCCATCAGCCTGCGCCTTGAAACGCGGGGCGGCAAGGCCGTTACCGTCCTTGCAAAAAACCACACCCCAAGAACAAAGATTCTAGGTCCAAGTTTCGTTCAAGTTTGGATTTTCATCAAAATAATGCTTGCTATGGCGAACACTTCGCCGAATTATCCGGACACCCTCCAATAGGCACACAAGGAATTCCTAGTTGATGCGGCGGACCACCGAGAAATTTCCAGGATAGCGCGTGATGAGTGCCTTTGGCGATGCACGATGCTGATTGGTCAACAGGATTGTGGGGTCCTCGCGGCCGAGATCCAGGACGTAGAGCTGACGAAACTTTCTCCCGGCCAGCGTGA
>JACQVS010000227.1 GCA_016209605.1 Planctomycetota bacterium
CGATGCTTCGTTGCTCCTCCTCAACTTATTTCTCCGTTAATAAGCCTCGTCGTCGCGCCTTGCCTCACGCGAAGATGCCTCGCCCATACGTCCGCATATTTCTGGATCGGGGTACTTAGCCAGCGCCCCTTCCTCCCGCACCCCGGCGAGGTCCGGGTCCCGGCGCCAGTGCTCGAGCGTCTTTTGTACCTTGGAGCGATCCTCGAGGTGAAGAGATAGCTCCGGAGATAGACCGCATCGGCGAGGTCCAGGTCCCATCTCTTGACGATTCCAATTTTCGATATATACTTTTAATGATGATCTTCGCCTGGGACGAGCGAAACGCAGCACATATCGGAAAACACGGTGTGATTCCGCGAGAGGCTGAGTTCATCATCCGCCATGCGCGTTCCCCGTTCCCGGAAAGCACCCGGGACGGCAAGTTCCGAGCATGAGGGCAGACGGAAGAGGGACGATATTTGCAGGTAGTCTTCGTCTACCCAGAGGACGAGGATGTGGATATCGAGTCACTTGATCCCCTGGATCGGCTGGCATTTGCCGACGGCTTGGAGAGCGTGATTTATGTGGTTCACGCTCGCGATCTGGAAGAAAGTGAGAAGAAGCAGCTCCGTAGAAGGAGAAAACAGCCATGAACAAGCCCTTCACGAAAATGACGGCCTCTGAACTGGCCGACGCGACACGCGAATTTGACAAACCCTCTCCGCCCGGACGGTTCCGTCCCATGACAGCCCGGGAGCGGCGGCAGTGGGAGCGCGCCAAGAGAGGCCGCGGTCGTCCCAGCAAGGCGCCAGGCCAGAAGGCGGTTCGCGTGCTCTTGACGATCCAGCCGACTCTCTTGGCCGAGGCCGACGCCTTCGCCCGACGCCATGGGCTGAGCCGTTCCGATCTCTTCGCCCGCGGCCTGCGCATCGTCTTCGCGGCGGCGGGCCTAATATCACCCCGTAAATAGGTGGAATACTTTCCTTCTGGAGAGGGCCGAACCACCCCATTTTTTTTTCGAGGAAGAGATCCGCTGAGACTCCCACTGCCGCCATATCCTGTTGATCATTGGGAGGTTGGAATCGTCCTGGTGAGAGTTTCCAGAACTATAGATAGGGGTGGGTGGGGTGGGTGGGGTGAGAATGAGCCCGCGAATGACGCGAAAGTAGCCCATGAGACCGAAAGCGTTCGTCACAGGGTGTGCGCGGGTTGGTCTGGCCGTCGCCCTAGGCTTCTGATGCTGGATGGCTCACGGCTCAATCCTGATACACAAGAGTTGCAGCTTGCGCGAGGCACTACGCTCGATGCTGCGAAACCGAGGGGATGGCCGCAAGACCTGCCTGGACCGGATCATCGCATTTTCTCTTGAAGAGGGGAAGGCTTGGCCATAATGCTCCCATCCCTGAGCAAGCTCAGGAGAGGACCGCGCTGGTGGCCGCTGGGGATCCTTTTTATCCTCTCGGCGCTGGCCATCCTCGTGATCAGGGAGATGCTCGACCTGAGCGGCCAGTGGAGGAATATCTACACTCTCGAGACCCTCGCCATCACCGCCTTCCTCTTCTGGCTCTGGATCCTCCTCCTCTCGCGGCTCGGCTGGAGGATCCGCATCCTCTTCGCCTCGGCCATGGCGGCGGTGGTGCTGGCCGGCGACCTCCTCTTCCGCGTGGGAGGCGTCACCGGCAACCTGCTTCCCATCCTCACCCCCCGCTGGAGCCCCTCGACCCCCCCCCGAGCTTCCCCTTCCAGAGAAAGAGGGCACCCGGACGGTCCAGAGAGCCCCGGACCTGACCAGCGGTTACTGGCGGGACTACCCCCAGTTCCTCGGCCCTCGCCGCGACGGGGTGGTGGAGGAGATCCGGCTCGAGCGGGACTGGAGAGCCCATCCCCAAAGCTCCTCTGGCGCCGCTCCATCGGCACGGGCTGGTCCGCCTTCGCGGTGGCCGGCGCTCAGGCGGTGAACCAGGAGCAGCGGAGCGAGTTCGAGATGGTGGTGTCGTATTCTCTCCAGACCGGGGAGGAGGTCTGGTCCCACGCCGACCGCGACCGCTACTTCGAGGTCATCGCCGGCGAGGGCCCGCACGCCACCCCCTCGGGGCGCTCGGTGGTGTTCCGCAGGTCCAGGACCGGCTTCCCGAGGGCCGGGGCCTCTTCCTGGACCCCCCCGAGTCGGTGAGGACGAGGTGGGCCCGGCGAAGAAGCTCGACGAACTCCCCGTAGGCGAGGGGAGGGACCAGGTGGATGCGCCGGATGCCCCCGAGCGCCTGGTGAACCGGGCCATGCACCTGCGGGTTGGGATAGCCTGGAAGGATCACCTCGATGCCGGGAAACCGCCGGACCAGCTCCCGGAGGGTCGAGAGGATCTCCGCCAGGGGCGGGCCGAAGCTCTCCCGGCGGTGCACCGTGACGAGGAGCGGCGCCGCCCGAGGATCGGGGCTCAGGCCGGGCGGAAGTTCTCGGCGGCGCTCCGAGACTTAGAGGAGGGCGTCGATCACGGTATTCCCGGTGACCTAGATCCGGCCGTCCGGGACTCCAGCCCGCTTCAGGTTCCCGGCCGCTTCCCGGGTGGGCGCGAAGTAGAGGTCGGCAAGGCAGTCGGTCAGGATCCGGTTCATCTCCTCGGGGAAAGGATCCCGGGAGTCCCCGCTGCGCAGGCCGGCTTCGACGTGGCCGACCGGGCAGCCCCGCCAGAAGGCGGCCAGCGCGCTCGCGAAGACTGTCGTCAAAATTATATTTTAATTAAATATTTGATTTTATGAAATTAATCGTTAATCTTGAGGACGATGTGAATTTGCCGCCCATTCGGTTTTCTGCCGGCTGGCAAACCGGTGTGAAATGCCTGAGTTGTAACGTCCATGGCAATCAAGTACAATTTACAGGATTGGAACCGTTCACAAACGCGCCTAAATGTCAGGAGAAACCATGACCTGGCCGCAGCTCCAGCCGCCGACGACTATTGTGTATCCGGAGTCCGATGGAAAACCCATGGCTGAAAGCGATCTCCATCGGAATCTCATGCTTGAATTGATCGACGGCGTCGACCGGCGCTTTCAAGCCGATCCGGAGTTTTACGTGAGCGGCAATCTCTTCATTTACTATGAGGAGGGGCATCCGGAGAAGGCGGTGGCGCCGGATTTCTTCGTGGTGCGCGGCATCCCCAAGGGGCTTCGCCGGGTCTACAAGCTCTGGGAGGAGAAGAAGGGGCCCCAGGTGGTGATCGAGCTCACCTCGCCCTCGACCCATCTAGAGGATCTCGGAAACAAACGCGCCATTTACGAACAGCTTCAGGTCCAGGAGTACTTCATCTTCGATCCCGAAGGGTTGCGCTTTCAGCCGCCTTTCCGGGGTTTTGCCCTCAAGCAAGGGGCCTTGCAGCCCGCCCCGCCCGCTTCCGCGGCTGGCGGTACGATCATTTATTTCAGCGCCGTCTTGGGTCTCGAGCTGCGCGGGCAGGGCCAGTCCCTTCGGGTGGTCGATCCCAAAACCGGGACGCCCCTTCCCACCTCGAGAGAGCTGGAGCGGTTTCTAGAGCTGGAGAAAAAGCACGCTCATACGGAAAAGGAGCGCGCCGATCGAGAAAAAGCGCGAGCTAGTACTGAAAAAGAGCGCGCCGAAGCCGAAAAAGAGCGCGCTGACGCCGCTGAGAGAGAGCTTTCCCGCCTGCGCGAGGAGCTGGCCCGATTGCGGGAGAATTAAAATCCCCCGCCTTCAGGGCTGGGGCTAGGGTTCGACGATTTCGAAGGGTATGGCTGGCAATGTGCCCAGCGGGTTGCGCCCTCTATTTCCCGGCGCCTTTCCCTTTCCAGAAGGTGTCAGAGTTCTTGCCGCGAAGGCATTGACGATCAGGTTCCCTTTCAGGCCGGGTTTGATTTTGGCGGCATCACTTTGCAGCACGATCTCCATGCCCTGGTCAGATGGCGATACTTCCTGGATGGCGATTCCATCCGGCGGCTCGTTCAGCTCGAGCTGGACTTGGCCTGAGAACGGGCTCGGGAGCCCGCCAACTTGAACCCGGGCCGTTCGGCCGGCAGGGATTTTCACGGGGATTGCACCGAGGATCTTCACCGAAGCCCTGGACATGTTGCGTCTCGACACGGCCACCTTGAGTTCCTTGGCGGGAACGAGATGCCGGTAGGCGAAAGCCTGCATCCTGTCGTCCGCCGGCACGCCCGGCCGAGAGACTTCCCGTCCCTGGATCGTCGCGCGGCCTTCGAGGGACAGGCTGAGAGGTTCCTTCAGGGGCGTCGGCGGGACCGTCAGCGTGAATCGCACCTGGTCCTGATTCGCCGGCACCTGGCCGCCGCTCAGCGTGAATCCCTTCGGGGCGTCCTTCAATGCCAGCGCAATCTCATCGGAAAATCCGTCCTTTCGCAAGGCATACACGGCGAGGGGAACGGTGGCGCCGCCGCGGACGCTGATGCTGGACGGCACGACCCGCAACTCGAAGTCGGGCCGCGGCGGGCTGATGCGCAACCGGTAGGCATGATCCGCGCCGCCTTTGCGTTGGGCATCGCCCAGGTGAAGATAATAGGTTCCGTTTTCAGGCAGGGTGGCACGCAGAAAGGAATCCGCGTGGTGCGTGTTCAATCCCGACCCCTTGTCTTCATGATCGTCGTTGAACGCCAGTTGCCGGCCAGTGGCATCGGTCAATTTGAGCACGGAATCCAGCGGGGAACAGAGCCGGCGCGCATGAACTTCGGCGGCGATCTCGTCGCCGGCACGGCCTTCGAAACCAAGCACGTCCCGGTCACCCGGCTGATCGATGCGCCCGTTCACGATGATCGGAAGCGTGACCCGCGTCGCGTTCCCTCGCGAATCGTTCGGTTCCTTTTCCAGGCATTCCGGCAGCGTGTCCACGGCAAAAAGCACGAGGTTGGAAACCAGGTTCCCCCGGCGCACCGAAAGCGGATAGATGCCCGGCCCTTTGTCTTTGGCATCCATCGCCAGCCTGTCCACCGGCAGGTTCCAGCCCCTGAGCTCGACGGTGGTTTGAGCGCCGGCCTGGCCGCCCAGCGGGAAGATGCTCGTCACAAACGGCAGCTCGCCCAAAGCGATGCGATAGACGAAATCTTCGCGACCACGGTAGAGGGCGTCCTTGATCTCGATGACGTATTCGCCGTCCTCGGGGATCTCATAGTGGATGACCGGATCGGGATGAAAACGGTAGTCGTCGTTATAGGCCAGTTCCTTCCCCTTCGCATCGTAAAGCGCCATGGTGGCCTGAAACCAGCCGGGAACGGCGTCGGCCAGATACGGGATCAATTCCCGCGCCCTGGCGGCGGCGACCAGTCTCTGACCCTGGCGTGCCCGGAACCGATACCGGTCTGCATCGCCGGGCGTGAACTGCTGGCCCTGGCGCGCCGGGAACGGAGTCTTGGCCGCAAGGCGCGGCACGATCCGGCCGTTCACGGTGGCCGGCAGCGTCACGTTCAGCTCAGCATCGGTCGTGTTGCTTTGCGGTTCGTTGCCGGGCTTAGACAGCGTCTCGCCGAATTCGGCCAGCTGGCCGACGCAAAAGACGAGGGGATTCGTCAATCCCATCGGCGTTCCCAGCCTTAGCTCCCGTTCACCAGGCTCCGCGCCGGGAGCCATCGTGACCTTGAGCGTGACGGTTTCGGCAATCGCCGGGGTGGGCGGCGTCCTTGCGAAAGCGGCGAGTTTCTTCCTGATTTCGGCGATCTCTTTCAAGATCTCGGCGTCCTTCCCCTTTTTCATCAGCTCCTGCAGCTTTTCTCTCAACGGCTTGGCCTGTCCCTGCGGCAGCGGTTTGGCGTGCTCGACCACCGTTGCTTTAACACCGGTGCCGGAGACCAACGCATCGGTGACGCCGTCCAGATACTGCCCGCCGATCGTGACCTCGAACTCGGCCCCCTGCCGGCCGCCGGCGGGATAGACATAACCGGCGCTCGGTTTGAACTGCTGCGCCCGCGCGGCCGGGACGATCGCCAGAATAGTCGCCAGACCCAGAATCGCAGACCATCGCCGTGGGCTCATGAAACCCTCCCTCGCCTACATGATTTCTTTCAAGCGTCCGCCCATGCTCACGCCATCAGCGGCCGAGGGCGACACGCGGACCGCCAAACCTTGAGGATGGGGTAGCTTCCCGTCGGGATCGATGCCGAGCAGGTCGTAGATGCTGCCGATGAGGTCACAGGGATACACGGGCCGCTCCTTCACCTCTTCACCTTTCACGTCCGATGCGCCGACCACCTGTCCTCCCTTGAATCCGCCGCCGGCGACCACGGCCGAGAAGACTTTGCCCCAATGGCCGCGTCCGCCATTCCAGGGCGCTTCCCACTGGACCTTGGGCGTCCTGCCGAATTCGCCGCTCCACCAGACGATGGTGCTGTCCAGCAGGCCGCGGTCCGCCAGATCCTCTAGCAGCGCCGCCATGCCTTTGTCCATCTCCGGCAATCTCCGGCGCATGGTCCGAAAATTATCCTTGTGCGTATCCCAGCCTCCCCTGTAATTGATGGTGATGTAGGGAACGCCGCGTTCGGCCAGCCGCCGCGCCACCAGGCAGGACGCCCCGAACGTGTTGCGACCGTAGCGCACTCGCAACTCGTCCCTCTCCTGCGAAAGATCGAACACCTTGCCCCCGTCGCCCAGAATCAGGTCATACGCCTGTTTCTCCGCCTGCTCGGAGGCCGCCAGCTGCGCATCGCCTTTCATGGCATGCTCCAGCGTGTTCAGCTTGTGCAGCAACTCGCGCCGGTCGCGCTGCCGCTGGTCGGTGATGCCTGGGGCGACAACGCCTTCCACGGCGAACCGGTTTTGCCCCGGATCGCCGCCCGTGGCGAAAGGCTTGTAACGCGGCCCCAAAAATCCCGCTTCGGAAAACCGCCCCTGCGGCTCGGTCAGCACGATGTAGGGCGGAATCAACCCCTGGTATCCGGCGTTGTAGCCCTTGAACAACGAGACCACGGCACCGGCGCTAGGAAAAACATCCCGGCCGCCCTGCGGCCGCGCGGTCTGGACGATGTAGGACGCCGTTTCATGGGAGTTCACGCCGTGGGTCATGCCGCGGATGATGGAATACTTGTCGGCCTGCTTCGCCAGGAGGGGCATCAGCTCGCAGATCCTGATCCCGTCCACGTTGGTGGGAATCGGCTGATTGAGCGGACCGCTGTAGTCATTGCCCGCTTCCGGTTTCGGATCGAAGGTGTCGAGATGCGACGGGCCGCCCCACATCCAGATCTGGATGACCGACCTGGCCCTGGCCTTGCCGGATGGCGTCGCGGCCAGGGCACGAAGACTCAGGTGGTCGCCCAGCAGCAGCCCGGCCGCGCCCAACAGCGCGCGCCGCACTGCCTGTCGCCTGGAGATCGGCGTGCCACGCAGGCGTGAAATCAGCTTCTCTGAATACGGTTTCAACGATCCGTCATCTGCACTTTGTTTCATGCTCATGTTTCTACCTTGCCTTTCGTTTTCATCCGCCCGCGCCGCACCCACCGGGCGCTTCGAATCAATGCCGGTAGAGAAACTCCGCGCTGTTGATCAAGGCCCAGGCGAGATCCACCAGGACGTCACGCCCTTTCACATTGGCGGACTGGGAATATGCCGCCACGATCTTCAATTCCTCATCGGTCGGGAAACGCGAAAGGATCGTCAGGTAAAGCCCGGTCACGATCTCTCGCCGATCCTTGCTGGATCGGATCAGGGATCCGAGCTTCGGGCTTCCTTCGATCTTGCGCTGGACATGACTCGAATTCAGGAGATGCAGCCGTTGGGCGGCCGTGGGGCGATTGTTGCGCTCCGATTCCAGACCGGTGTCGCGCGGCGGACGTCCGAACATTTCGAGGAAGGAACTGGTGATGCTGCCGTCCGGCAGCGCGATCGAGCGCTGCTCTTCTGGAATGAAGGTGAAAGGCTCCGGAATGGCGCTCGTATATTTTTCCGTCGTCCCGGTGATCTGGCCGAGGGCGTCCACCAGCACTTCCGCTTCCAGCCGGCGCAGCGGATAGTGTGCGAAATTGGCCTCGCCTTCGGGACGGTCGGTTTGGGGAATCGGGGAAAGTTGATAGGTTGTCGAGTTCAGAATCAAACGGTAGATGTGCTTGAGGTCGTAGTGGGCGGCCATCAACTCCCGCTCCAGCCAGGCCAGCAGTTCGGGATTGCTTGCCGGGTTGTCCGGCCGGATGTCGTCCGGCTCATGAATAATGCCCCGCCCCAGCAGCCAGCACCAGACGCGGTTCACGAGGTTGCGCGCGAACCAGGGATTCTTTGGATGGACCAGCCAATCGGCGAAGACCGCCCGCGGATCCTGGTCCGGGGCCAGCCGGGCCGGGATTCCATCCGGGAAGATCGCCGCCGCTGGCGACACGCCGCTTGTAGCCGGCGCGGCGGTTTTGGCGGGATCGAAGAAAACAATTTCCTCCTTCCATTCCGCCGTGGCCTTGAAGCCGAGCTGCGAGAAAAAGACCGCCATGCCGGCCAACCGGTCTTTCGGCCAGTTATCGGCCCGCGTCCCCATGAACGTCAAGGCCACGGTTTGCGCTATGGTCTGCGGTTCCTTGTTTTGCATGGCGCGGTAGAAGTTGACCTGGGGATCCCGGAAATTGCTGCCGCTCGCCGTGAGCATCTCCCGGACGAAATGGTCATACGGCAGGTTCTGCTTGATGGAAGTCCGAATCCAGCGGTGATACGCCTGTGCCGCATTGGGCCACAAATTGATGGGGAACTCCGCCTTGATCCGCAGCAGGTCGCTCCACTTCATCGCCCAATAATCCGCAAACTCCTCACGCTTCAGCAGACGATCGATCAAGCCGGCGCGTTTGTTCGGATCCTGGTCAAGCAGGAACTCTTTCGCCTCCTGAGCGGTGGGCAGCGTGCCGATGACGTCCAGATAGGCGCGCCGCACAAACACGGCGTCCGAGCAGACCTTGGCCGGCTGAAGGCCCAACCGCTTCAACCCGCCGAAAACCAGCTCGTCAATCTTGCTCCGTGGATTCGGCGCGGCGGAGCTCTCAAAAAGGCTTTGCACCTCTCCTGGCGCCGCGGATCCGACCGGCGCCGTCAAGAGGACAACCGCTGGAATCAACGAGATCTTTATCATTTGGTCCAAGTCCAAGTCACGCTGGAGCCTGACGAAATGTTAAACCCCGGCGTGTTCGTTTGGTTTCGCGGCTGGCGCGAGAGCGGGGTGCAGGTTTGACAATTTGCGACAAAATGCAGCTTGCGGCGGGGGTGGTCCTGGACCACAATGACAAAATAATGTCGAGATCTTGAAAAAAGGCGAGAAATTCTGGAACCGATCTCGCGACTTGGCGTATTGAGAAGCAAGTGATCGATAGCCGTTTCGGTCCCGTCTAGAGGTCCAGTCAGAGGTATCGCAGCTTTGAAGAAACCATCGCGCCGGACCATCGCCATCCTGGTCACGGGCGCGGTTGTGGCCGCCGTCGCCTTCTGGCCCCGCGAGAAGCCGCAGAAGGTGTATGTCGCTTCCGTGGAGCGGCTGCCCGAGCTGAAGGCCGTGGTCAACGGCTCCGGCGAGATCCGCACCGAGGACTCGGTCGACATCCAGGCCGAGATCGCCGGCGTCATCGTCGAGCTGCCGGTGCGGGAGGGGGACCGGGTGAAGAAGGACCAGGTCCTCCTCAAGATCGACCCCTTCCAGACCGAGGCCGAGGTGCTCTCGGCCCGCTCCTCCCTCAGCGCCCTCGAGGCCGAGGCCGCCGGCCAGGCCTTCCAGATCGCCACCTCCGAGGCCAACGCCGCCCGCGAGGAATATCTCAAGAAGGCGGGGGAGGTCGAGCTGCGGCAGGCGCAGGTGAATCTCTCGCGCGCCCAGATGGAGTTCAACCGCAACCAGCAGCTCCACGAATCGAAGGTCATCTCCCCCGACCAGCTCGAGGTCAGCGAGACGTCGCTCAAGGTCAACCAGGCCCAGGTCGATGCCGCCCTCGCCCGGATCGAACAGCTCGAGGCTTCCATCAAGGCCGCCAAGTCGAATATCGAGTACGCCCGCAAGCTGCGCGACTCGTTTCTGCAGCGCGTCGAGGGGGCCCGCTCCAGCCTGCGCCGCAGCGAGGACCTGCTCGGCAAGACCACCATCCGCTCGCCGCTCGACGGCGTGGTGGTGAAGCGGAACGTCGAGGCGGGCGAGCGGGCCGTGCCCGGCATCCTCTCCAATCCGCAGGCGACCTTGATGACCATCGCCGACCTTTCGGTCATCGAAGCGGAGCTGAAGATCGATGAAACCGACATCATCAACGTCAAGATCGCCGACCTCGGCAAGGTAGTGGTCGACGCTCTCCCCGAGGCCCCCCTCGCCGGCCGGGTGATCGAGATCGGCAACTCGCCCATCCTCACCCTGGGACAGGGGGGGAGCGGCGGTCAGGAGGGGAAGGACTTCAAGGTGGTGCTGCGCATCGACCATCCCCCGGACTCGCTCCGCCCCGGCATGTCCTGCGAGGCGGACATCACCACCGCGGTGCGGAAGAACCCTCTGGTCATTCCCATTCAAGCTCTGACCCTGCGCGAGGTGCCGGTGGACCGTGAAGGCCGGTACCTGGCCCCCAAGACGGAGGAGAAGCCGATCGGGCCCGGAGCAGCGAGCGCCGAGTCCTCCGCCGAGCTGCGCAAGGAGATGCAAGGTGTTTTCATCGCCGGCAAGGACGGCCGCGCCCGCTTCCGGCCGGTGAAGACCGGAATCACCGGCGAAAGCGACATCGAGGCGCTCGAGGGGCTGGAGCTGGGCGAAGAGGTGATCATCGGACCGCTCAAGGCCCTGCGCGGCCTCAAGGACGGCGACCGCATCGAGGTCGACCGCAGCCGGCCCTACCGGCGCGTCCTGGGAAAGCGGGCGAAGGATGCCGCCGAAAAAAGCGAGGAAGAGGGAGAAAAGCGGTGAACGCCGGCGCCTTCGAATCTCCCGGCCCATCCGGCCCGCTCATCCGCATCGAAGACCTCTGGAAGACGTACGAGATGGGGGCCGAGAAGATCCACGCCCTGCGCGGCGTCCATTTGACCATCGACACGAACGAGTACGTCGCCATCATGGGGCCTTCGGGCTCCGGCAAGTCCACCCTCATGAACCTCATCGGCTGCCTGGACACCCCCAGCCGCGGCGACTACTACCTGCGGGGTTTCAAGGTGAGCGACCTCGGCGACGATGAGCTGGCGCGCATCCGCAACCGCGAGATCGGCTTCGTCTTCCAGTCCTTCCATCTTCTGGCGCGCGCCTCGGCGCTCAAGAACGTCGAGTTGCCGCTCATCTACAGCGGCCTGCCGGCGGCCGCGCGGCGCGAGCAAGCCCTCCAGGCGCTCCGGGAAACGGACCTGGAGGACCGCGCCAGCCATCGCCCCAACGAGCTCTCCGGCGGCCAGCGCCAGCGCGTGGCCATCGCCCGCGCCCTGGTGACTCGCCCCAGCCTACTCCTCGCCGATGAGCCCACCGGCAATCTCGACTCCGCTACCAGCTCCGAGATCATGGACCTCTTCGACCGCCTGCACGCCGAGGGGAAGGCGGTGGTGGTGGTGACTCACGAGCGCGAGATCGCCTTGCGGGCCCGGCGCATCGTCACCATTCACGATGGCCGAGTGAGCGCCGATCTGCCGGCGGCCCGCGCCACCGAGCTCCTCGGCGCCGCGACTTGAGGAGGGGAGGAAGCATGGACCTCCTCGAAGGCCTCCGCATCGCCCTCGGGTCTTTGATCGCCAACCCCCTGCGCTCTTTCCTGACCTTGCTGGGGGTGATCATCGGCGTCGCCGCCATCATCTCCGTGGTGGCGGTGATCAACGGCCTCAACCTCTACGTTCAGGAGAAGATCATTTTTCTCGGCCCCGGCACTTTCGAAGTCAGCCGCTTCGGCATCATCACCAACCACAAGCAGTTCCTGGAGGCCATCCGGCGCAACCGCGACCTGCGCCTCGCCGATGCGGAGGCCATCCGCGAGCGCTCCCCTCTGGCCGAGAAGGTCGCCGTCAAGGTCTACGGCATGGGAGACGTGCGGTACCGCGGCCAATCGGTGCGCTCCACCACCTTGAAAGGGATCACTCACGAGATCCTGCAGATCGAGCAGTACGAGCTTGACAGCGGGCGGGTGATCGTCGAGGACGACTGCGACCGCGCCGCCGCGGTGGCTTTCCTCGGCGCCGACATCGCCGAGGAGCTGTTCGGGTCGATCGATCCGGTGGGGAAGGAGATCAAGATCCAGGGGCGCAGCTTCGAGGTGGTGGGGGTGGGGGCCAGGCGCGGCTCGGTCTTCGGCCAGTCGCGCGACAACTACGTGCTCCTGCCGATCTCCACTTATCAGAAGATTTACGGCAGCCGGGCCACCATCAGCATCGTGGTGCGGGTCGCCGATCCCCGCGACCTGGAGGTGGCCATGGACGAAGCGCGGGCGGTGCTGCGCGCCCGCCACCACCGGCGCTACGATGAGCCGGATGACTTCGGCTTCGTGAGCGCCGAGGCGCTCAACAACTTGTGGAAGGACATGAGCCGGATGATCTTCCAGGTGGCGCTTTTCGTGGTGGGGATTTCCCTGGTCGTCGGCGGCATCGTCATCATGAACATCATGCTGGTGTCGGTCATCGAGCGCACCCGCGAGATCGGCCTGCGCAAGGCGACCGGCGCGCGCCACCGGGACATCCGGCGCCAGTTCCTGCTCGAGTCCGTGGTCCTGGCGGCGAGCGGCGGCCTGATCGGGGTGGCCATCGCATACCTCCTGACTCTCGCGATCCGCGCCTTCTCGCCGCTGCCGGCCGCCTTCCCCTGGTGGGCCCCCGCCCTGGCGCTGGCGATCTCCTCGGCGGTGGGCATCTTCTTCGGGCTCTATCCCGCCGCCAAGGCCGCCCGGCTCAATCCCATCGAAGCGCTGAGGAGCGAAGCATGAGGCCGACCTTCCTCCGCCGGCTCATCACCTTGAAGGAGAACGCCGCCATGGCCTGGGAGACGCTGTGGGTGAACAAGATCCGCTCCTTCCTCACCCTCCTCGGCGTGTTCATCGGAGTGGTGATCGTCACGGCAGTCGCCTCCGTCTTGAACGGCTTCCGCGACTCGGTTGTCGACCAGGTGCAGGCTTTCGGCACCAACAACCTCTACATCACCCGCTACCCCTTCGCCAATCGCGGCCGCTCCGACCGCAGCCTGCGCGCCCGCAAGCCCCTCGCCCTCGAGGATGGCTGGGCCATCCGCGACCACTGCCCCTCGGTGGAGCTGGTGGCGCCGTGCCTGGCTTACCCTCCGTGGCTGACGGCGGCGCGCGCCCGCGGCGAGGCCATGGAGGGGCCGGCGCTGCGAGGGGTCTTTCCGGAGGTGGAGCGGGTGCTTTGCGCTCCCCTCCGCGAGGGGCGGTTCTTCACCGCCGTGGAAAACCAGCATCGCCTGGACGTCGCCGTGATCGGTCACCAGGTCGCCGAGGCGCTCTTCTCGAACCGCGCCGCGGTCGGGCAGGAGATCGAGGTCTCGGGGAACCGCCTGCGGGTGATCGGCGTCCTCGAGAAGTACAAGGAGGGGATCGTCGGCGAGGCCAACCATGAGGACTCGGTGATCATGATCCCGTACGGCGCCTTCACCAAGCACTATCCCTGGGCCGATGACCACTTCATCGCCGTCCAGGCCAGGCCGGGGAAGCTCGCCTCGGCGGCGGAGGAGATCACCGAGATCCTGCGCCGGCGCCGCAAGGTCAAGTGGGACGAGGAGAACGACTTCGAGATCGGCACCGCCAGCTCCATCATCGCCACCTTCGATCAGATTCTTTTCGGCGCCATGGCGGTGATGTTCATCTTGTCGTCGGTGGCCTTCATGGTCGGCGGCGTCGGCGTCATGAACATCATGCTCGCCTCGGTGAAGGAGCGTACCGGCGAGATCGGCATGCGCAAGGCCATCGGCGCCCGCCGCCGCGACATCGCCTGGCAGTTTCTCGTCGAGGCGATGATGCTCACCGGAACGGGGGGGCTCCTGGGCATGCTGTTCACCGACTTTCTGGGCGCGGCGGTGCGCCTCGCCTGGGCGGAGCTGCCGCTCTCCACCCCCTGGTGGGCGCGCCTCGCCGGCTTCAGCGGTTCGGTCTCGGTAGGCCTGATCTTCGGCATCTGGCCGGCGGTGAAGGCGGCGAGGCTCGACCCGATCGCGGCGCTGCGGTACGAGTGAATAGGGATCCAACCTTCTTCCCTCCAGCGTCCCTGGGCAAGGTGGATCTGGATTCTCTCCGCCAGGACTTGAATTTCGATGCCCGTATTTCAGCATCTGGTGGGATCGTACTCGCAGACCGTCTGCTCATCGGATGTTTGATCAATCCCACAACTTTCTGGCCCTGGTGCCGGAATTTCAACGCCCCCGAGGAATTTGAATGTAAGGGTCGTGATGGCATCGGAAATGTCAACCTCGCCATCATCGTTGGCATCGCTGGCGTCCATACATGCCAACGTTTCAGGATTTCCGAGGAACAAAAAACCAAGAGTAGAAATGGGGTCAGAAATATCAACGTTGCCATCCTGGTTGGTATCACCACGTTTGAAAGGATTGGCATCTCCGATGGTCACTGTAGAACTTGAGAGTTCGATGTCTTTCCAGGGGATCAAACCCCGCCCATAGCACGCCACCCCGGCAGTGCTGGGGGCGAGAGAATGAGTAACAGAAGATGGCGTGGTGTTGGCTCTCATCTCAATAATGGCAACGCGGACCCACAAAGGCTCTATCCCAAGCTTTCCGGGCAGGTTTGAACCTCCGATCTCGTTAATTTGGCCCGCGGATACAAGGCCGCTGGGAAACAAGTTAAACGCCTCACTATGAATGACCCTTTGCGCGCTAGTCTCGTTCTCTGAATAGATCAGATCGATGTATGCTGAGGTTAAACCCGTGTTGATGGGGCCCATGTCACTGGCCCATACTTCAAGGTAATATATGCCTCCCGGCGACACTGAGCGGATTGACGTGGGTGGGTTCATCGTGGTATCTGAGTCCGAAGGTCTGAGCAGGATAACAAGGCGGAATGAAACGTCCTTGGTAAACTGCCCTCCCCCTCCAACTCCCAGTGCACAAGGAGGAAACAGGATGGTGGGATCGCTCATCGATTTTAGCCATGCCGTCGCAAACCAGCTGAGATCCCCGGCGCCGACGAGGTCGTCGCAATCAAAATCATGGATCGGATTGGCCGGGGGAACGGATTTCATCCAAGAACCCGAGAAAAGTGCCAGATCCCCAACACCGACCGAACCATCCCCATCAAGATCATAGCTGATGCCTGGGGGAGCAATTCTTAACCTCACCGAGCCCAGATCGATTTTATCCCATGGGATTCTGCCTCGGTTCAGTGAGGCGACCCCGGTGGTGCTTGGCAAAAGGCTGATCTCACAAGAGGGGGCGTCTGTTTCTGCGCGCATCTCGATCCAGCCGACGCGGACCCATTCCGGCCATATTCCCCCGCCACTAGGCACGGCGGAACCGCCGAACTCATCCACCGATCCCGGGCTCAACGTGCCGCTGGCAAAGGCGGTAAAGATGTCTCCATGGGAAATGGAAGTTGCCCTGGTTCCCGCGCAAAATGACGTATCGGTGTAAACGGATGTTATTCCGGTATTGTTCACCCCAAAGTCGGTCGCCCAGATTTCAAGCCAGTAGTTTGCTCCCCGAGCCACCGCTATGATCCCCGATGGCTTATCTACTCGCGCACTACTTGTGGTTGATGGGTCAATCGCAACGGGCACCGGCACGATACGCAGATCGGGCCCACATTCATCGGGTATTCCATCAGCATCCGAGTCAACGCTCGTTCCGCTCGTTATATCATGGTCGTCCGGAACGTTATTCATGTTACAATCGGGCTCGCAGGCATCCCCGACTCCGTCTCCATCGACGTCTTCTTGGCCAGGATTTGCAATGGCCGGGCAGTTGTCGCAGGCATCTCCTACCGCGTCTCCATCGCCGTCCTCTTGGCCAAGATTTGCGATGGCCGGGCAATTGTCGCAGGCATCCCCGATTCCGTCCGAGTCAACGTCGCTCTGATCGGCGTTCGCCACCGAGAGGCAATTGTCCTGGCCGTTGGGCCAGCCGTCCTTATCCCAATCATTCACGAAAAACGGCAAGTCAAGGGCTGTCATTCCATTGCCGTTATTGTAGAGAGCGGCGATTTCCCCATCGGTGAGCGCCCGACTCCAGATGGCGACTTCGTCGATCCGGCCGTTGATGCCAAAACCCCGCCCATCGCCTTCATTACGCTTGCCGATATATAAGGGAGTCGGCGAATCGGGGATGGCGCCGAAGTTGCGCGAGGCAATCCTCGCGGCATCAAAGTACACCTCCGTGTCTCCCCCCTGCCTCCGAACGATTACCTGATGCCACGCCATGGGGGTGATCGGTGGACTTGGTGTACCGCCCACAATACCGCCATCTGGGTGGGAAAAGTAGATATAGACTGACTGGTTACTGGCCTTGAACATGGTCCAACCCGGCCCGCCGCCGCCGGTGAACTTCTCAAGGATATTCTGCTCGTTGGTGATGTCGTTGTAGTTCACCCAGGCCTGAACGGTGAAATCGCTTGCACCGAAGTCGAATACGTCATCATCGACGGGTCGAATGGCGAACTGATTGCTGTTGGCGGCAGTCCCATCGTTGTGGAGATCGAGCGCGTTGCCAAAACGGCCTGCGGCCAGGCCGGCGCCGCCTCTCAGCTCAACGTGTCGATTGCCTCCGGAGAGGTCGGAGCCATCGTTGTCAAACGGCTAATATCCGATCAGGCTTGGATCCAGGTTCTGGGCAAACGCCGCACTGGCAAAAATTATGGCGAAAAACGGGGCGGTCACCAACCGTCCCTTGCGAAGGTTAACTGCCGCTTTGTTACATATCATTTCTCTAGATATACGACCTGGAGGCTGCCGTTGTCAAAGGTAAAAAACACTGGTGAGATCGGCATGCGCAAGGCCATCGGCGCCAGCCGCTGTGACCTCGCCTGGCAGTTCCTGGTGGAGGCGATCGACCAATGATCAAAGTCAAATTTTTGCTAGCTATTGTGACCGAAATCACAGCGCGGGCAAGCCTCGGGGCGGAAAATCACGATGAGGTTTCCTGGGTCCTTTAACTGACCGACCGGAATTCAATGAGGACTTGTCATGCGAAAAACCCTTGTGCTTTCGGGAATTTTTCTGATCTTGCTCTGCCTGGTCTTGAAGGAGGACTTGACCACCGCCCTCAACGATGCTGACGTCGCGAGCGATTTCGGCGCTCCCATCCCCGGCCTGGGCGAGCCGGAGCTGTCGCTCTTCCAGGCCGGGAAGGAAGTGTTCACCCGCCGCTTCAAGCGCTCGGAAGGGCTCGGCCCCCATTTCAACGCCGTCTCCTGCGTTTCCTGCCACGAAGAGCCCGCGATCGGCGGCTCTTCCCAGCGCTACCGGGATTTTTTCCTGGCGGGCCAGGTCCAGCCCGATGGCTCCTTCAAGAAGGCTTACCCGGACTGCAGCAGCGCGAATCTTCCCGATCAAAAATCCCAGCTCTGCCTCCCCAGCGCGGTGCTGCCGCATTACGGCCCGCAGGGGACGATCGCGGATCCGGTTGCCCCCGGCGTCGAGCATCCGGCCGTTCCTCCTCAGGCGGATAAGGTTGCCCGGCGCAACGCCCCCCCGCTTTTCGGCGTGGGATTGTTCCGCCTGGTGAGCGACGAGGAGATCCTCTCGAGGGCGGATCCGGATGACGCCGATGGCGATGGCATCTCCGGCAGGGCGAACTTCGTCTCCAAGGAGGAGAACAAGATCGGCCGGTTCGGCTACAAATGCCAGGCCGCCACCATCGAGGGCTTCAACCGCGGCGCCTTGCAGAACCAGATGGGCATCACCAGCGATTCGACGGAGTTCAGGATCGGGGATGCTTCCCGCCCCTCCAGGTCCACCCTTTTCGATGACCTCTTCGGGATTCAAACCGCCCACGCCCAGGTGGTGGAGCCCAAGAACCGGATCGTCGACTTCGATTCCGTGTTCGATCCGGAGATCCGGCGGGCGGAGCTGCTGGAGCTGATTTTCTTCCAGGAGAACCTGGCGGCCCCGCGCCGCGTCTCCAGCGGCCCCGCCGTCCAGAGGGGAGAGGCCGTTTTCGAGCGGATCGGCTGCGCCAGGTGCCATGCGCCATCGCTTTCGACCTCCATCGGGTCGATCCATCCCTACACCGACCTGCTCATTCACGACCTGGGCGAGGAGCTCGCCGATGGCATCGTCATGGAAAAGGCCTCGGGAAGCGAGTTCCGGACGCAACCCTTGTGGGGCCTCTGCCGCCACGCCCCCTTCCTCCACGACGGCCGCGCCGACACGGTCGAGCAGGCGATCCGCTGGCACGGCGGGGAGGCCGGCGCCTCCCGCGATCGTTACCAGGCCCTTGACGAGTACGATCAGGCTGACTTGCACCAGTTCCTGGAATCGCTGTAAGGAGGACCGCGCCATGAAAAAAATCCTCTCCCTGATCAACCTTCTCATCCTCCTCGGCATCGTGGGGCTCCTTTACCGCCTGCTGCCGCCGGGATCCGCCCGCGGCCGAGAGCCGGCCCTCGACAACCCTTCGCATCGGTTCGTTCGCGGCGATGCCGATGACAACGGCGTGGTGGATCTCACCGACGGTATTTTCACCTTGAGCTATCTTTTCCTGGGGGAGAGGAAGCCCCCTTGCATGGCCGCCGCGGATGCCACGGACAACGGGGAAGTGGATATCGCGGATCCGATCCTGACCTTGACGTTCCTCTTCCTCGGGGGAGTCGAAATCCCTCCGCCCCATCCCCTGGCGGGGCCGGACCCAACCCCGGACCTGGGCTGCCGCGAGCCCCCCTTTCCGCCGCTGCCTCCCGCCGGATCCGCGGGCGGGCCCGACCGCGAGCTGACTCCGGAAGAGGCCGCGAGCTGGCGGCGCGGCCGGGCGTTTTTCAACCGGCCGGCCACCCTCGCTCAAGGTCTGGGGCCGCTGTTCAACGGCGATTCCTGCCGCGGGTGCCATCTCGATCCGGTGATCGGGGGGGCCGGAGGCCTGGATGTCAATGTCCTCCGCTTTGCCCGGGTCGACGAGAACGGCGAGGTCAGCCAGGTGCCGGGCGGCCCGGCAGTCTCGAGACAATGCATTCAGAGCTTCTCGAGGGAGGAGATGCCGGAAGAGGCGAATGTCATCGAGCCCCGGCAGACGCCTACCGTGTTCGGACTCGGCCTCATCGATCGCGTGCCCGAGGCCGCGTTGCTGGCGAACGCCGATCCCGCTGATCTCGATGGCGACGGGATCTCCGGGAGGGCGCGAACGGTGAATGGGAAGGTCGGCCGCTTCGGCCACAAGTGCGGCGTGCCCGGCCTGGCGGACTTCGCCGCCGATGCGCTCATGAACGAGTTGGGATTGACCGTGGATCCCGTCCATTCGCCCTTCGCCGGCGTTTCGGACGCCGACGGCGCGGCGGACCCGGAAGTGTCCGGCCAGGACTTCGCCGATCTGGTCTTCTACATGTCCCACCTGGCGCCGCCTCAGCGCCGGCTGCCGGACGACCCGGCCGGGCTGGACCGCGTCCAGGGCGGCGAGCAGGCCTTCCTCACGGCGGGCTGCGCCCGTTGCCATGTGCCCGAGCTTGCCGGTGAGGCCGGCCCGGTGCGCGCTTACTCCAATTTCCTCCTCCATCAGGTCGCCGACCCGGCCCGCCGCTACGTGAACGAGCCCGGCGTCGAACCGGGCGAGTTCCGCACGGCGCCGCTCTGGGGGCTCCGCGACACCCCGCCTTACCTCCACGACGGCTCGGCGGAAACTGTCCGCGAGGCCATCCTCAAGCATCGCGGCGAGGCCGAAGCCGCCCGGCAGGCATTTCAGGCCCTCTCCTCCGGCCAGCAGCAGCAGGTGGAGGAGTTCTTGCTGAGCTTGTGATCAGATTCTTCCATCAAATCTTCTTCGCAAGCAGCAGAGAAATTTTGGCATTCGAGGACCGCTCTTTACTAACGCTTGACAATACGAACGAATAGCGTTAGTATCCAATTATGCCGATCCAGTCGTTCAAGTGCGCCGATACGGAAAGCCTATTCCGCGGCCAACGTGTCAAGCGATTCTTGAGCATCGAGTCCGTGGCCATGCGTAAGCTGGCGATGCTGAATCGGATTGAGAAACTCGACGACCTTCGAGTGCCGCCTGGCAACCGGCTGGAAGCCTTGAAGGGTGACCGCGCCGGTCAGCATAGCATTCGCGTCAATGATCGGTTCCGCGTGTGCTTCGTATGGACAGCGGAAGGTTCTGAAGACGTTGAAATAGTCGACTACCACTGATTGAGAAACACTATGCGCAAAGTTCCATATCCGCACCCCGGTGAAATCTTGCTGGAAGAATTCCTGAAGCCCATGGGCATCACTCAATACCGGCTGGCCAAGGAAATCGGCGTGCCGCAGCGGCGCATCGGCGAGATCGTAGCCGGCAAGCGAGCGGTCACCGCCGATACGGGTCTCCGCCTGTCGCGATTTTTTGGCATGTCCGATG
The DNA here is from genome assembly GCA_016209605.1 of Planctomycetota bacterium. Lineage (GTDB taxonomy): Bacteria > Planctomycetota > UBA8108 > UBA8108 > JACQVS01 > JACQVS01. The sequence goes on from JACQVS010000227.1 coordinate 20,390, forward strand.
GTTTCTGGATTGGCTTGCAGACGGACTACGACGCCGCCATGGCCAAAGATTCCCTTGCCAAAACTCTGGCGAGGATCAAGCCATGGATTCGTCGCGCGCAGCGTTCGGGCGGCTCGGCCAAACGTTTACAACCAACCGTGTGATCAGTTTCTCTGGATTCTCTCCGCCAGGACCTGAATGCCCTCGTCGTACACTTCCACGACGCGTTTCAGCTCCCGGTCGTTGAGAAAGATCGCTTTTTCCCGGATGAAGGCGCGGTTCCGCTTCATCTCCTCCAGCAAGCCTTGGGCAGCTTCTCTCTGGAAGATCCTCCGGCCGGCCACCTCGACGAAGATCGCGCTGGTGTGGCTGAAGAGCTCGCAGCCGTACTCGTTGGGAGGCGAAGGCTCTTCCGGTTCCTTGTCGACCCTGGACGAGGGAGGGGGGGTGCGGAGCGCCAGCCAGCACGGCTCGGCGATTTCGAGCTCCGAATCGAGCTTGGCCAGGAAGTGCGCTCCTTCCCGGCAGCTCGCGGCGGAAGCGATGACCTGGCCGTTTTGAACCAGCTCGAGACGCTGAAAATCGCTGCGGCCGAGAGCCTGGCCTGCGATCTTGATCTTTCCCGAACCGGGCAGCTTGACGGTCTCTCCGAGAGCCTGGCCATTCACCTGGAATTCGAGGAACGGCCCGTTGGTGATGAAGGATCGCCCCTCCTTGAGCGCCTCGAGCCATTCGGCGGGCGAGGCTTCCTTTTTCACCGGGACATATACCCGCGAGAAGTCATACATGAACCAGTCGGTGCCGGTTGAAAAGGGGATCTGGATGCCGGCGTTCAGGTAGCGATAAAAACTGTGCTTGAAGCTGCCATGAGTGCCGCCATCGAAGATGTTGTTGGCGTGCAACCGGCCCTTCAGCCAGCTGGGGATGTTCTCCAGGCCCCAGTTGTTGTGGCACCAGATGACTTTCCCGCCCAGGGCGCGCGCGGTCTCGATGGCATCCTTGAGGGGAATGCCGTCGGTTCCTTTCCTGGTGAGGCCTGGACCCACGCTCACCGGATGGATGAGCTCCTCGATGTTCAAGATCATGACATGGCCGTAGCCTTCATCCTGGGCGTTGAAGTTGTGGCGGTGCTCCTCTCCGAAGCCGAAGCGGACCTGATCGCTGGAAAGCGCCTCCAGGTCCTTTTTCCGGTACTGGTTGGTGATGTAATCCTGATCAGCGCCGGCGCGCTCCAGATAAGAGACAAAAACGAGGTCGAGGTCATCCGCCGTTGACGCCTCCACGAGGTAGCGGTCCGCCTCCGGCCGGCTCACTTTCGAGAGATGAAGATGGGTGTTGCCGGAGCGGAGTCCACGCGCTCTGGCATCGTAAAATCGTTTCAAAGGGATGGTCACCGCCGCCTTCTCGTGATCTCTCATGTCAACGGCGGCTTCTGAAAGTTCGGTCTCGAGGCCGGAAAACGCTTTGATGGCGAGTTTTTCCCTGGGGACTTCCACTTCGGTCGGTCTGATGAGAACCGACCAGTCTTGAATCGCGGCAGCGTCGCCCATGCCCAAACCCCGCGGCAGGAGCTCCCGCAAGCGAACTCTCTTGCCGCTCCCGTCCCGGACTTGCACCAGTCCCGCCGCCGGCTCGCCGGTTTGCGCATCGACGAGTTCGATGCGCAGCGAGCCGGTTATTTCCGGGCGAATCGAGAGCGCCGCGGCACCGCCGACGATCCCGAGGCCACTGAACAAAGCCACCACCAGACGCATGAGCGGCCATCCTTTCTTACTTCGTCCCGTATAACCTAGTCATCAAGAACCCGCCAGAGATTTTCCCGGGTCAGGAGGTCCGCCGAAGCTCCCGGCTCCAGGAACGGCCGGACATCCTTGCCGACCCGGTCCCATGTCAATTCTTTCAGACATTTTTTTACTGTAGCTTTCCAATTTCCAGCCGTGATCCGCGCTCCGGTCCACTGGCTCTGCTTCAAGGCATGGTTGAGAAAAGCGAGGTTGGGCTGCCGAGGATCCGCGCCTAGAGGTACTAGCTCAGGACATTGCGCCCCTGAGCCGGATCGGGAGCCTGGCGGACGCACTCGGCCAGGTAGTCTTTCATAGAGTATAGAAATTCTCTTACGGCTCCCCTTCCCGCCCCCCGAAGCAGTAGAGGTGGGCCATGGTCCGCACGTAAATGCGGCCGCCGGCGATGGCCGGGCTGGCGAAAGCATCTTCCTCGAGCCGCGCCGTGGACAGCTCCTCCCACTGCGGGACCGCGCTCACGACGCTCAGCTCGCCGCGCTGGCTGAGGAGGTAGATCTTGCCATCGCCGGCCACGGGCGAAGCGTAGTAGTCGCTCATCCCCGAAACCCGGCCCTGCTTCACCGGCTGGCCGGTCCGGGCATCGAGCGAGGTGAGGATGCCGCCGTTCTTCACCATGAAGATGTGGCCGCGGTAATAGACCGGCGAGGGAGCGTCCGGCAGGAAGCGGTTCTGCCGCCAGAGGACATGGGTGGCGGTGATGTCCCCCTGGCCACCGGGTTTGATCGCGAGGATGGCGTTTTCAGCCTTCTCGAAGATCTTCTGGTTGTAAACCCATTCCGTCTCGGTGATGTGGCCGTCCTTGTCGAGGTCGATCTGCGGGAAGCGGCTCTTCAAGGGGCCCTCGGGGATCTCCCGGCTCTCGATGGTGCCGCTCCGGTCGCCATCCTGGGCTTTGAGCATGGCGGCGAAGGGATCCACCTGGATGCGGTCCCCCTCATCGGCCCCCGAGGTCCAGCCCGCCACGTACAGGTTGCCATCCGCCCCGGCCGCCGGCGTCATGATGACGATGCGCGCCAGGCCGCGCACCGTCCAGACCTCCTGGCCGCTCTCGAAGTCGTATCCGATGACGCGCAGGGTTCCGGAGACGATGATCTGCCTCTTGCCGGCCGACTCCCAGAGGACCGGCGTGGCGTAGCCGCGCGGAAACTCGGAGCGGTCGGTCTTCCACGCCTCCTTGCCGGTGTCGAGGTCGAAGGCCGCCAGGAAAGAGTCGGTGTCGTGGTCCTGGCTGAGGATGACGCGATTTCCGGAGATGATCGGCGAGCTGCCGGCCCCGTAAGTGTTCTTGAACGGCCCCAGCGCCTGGCGCCAGATCAGCTTGCCGGCGGCATCGTAGCACAGGAGGCCGCTCGAGCCGAAGAAGCTGACCACGCGCCGGCCGTCGGTGGCCGGGCTGGGCTGGGCGTGGCTGCCGATCTGGTGGATCACCTCCAGGTCCTGGTGCGGCGCCTTCTCCTCCCACAGCACCTTCCCGCTCCGGGCGTCGACGGCCATGGTCAAGAGTTCCCGGCCGCGGGCGCCGGTGAGGTAGATCCGCTCGCCGTGAACCGCCGGCGAGGAATGGCCCGGCGGCAGCGGCGTTTTCCAGAGGGCGTCCTTTCCCGGATCCAGCCGTTCCGGCAGCCTCTCCTTGCCCGCGGCGACGCCGGTGGCGTTGGGGCCGCGGAATTGAGGCCAGGCGCCCTCCTCGCCGCCACGCAGCAGGATGCCGCCGCCAAAAGCGATCCAGAGCCCAAGAATCGATGCAATGCTTTGTTTCAGCCGTTTTTTCATATACAATTCTGGACGTGATTGAAATTTTCACGAAATCCAAAAGACAACTTGACCCATTTAACACCAAAGGATCCCGATGATCGACCCCAAAGCCGTCGAAAAAGTTTTCCGGCTCTTTCCGGAGCGGACAGCGCTCGGGAGGAAGCGCCTGGGGCGCCCCCTCACCCTGGCGGAGAAGATCTTCTTCGCCCATCTTGACCGGCCCGAGAGCCAGGACTTCGCGCGCGGCCAGAGCTACCTCAACCTCCGGCCCGACCGCGTCGCCATGCAGGACGCCACGGCGCAGATGGCCATCCTGCAGTTCATGCTCGCCGGCCGCAAGACCACGGCGGTGCCGGCGACCATCCACTGCGACCACTTGATCCAGGCGCGGGTCGGCGCCTCGCCGGACCTCGATGAAGCCCTGCGCGAGAACGACGAGGTCTTTGCCTTTCTCCGCGCCGCCGCCGCCAAGCACGGCATGGGCTTCTGGAAGCCGGGGTCGGGGATCATCCACCAGGTGATCCTGGAGAACTACGCCTTTCCCGGTGGCCTGATGATCGGCACCGACTCCCACACCCCCAACGCCGGCGGGCTGGGGATGATGGCGGTGGGCGTCGGCGGGGCGGACGCCGTCGATGTGATGGTGGGGGACTTCTGGGAGGTGCAGTGCCCCAGGCTCATCGGCGTCAAGCTGGCGGGCCGGCTCTCGGGCTGGACCGCCCCCAAGGACGTGATCCTGAAGCTCCTCGGCATCTTGACCACCAAGGGCGGCACCGGGGCGATCATCGAGTACTTCGGCGAGGGGACGAGCTCCATCTCGTGCACCGGCAAGGGGACCATCACCAACATGGGGGCCGAGGTGGGGGCGACGACGTCGATCTTCCCCTACGACGAGCGCATGGCCACCTACCTCAAGGCCACCCGGCGCGGGGAGATCGCCCGGCTGGCCGATACTTTCAAGGAGCATTTGACGGCGGACCCGGAGGTGGCGAGGAGCCCGGAGAAGTTCTTCGACCGCATCGTCGAGATCGACCTCTCGGCCCTCGAGCCGCACGTCGTCGGCCCGCACTCGCCCGACGTGGCGCGGCCAATCAGCAGGTTTGCCGAGGACATCCGCAAGAACGGCTATCCGGCCCGGATTTCAGCGGCCCTGATCGGCTCCTGCACCAACTCCTCCTACGAGGACATCGGCCGCGCCGCCGACGTCGCAAGGCAAGCCGCGGCTCATGGCATCAAGGCCAAGATGCCGTTCCTGGTGACGCCGGGATCGGAGCAGATTTTCGCCACCATCCAGCGCGACCGGCAAATGGAGGTGCTGTCGCGGATCGGCGCCACCGTGCTCGCCAACGCCTGCGGCCCGTGCATCGGCCAGTGGCAGCGCGATGACATCAAGCCCGACGAGAAGAACAGCATCGTCACCTCCTTCAACCGTAACTTCCGCGGCCGCAACGATTCCAACAACGAGACCCTGGCCTTCATCGGCAGCCCGGAGATCGTCACCGCCTTCGCCCTGAGCGGCAACCTGGGCTTCAATCCGCTCGTGGATGCCCTGGAGGCGCCGGGCGGCGCCAGGATCCGGCTCCAGGCCCCCTCGGCCCCCGAGCTGCCGGAGAAGGGCTTCGCCGCCGACATCAAGGGCTACGCGGCGCCGGCGGCCGACGCCGAGCGCATCGAGATCAAGGTCGCGGCCGGCAGCCGCCGCCTGGAACTCCTCGAGCCCTTCGAGCCGTGGAACGGCAAGGACTTCACCGGCCTCCTCGTGCTCCTCAAGGCGCAGGGGAAATGCACCACCGACCACATCTCTCCCGCCGGCACGTGGCTGCAGTTCCGCGGCCACCTCACCAACATCTCCGACAACCTCTTCTTGACGGTGGTCAACACATTCACCGGCGAGGCCGGCAAGGGGAAGGACCAGCTCACCGGCGAGAGGGGCGTGGCGTTACCCGCCCTGGCGAAGCGTTACAAGGCCGCCGGCAAGGGTTGGGTGGCCTTCGGCGATGTCAATTACGGCGAGGGCTCGAGCCGCGAGCACGCCGCCATGGAGCCGCGCTTCATGGGCGCGAGGGCCATCATCGCCCGCTCCTTCGCGCGCATCCACGAGACCAACTTGAAAAAGCAAGGCCTCTTGCCGCTCACCTTCGCGGATCCGGCCGACTACGACAAGGTCCATGAGGACGATCGGGTCTCCCTCCTCGGCCTCGCCGGCATGGCTCAAGGCAAACCGGCGACGCTGGTGCTCAAACACTCCGGCGGCGCCGAGGACCGCATCCAGCTCAACCACACCTTCTCGCCCGAGCAGTTCGAGTGGTTCAAGGCCGGCTCGGCGCTGAACCGGCTGCGCCAGCGCGACTAGTTTTTGCCGGTTTTTATCCCCTTGAACTTCCTCGCCTGCTCTGCAATGGCCCCTTCCGTCGCCAGACGTTCGATGGACGACGCCCCGAAGAATCCATCGACCCCCTCGGTGTGCTGGAGGATGTACTCCGCATCCTCCGGCTCGCTGATGGGGCCGCCGTGGCAGAGGACGATGACGTCTTTCCGCGCCTTCTTGGCCGCATCGGCCATGGCCTGGATGATCTTGGGGCAGTCCGCGAGCTGAAGAGCCGTCCGGGCGCCGATCGAACCCTTGGTGGTGAGGCCCAGGTGGGGGACGAGGATGTCGGCGCCTGCTTTGGTCATGGCCACCGCCTCGTCGGGATTGAAGACGTAAGGGGCGGTGACCAGGTCCTGCGCGTGGGCCCCCCGGATCATGTCGACCTCGAGGCCGTAGCCCATGCCGGTCTCTTCGAGGTTCTGGCGGAAGGTACCGTCAAAGAGGCCGACAGTCGGGAAGTTCTGCACGCCGGCGAAGCCGGCGCGCTTCACCTCCGCGAGGAAGACCTCCATCAGCCGGAAGGGATCGGTGCCGCAGACTCCCGCCAGCACCGGCGTCGACTTCACCACCGGCAGCACCTCCCGCGCCATGTCGAGGACGATGGCGTTGGCATCGCCGTAAGGAAGCAGCCCGGCCAGGGAGCCCCGCCCGGCCATGCGGTACCGGCCGGAGTTGTAAATGATGATCAGATCGACGCCGCCTTTTTCGCAGAACTTGGCGGAAATGCCGGCGCCGGCGCCGGCGCCGATGATGGCCTTGCCGGATTTGACTTGCGCGCGGAGGTTCTTCAACACCTCCCGGCGGGAAAGAAATGGCATGGAGAGGTTTCTCCTTGATTTTCAAAGGGTGGTGTTCAACAGAGGAGTCCGATCAGCGCCTTGGCGCACGCCAGCGCGAAGCGGGGATCGTTGATGTCCATATCCAGCTCGTTGACCTCGATGCCCGGGCGGATATGCTTCCTGATGGCCTCGCGGCAGCGCCGGTCGGCATCCGGGTCGAAGAACGGTCCGCCTTCCTTGGCGTAGAGCGACACCCCCCGGAGCGGCAGTATGATCCGCACCGGCCCCTTGGAGCGGTTGAGGCGCTCGGCGATGCGGCGGCCGATCTCCTCGTTCTCCTCCAGGGTGGTGCGCATGAGCGAGACCGTAGGATTGTGCTGGTAGAACTTGCGGCCGCTGAATTTTTCCGGAACGGTGAAGCGCGGGCCGAAGTTGACCATGTCGACGGCGCCGATCGAGACGACCTGCGGAATGCCCATCTTCCCGGCCACCGTCAGCCGGTCGGGGCCGGCGCTCATCACCCCGCCCACCAGCTCGTCGGCCAGCTCGGTGGTGGTGAGGTCGAGAACCCCCTGGATGAAGCCATCGCGAATCAGCCCCTCCATCGCCTGCCCGCCGGCGCCGGTGGCGTGAAAGACCAGGACCTCGAAGCCGAACTCCTCCAGCACCCGCCGCGCCTCGGTGACGCACGGCGTGGTGACGCCGAACATGGTGGCGGAGATGAGAGGATTCGAGCCGATCACCGGCGGGATTTCGCCCTCCACCATGCCCGCCATGGCGTGGGCAGCGTTGGCCAGGATCCTCGCCGAGAGCCGGTTGACTCCGGCGATGTCGACCACCGAGTACAGGAAGGCGATGTCCTTGACGCCGACGTAGGGGGAGATGTCGCCCGAGGCCAGGGTCGAGACCATGAGCTTCGGAAAGCCGACCGGCAGGGCCCGCATGGCGGTGGTGGCGATGGTGGTGTTGGCGGATCCGCCGGCCGCGATGAGACCGTGGATCGCTCCTTCGCGATGGAGCTTCTCCACCACCGCCCTCGCGCCCCGGCACATCGCTTCGATGGCGGCGCCGCGGTCGTTCCGGTTTTGCAGCTCCGGCAGCGAGGCTCCCCCGGCTCGAGCCGTCTCCTCGCGGGTGGTGTTGGCCGGAACCAGCGGCTGGCCGAGCACCCCGGCGTCGATCACATGAGTGCGCAGGCCTTGCTTTTCGAGGATCTCCTTGATGAACTGGAGCTCGGCTCCTTTGGTGTCGAGACAGCCGATGATGGCGACGGTTTTGGTCATGGTCCCTCGCGAAGGATTCGAATGAAACTGGCGGCGTTCGAACCGCGGTACGGAAAACCGGATCCATGAACATTTTAAGAAGTTCCTGGTGGTTTTCCAGCGCCTGTCGGCAGTTCATCCCCTCTAAACTATTTTCTCAGCGAACGCCAGGCGGTAAAATCATCTATTCTTATGAAGAAGGTAAATGAGCCCAAGCAACCGTCCGGATCGGGCGCCCCGCCGACCTTCTCCTTTATCGGTCCAGGGGAGCAGTCCCGGCTGATCGAGCGGGTTCTCGCCGGAGACTCCGAGGCCTATCGCCCGCTGGTGGAGCATTACCAGCGGATGGTCTTCAGCCTGGCGGCAAGGATGCTGGGGAAAAATTACACCGAGGCCGAGGATATCACACAGGACACCTTCGTGCGCGCTTTCGAGTACCTGAATTCCCTGGAAGACCGGAGCCGGTTCGGCCCCTGGCTCTTTCAAATCGTCCGGTCCCTCTGCCGCGACCGTCTCCGCCGCCTCGAGACCGAGCGGCGGGCGCTGGAAAATTTTTCCGAAACCTGGTTGAAGCGGCAGCGCTTTCAGGCGGCGCCGGCGGAAGAGGAGGTGAGATCGATCTTGTCCCAGCTGCCGCCGGATGAGTATCAAGCCTTGAAAATGCGCTATTACGAGAATTGCACTTACGATGAAATCGCCGCCCGCATGCAGCTGACCTTCAGCCAGGTCGACCATTTGATCAGGAAGGCGCGGGCACGCCTGGAGCAGAAAATCAGCCAGAAAAACCTGGCCGAGAAGAACCGTGAACGAGTTTTGTAAATACTACCAGCCGCACTTGCCGCTTTACCTCGAGGGAGAGCTGAAGGATACCGCTCTCCAGGAGAGCATCCAGCTCCACCTGCTTTCTTGCCCCGACTGCCAGGAGGAAATCGAGGGATACCGGGAATTCACGGAGGAAATCAGCGGACTTTTCCATCAAGAAAACGAATCCGCAATCTCAAGCGGATCCGATCGCCGCTCCGGGAAGCCGTTCCCGGCGATCGAACTTTCACCCGCCGAGCGCGTCGATCGAATTCTGGCCGCGGTTCGAAGGACGGCGGCCAGGCGCTCGGGCCGGATCTGGCGGCGCGCGGCTGCCGCGGCGGCGCTCTTGGTCTCGGCGGTCGGCTTGCTTCTCGCCCTGTGGAGCCTGGCTCCCGACCGTTCCAGCCCTACCCTCGTCGCCGGCAAAGAAGCCGGTAAAGTAGCCCGGGGCGCCGGCCGGGAAGCGGCGCAACCCGTCTTCCTGGCCAAGCCGGTCTTCCTGGCCAAGGATGGGGGCGGAGAACTGGAAGTGGTCCGCTGGGTCTTCGAGGGCGAGGGCAATGAAGATCCGCCGGCGGGGGGGCTCCAGGAGGTGAAGCTTCTCAGAGTGGTGAGCCGGCTGCGGCCCGCGGGCAACGGGGAGTGGGCCGAAGTCTCGCACCAGCAGGGAGAGGAGCCGCGCTGGGTCCTGTACGCCCGGCTCAAGGAAAGCTTCCGCGACCCCCTCGGCGGAGGCTGGACCTTCCTGGTCCCCTCGGAGAATTCTCGCAACCGCCTGGTGCTTTTACCTTCCAACTCGGAGCCGGCCATCCCCTTCCGCCGGATCTTCCTCCAGAAGGTGAAAGTGGACGCTTCTTCTTCGCCGGCGCCAGCGGAGCGTGAGGCGAACACGCGGCTCTATAAAATCCTCATCGTCCCCGATCCCTCGGCGGCCGGCGAGGGATCGCCGCTCCGCCCGGTCTTCAACCAGCCCGGAGGCTTTCTCCCCGTCCCCGAGCGACTGCTGAGGATTTTTCCTTATTCAGCCGGCGCCGGCGAGATTTATTGAGCCGCGGGGGCCTGGTTTTTTTCTGTAAGCAAAACCCTTCCAGGGGGATCTATTTTTGGGTTTCGTGTATTATCCGGTTTTTGGTCATTAAACTTAATTTCAAAAATCATTATGGCCTATGTACTTACAATTTGTATAATATAATACCTGAAATTTCGGTGCGTTCCCAGTTCATCGGGGATTAGCAAAAAATCCACTTAGCTTTTGCATATTTTTGCCCGCAGACGGGCAAAAATATGCAAAAGTACAGTCATTAAATGCAGAAAGGAGAGTTTATGATCCGTCGTTGCGCTTCCTGGACAATCCTCTGTACCGTGATGGCGGTCGCGCCGGCCGCAAATGCCGGCGAGGCCCCAAAAATCGCCTGGAAGGTGGAGAAAGGGGCGGCACTGGCCTTCAACGTCAAGCGCCAGTCGGCCACTCAGGGCCAGTCGCCGCGCGGCGAGTTCAAGGTGAACACCAGCTCGGAGATCCAGTACCGGGTGGAAGTCGCCGACCGGAAGGATAACGGCGACCTGGTCTTGAAAGTGACCTACGCCTCGGTCAAGGCCAAGTCGGAGGGGCGCGAGGGGGCCTGGGAGTTCGACTCCGCCAAGAAAGAGGGAAAAGACGACGTTACGGCCTATCTCCAGGACGCCACCGCTAAAACCATCGAGGTGAAGCTGGCCGGCGGAAAAATTGCGGACATCGCCGGTTTTCCCGAGATTCAGCGGGGCGGCGAAGGCGACCGGGGCAACTTTCGCCGCTTCCAGGGACTGCGCGTCGCCGGACGCAATGCCCTCCAGAACGACCTCGAGCTGATCCTGTCCACGGCCGTCCTGGGCCAGGCGCTGGAGAAGGACAAGGTTTACATCCGGTCCAGAGAAGCGCGGGGCGCCGGCGAGGAGGGCGCGCGCCAGCGCGGCCGGGGGATGTTCGACCGCGGGGAGGCGAGGGCGGCGTACAGGTACGAGGGGGATGAAAAAGTCGGGGATGCGGCGGCGGCGAAATTCTCGTTCGCCAGCGCTCCGCCGGAAAAAACCGAAGAGGGAGGCGCCAGGCAGGAACTCAATACCAAGGCCAAAGGATCGGCTCTGGTCTCCCAGAAGGATGGGCTCCTCCTCAAGCTCGAGCTGAGCTCGGAAGGGGAGAGCAGCTTCGAGCGCGACGGCCAGACCTCCAAGTTCTCCCGCCAGTCGAAGGTGGAAATCGCGCGGGAGCCGGCGAAGAAGGAGGCCGAGAAGAAGCCGCCCGCCGTCAGCCTGTGATGGGTCAGCTCCAGCGGATGGCCCCTTTGATGGTGCCCCCCGACTTGGCGAGGCCCTTCTCGAAGAGGCCCTGGGCCTCCTCCGGCGCGGCGAGGTGCGTCACCAGCGGCGCGAGGTCGATCCTGCCCTTTTCGAGGAGGTCGATCGACTGGTAAAAGCAGTCGTCCTGGACGAGCGCTTCGTCCGGCCCGAGATCGGGCAGGTCGACGTCGCGGACCTCCAGACGGCGCGCGCCGGCGTACCAGAGCGAGGGGGTTTTCATGCTTTTTGGATCAAACCGCTCAAGCCGACTTCGCCGGCTTCTTTGAAGTCTTGGGGGAGGGAGAGGATTCCTTGTCCTTGCTTTTCGGCGAGGCTTCCGGCTTCGACTCGCCGGTCGAGCTTCCCGAGGCGGCCTTCACCTCGGCCTCGGCCTTCTGCTTGTAATCGCTGCTGCGGTGGTCGGTGATGTAAAAGCCCGAGCCCTTGAATATCAGGCCGCTTCCGGCGCCGATCAGGCGCCTGGCTTTCGGCTTGCCGCAAGCGGGGCACTTCTTGAGGGGCTTATCCTTGATGGATTGAAAAGCCTCGAACTGATGCTCGCACGCTTCGCAAAGGTAATCGTAAGTCGGCATGAGGTCTCCTGTCAAAAAGGCGATCTCGGCAAGAAATCTCTCCCTGAACTGGCCATCGCTTGTTGGTATTATCGGCCAAAACTCCCTAGCCCTTTACGGGGCACGATAAACGAAAAGGCTATCTTAAAAGGGGGGCGGTCCGCTTTCAAGATGGCGATCAAAATTCGTTTTCAAAGGGGATCTTTTCGGCAGATCAGAGGGCGGGGCAGCTCAAGCCGTCCGGAATGGGATCGATGCCCAGCTCCGGGAAGGGCGGCGCCGGCGCTTCTCCCTGCTGGAAGAGGAAGAGCAGGAGGTGGATCGGGTCGGTGATGGAAACCTCGCCGTCATCGTTGGCATCGGCAGCGTCCAGGCATTCGATCTGCCCGCGGCCCAGGAAGAGATAGAGCAGCTCGACGACGGCGTCGGAAATGTCGATCGATCCATCGAGGTTGGCATCGCCGCGGATGAAGAGCCGCAGGGCTTGATTGACGGCCAGCGCCACCCCGGCGCTGGGCAGCGGGTCGAAGGGCCGCTCGGATCCGGTGGCGAGATCCAGCCAGGCGTAGACATACCCGCCGCCATCGGGCGCGGGCCGGCCGAAGAGCAGGTAGCTGCCGCCGGTATCGAGCGCCGCCGCCGGAGCGATCTCCGGCGCCGCCGCGAGGAGCCGCGGCTCCTCGCCGGGAAGGAGGTCGAGGATGCCGGCGCCGGGGAGGAAGAAGAGGGCGCGGTCTTTCCAGATGACGAGCGGCCGCGGCGCGGCGCCGGCCGGCGCCGCCCCCAGCTCCTCGAGGGCTTGGCCGTGGAGGCGGTAGAAGCCCTGGCTCCCATCGGGCCGGGCGGCGGTGAAGTAAAGATCGGAGCCGATGGCGAACAGGTGGTCGAGGCTCTTCAGCCCCGGCTTCCAGAAGAGCCGCTCGCCGGTGGCCATGGAAATTCCGGCCACGCCGGCAGGTTCACCGGCAGCAAAGCCGATCGCCGAGACCAGCACCAGGTCCGCGCTTGCCGCGATCACCTGGTCCATGGCCAGGGTCCCCTTGGTCAAGAAGGGCGGATAGGGGCCGGCCCCCGTCAGGGTCAAGTTGAGGGCGTCATTGAGATCTGCGGGATTGACCCGGTAAAGGTCTGTGGTCACCGGATCGTGGCCGGCGGCGAAGACCAGGCGGCCCGAGCGGTTGAAGAAGATCCAGCTTTCCTGGTCGATGTAAGGATTGAAGCGCTCGTCGGCGGTGACCTGGCGCCGGCCGGCGGGGCCGGGGATGGCGACGTCGTGGATGAAGACCTCGGGCTCGCCGCCGACCTTGAGGTTGTAGGAGATGAGATCGCCGCCGGCGGAGATGGCCAGGCGGGCGCTCGCGGGCGCGTGCTCGAGGTACTCGGCCGGGGCGGCGGTGACGTTGAGCGCCGGGCCGATGCCGTTGGCGGCGAAAACATCGAGCTCATCCCCGCCGGACCCGGCCAGGAAGAGGACGGCGCTTTCCGATGCCGCCATGTAAGGGGAGACTTTATCGAAAGGCCCGGCGATGGATTCAGCCTTCAGGCTCTCCGGCCCCGCTGCGGCTGGCAGGGGGACGCGGAAAACCAGCCAGCCCGATTGCTCGCGCTCGGCGGCGAAGAAAGCGGCCGAGCTGGTCAAGGTCAGGGAGCGTGGCTCGATCTTCTTGAGGGGCGGCTCGAAGGAAACCGGGTGGAGGATCGGTTGCGAGCCGGCGAGGTCGAAAAGAAAAACTTCTTCCGTTTCGAGGCCGCGGGTGACCGCGCCCAGGCAGTTTCCAGACGGCGCGAGAGCCGCTCCTTCGCTGGCCAGCCGGTAGCGCCCGCCGGGGCTCAGGGCCAGCACGCGCACTCCGAAGGATCCGACTGCGGCGAATCCGGCCGTGTCGGTCTCCTCCGGCTTGACGGCGCGGCAGGCGAAGAGCTGGTACTCGGAGCGCACCTCGAGGCGGGGCAAGTCGCCGAGGATTTCCCGGACCGCCGGCGCCTGAGCGGCTTCCAGGGCGGCGGCCGCGCCGCGCGGCCCGAACGGATACCAGGCGGTGCCGGAGAGCTCCGGAGCCAGCGGGTAGTCCCGGCCGGCGCAGCGAAGGGCAAGCTGGACGGCGCCATCGGGGCGGCGGGAGGCGGTGAACGCTCCCTGGTTTGGCGCTGGCTCCTGGGCCAGCAGGAGTACAGTCAAGAGAAAAATCATGATCTCATTATACTCGATGATGGTGAAAAAACCGTCCGGCGGACACGGGGTCCACCGGACGGAAGGTTAAAGAGGGTCTCCTTCACCTTTTTCGGTCTCTCAATTCCAAATTAACCGCAAATTCACCGATCCTCGCAGAAGAGGAGGTCGGGGGTCGGATCGAAGCCCGGCACGCTGGTCCCGGGGTACGGAATCTGGTGAAGGCCCCGGAAGAGGTGGAGGAGAGTGAACACCGCATCGGAGATGTCGAGGCCGCCGTCATCGTTGGCATCCATGGCGTCCTGGCACACCGGCTGCGGCGTTCCCAGGAAGAGCGCCTCGAGCGTGATGATCGGATCGGAGATGTCGATCGTGAAGCTGCGGTCGGAGTCGCCGCGCAGGAAGGCGGCGTCGTAGGCCCCTACGGTGCGGAAGGAGATTTCGGCCGGCAGCGCGCCGCCGCTTCCGCTCGGAAGGGCGACCATACCGCTCAGGACCGTGGCGCCGCCGGCATCGAGGACGGCGATGGCGAAGCCGTCATACGCTTTGAAGCTGGCGGCGCCGAAGGGGAGCCGCTCCGCTCCCAGGAAGAGCGTCTTCTTGCGCAGGTTGCCTTCGGCATCGGCCGGGCCTTCGGCCAGCGCCTCGGCGTTGCCGGCGCCGTCGCGAAGCTCGACGCGGTAGGTCTCGCCGGCCTTGAGGTCCTCGATCTCGACCTCGATCTCGTGCTCGTCCTCCTCTTCCTCGAATTCCACCTTGCCGTGGGCCTCGGGAAGGGGGGCCGGGTCCGGCCTGGAGAGCCGCACTTCCAGCTCCAGCTCTTCGACTTGAGGCGGCTCCACCGGCGGGTTGCCGATTTGCGGCACCGTTCCCGAAAGGACCAGGGCGCCGGCGGCGTCGCGGATTTCAACGACTGCGCCCCCGAGGTCGGCGATGGAGGAGGCGCCGAGCGGGAAGCCGTCGCCGCGGGCCTCGTGCTCGGCCCGGCCGTCGCCGTCGGCCGTGAGCTTGGCGAAAAGCTCGCGCTGCGGCTCCTGCGCCGGATCGCTGCTCGGCCGGTGGAAGGTGACGGCGTATTCGGCGCCGGGAGTCGCCTCGTCGATGCGAACGCGCGTGCGGTCGCGGCCGGCTTCGGATTCGCTCTGCAGGTTGACGTCGCCGGCGATCATCGCCTCGGGGGGATTTTCCGGCCGGGCCAGGTCGAACTCCACCTCGGCCTCCTCCCCGACCTCGTTCTCGTTTTCACCGAGAGCGGGAACCTTGCCGGAAAGGACCGCGGCGCCATCTTCCGACTTCACCTGGACAGCGAAGCCGATGAGGTCGGCGATGCCCGCGGCGCCAAAGGGGAGAGCGCCGCCATCTCCGCTGTCGATCTTCAAGGCGCCGTTCCCGCCGCCGCTCGTCGTGATAGCGCCGATGACTTCGACGTTGCCGGCGGCATCGACCAGGCACACCTTGAAGGCGGCGTCATCGCTCAAATCGCGCACTTTCACCTCCAGGAGGTGCCGGCCTTCCTTTGCCTTGGCGCGGATGCGGCCGGAGGCGCCGGGAAAGGCGGAGCCCGCCGGCGGAGTCAGCTTGCCGCTGCCGACGCCCAGCTCGTCCTCCCTCGCGGCCTTGGGGAAGCTGCCGACCAGGAGCGCCGTCCCATCGGGGCCGCGCACCTCGACCGAGCGCCCCGCGAAATCCAGCGGCGCGGCGACCGACTGGCGGAACTCGAAGCTGCCGTTGGATCGCGTCTTGGTCCTGGCGGCCTCGGCCAGCGTGCCGCCGGCATCGGCGATCCAGATGGAGAGCTCGAGAGCGGGAGCGAAGTCATCGCCGCGGATGCGGATCTCGCTCCCGTCATCGCCAATGCGGGCCTCGCCGCGAGGGCGATCCTGGCCATCGGGGGAGCGCAGGTTGGCCGACTCGTGGGCCAGTGAAAGCGTCCACCCCAAAAACAGCCCCAGGCCCCACAGCAACTGGAACGGAGACCTCGAACCACGGAACGATTGAAACCGATGCATGAAAACCTCCTTGAGGGTTGAGTGCTTGAACCGCGACAGGTTTGCGGTTTTATTTTATTAAATGCAACTGGATTGCCAGATTTTCAAAAAGGACATAAGTCTATTTGTTTAAATCAGTTGATAAGTTTATTGATTCTGCCGGTCAGACCTTTATTCCAGGAAATGATTGATAATAAGAGATTATTTGATCGAAATTCGATCAAATGTTTCCATTGGAGCCGATCGGGTGCTGGATCTTCCGGAAAAATTCTGTGAAACTTACCGCCCGAAGCCGGCAGCAAAAAAAACGGTTTTTGGTCCTAACTGAACCTCAGCCCCTCGGGTCCGGTGACGGTCCAATCGGCATGGATCGACTTTGGAGCGCCGCCCTCAGCGGCGGCGAGGCTCACCACTGCTCCCCGCTGCCAATGATCCTCGCGAATCCGTTCGAGGGAGAGGAGAGTGGCCGGATCCGGAGTTCCCAGCTTCACCTCGATGGGGTACAGGAAGCCCCCCGACTCGACGAGAAAGTCGATTTCCTGGCCATACCGAGTTTCGCCAGAAGTGGATTTCCGCCTGGCGGGCGCCGTTCACCTATCCAGAGCCTGTAGACGCGGTCCGTCGTATCCGAGCCCCCACTCGCTACCCGCCCCGCCGCGGCTTTCCCTCGGGAAAGGGATAGTCGCCGGCTGGGTAGCGGATCTCCGCGAGGTGAGGCGTTTCCAGCCGGCGGTGGAACTCGAAGCGGCTGGTCACGGCGGCGTCGATGATGCCCGTGGTCAGGAGAGTTCGCTCGACGGGGTAGGACGGCTTGCCGGTGAGGATCATCCGTTCGATGGCGCGCAGCTGGTTGGCGAAGACGGGGAGGCCCTCGTGGTACAGCCCGTAATACCTGCAGGCCAGCGGCTTGTCGTGCCCTTTCAGCCGCGCCGCGATTCCCCATTCATCGTTGTTGCCGAGGTTGGCCAGCGTGGCCCTCGTCCCGTCGCGGTATTCGATGAAGACGAACTCGCCCTGGCCCAGCTTCTCTTCCGGCTTTCCGCGGCTCTTCTCGGGAAACGTCGCCATGATGGCGTCGTAGAGATCGCGGGACCACCGGCCTTCCTTCTCGGCTTTCCAGACCTCCTCTCCCCTCAGGGTCTGCACGCTCTTCACGCCGGTCTCGCCGCCCTTGCGGCGCTCCAGCTGGCACTGCAGCGCCTCCATGGTGTGGAATCCGTAGGAGTCCAGGTCGCTGTAGCCGATGGCCATGGCCTCCTCGATCTCGCCGCCCATCGGCAGCCACAGGGGCGGATCGCGCCAGAAGACGGGCAAGGAGGAGCCGGCCATGAAGGGGATTCGCATCTCCACCGCCGTGTCGTAGATCCACCTGGAGTTGTGCCAGTTGTAGGCGAGGTGCTTGTCGTTGAAAACCGGCACGACCTTCTTGTACTTGCGGAAGGTCGCGACCACATCTTCAAACATCCGCGGGCGGGGATAGCAGATCTGCCCCTTGGCGTTGCGCGGATAGTTGCCGAGCTCGCCGATGAGGAGGACTCCCTCCACCGCCACCGAACCGGTTCCCAGGGTGATGCACTCCTCGATGGTCTTGGCCAGGGCGACGTTGTGCTTCTTCGCCCGGGCCAGGCCGATGTCATTGGGGTGAACCTCATCCAGGAACAGGGCGGGCAGGCTGAGCTGGGGACCGGGACCGCCGGCATGGTCGTAACCCTCGAGGATCTTGCCCAGGAGCACATCGGCATGGGAGGTCGGGTACCACGCGGTGGTGATCCCCGCGACCGGTTTTGGCTTGCCGGCCGGCGATTCGCCTCGCGAGAGCCGGGGCAGGATCAGGGCCGCGAGCCCGAGACTTCCCGCTTTCAGGGCCTGGCGGCGCGACACGGCCATCGCGCCTCTAGCGGGGCTGCCGGAAGGAAAGTTCCGCTCGACGTTCATGGTCTTTCAGATCAGCTCCCGGATGGTTTCCGGCTTGTCGAGGAGAGGCAGCGGCTGGATCCTGCCAAAGGCCTGACCCATGACCGTGGCCGTCTCCGGGTTGATCCCCAGGTTGTGGTACAAGGTGGCCAGGACGTTCTGGTAGTGAACCGGCCGATCGACAACCTCCTCGCCGAGGCGGTTGGTGGCGCCGATGACTTGACCCATCGGCATCCCGCCCCCGGCGAGCAAGGCCGAGGAGACGGCCGGCCAGTGATCGCGCCCGCCATTCTGGTTGATTCGCGGCGTGCGGCCCATCTCGCCCCACACCACGACCGAGACGTCGCGGTCAAGGCCTCGCGAGCACAGGTCTTCGATCAGCGCCGAAAGTCCCTGGTCAAACGGCGGGAGGTCGTCCTTGAGATACTTGTACTGCTCCGAATGCCAGTCCCAGTGGCCGAACGCCAGGCTGACGCACCGGACGCCCGCCTCCACCAGCCGGCGCGCCAACAAAAAGTGATCCATGCAGCGAGGCCCGCCGCTGGTCACATTTTCGGGAGAGCCGACGCCGTACCTGGCCCGAACGCGCGGGTCTTCGCGCTCGAGGTCCAGGGCTTCGACGAGCTTGCTGGAGGTCAGCACTTCAAAGGCTTGCCGATGGAACTCGTCCATGCCTTCCATGATGCCGCTGGAATCGACCTCGCGCCGGAAGCGGTCCAGGACGCCCAGCAGCGCCCGGCGGTTGGCCAGGCGCTCGAGACGGACCCCCTGGAGCGTCATGTCTCTCAGGGTCGTGGCGTCGGCGGCCTGGCGCTGGGGCTGGAACGGGGCATGAGCGGCTCCGAGGAACCCATGGGGCCCCGCCACTCCCCAGGGGGCGTGTTTCATCTCCGGAGCGAGGCTCGCGAAGGGCGGCACGCCGACCCTCGCCGGACCCTGGAGCTTGGACACGAAAGATCCGAAGCTGGGCCATTCCAGGGACCCGTTTTTTCCATCGGGCCCATTCTTCCCTTCGGGGTAGCCGGTGAGGCAGATGTGCGACGCGTGCGCCTCGGTCCCTCCCTCCAGCGATCGGAGGATCACCATCTTGTCCATGGCGGCGGCCAGCCTGGGAAGGTGCTCGCAGATCCGGATGCCGGGCACCTTGGTGCTGATGGTTTTGTACTCGCCTCGGACCTCGGCCGGCGCCTCCGGCTTGGGGTCGAACAGGTCGATGTGCGGCGCGCCGCCGACCAGGAAGACCATGATCACGGACTTCTGCGAGGATCCCACGCCCGCCTGCGCCTCCGCCTTGAAGATCTCGGGGAGGCCGATCCCTCCCAGGGCCAGGCTGCCGATCTTGAGGAAATCTCGCCGGGAGACCCCGTCGCAAAACCGTCGTCTCTCTCCGAGAAGGGTGAGCATGGCCGTCCTCTTCTAAAGAATCCGCAGGAAGGGGCAGACAACCTGGAATTTAAACTATGACTCGCAAAATTATAATTTTTTGATCCCGCTCGAGTCAACCGGAAATTGGTGCGTGGTGTTGGAATCGCGGAGGAGAAGCCGGCCTGATGGGACCCCGGTGGACGGCAGAGGAATGTTCCTTGCCGTGAATCGTCGATGTACAATGGATCGGAGAATTTCTCGGTTTCACGGGTTTTGACTCATAATGCGGGCTTCGCCCGCAAACGAGCTATTCGCAACTTCTCCGCAATCTGCGGAGAAGTTGCGGAGGAAGAAACTACCCCATCTCCAGTGGGGATCCGAGAATACCTTCCAGCGAAAGGATCCACCATGCGATGCTCGAGCGGCCGACGAAAGGCAGACGCGGAGTCGGTCTCTTGCCTCCGGCCCTTGCCGTGCCGGGCCCTGACCTTTCTCTTTCATTTCATCCTGCTATTGAACGCTCCGCGCCTGGCGGCGCAGGAGAGCCTGAGGGCGTCGTTTGACTGGTCGATGCCCGACCGCTTCGGCCTCGATGAAAATCAGGACGGGCTGATCGACTACTACGGCGGCGACTCGATCCGGCCGCTCGATCCCGGAAGCTGGCGGGTCGACTTCACGGCGTGTGATTCCGCCGGCGACATCGCCTCTCATCTCTGGAGCGTTGATGGCGAGCTCGTGGCCGAGACGGCTTCCTGT
Source organism: Planctomycetota bacterium (assembly GCA_016209605.1). GTDB lineage: Bacteria > Planctomycetota > UBA8108 > UBA8108 > JACQVS01 > JACQVS01. The sequence goes on from JACQVS010000227.1 coordinate 40,223, forward strand.
GACGGCTTCTCGCACGACTTCCCGGCTGAGGGGATCTACACGGTCTCTCTCACCGTGGTCGGCGGGAACGGGAACGCCGCGTCGGCGACCCATAAGGTCGTGGTCCAGGACTGGCTCATCGTCGCCATCGGCGACTCCTACGGCGCCGGCTCGGGCGCTCCCGACCTTCCCCTGCCCGAGGGCTTCTTCGACCAGGTCAAGGATCTTCTCGAGCGCAAGAGGAAGGCCGAGCAGGCGCGCGACGACGCGCTCGAGATCCTGGCGCGAAGGGAAGTGACGCTGGAAGAAGTACGCGCCCTGAGGGACGAAATCTTGCCGCTGGCGAAGGAGCTGATCGCGGCCGCGGCCGAGTTTGACCTCTGGTGCAACCGCTTTCCCCCCGATCCGATCCGATGTCCGGCCGCCACCGACGGTCTGGCAAAGGCGACGGCGGCGCTCGAGCGGGCGCTCCGCAAGAACAACCTCTCGGTCGATCGCTGGCTCGGCGATCCCGCGGGGCTCATCCAGAACCTGAACGCCCGGGTGACCCAAGCCGTCAACGACCTGACTGCCGCGCAGGAAGCGGTGGAAGATGCGCTCGCGGCCCTGGACGGACTCGAGGCGTCGATCGATGAGGCGCTCGATACCTACACGCGGGGAGCGACCTGGCACGAGGGCGGAGGCCCGGGCATGGGCGAGCCGACCTGCCAGCGCTCCGCCTTCTCGGCCCAGGCCCGGGCGGCGCTGCAGGTCGAGCTCGGCGATCCGCGCACCTCGGTGACGTTTCTCCATCTCTCCTGTGGCGGCGCCAGGATCACCGGAGGGGCCACGGACCTGGTCGATGGCCAGATCCCCTGGATCGTCGATATCGTCGGCAAGCGCGAGATCGACGCGCTGCTGGTGTCGATCGGCGGCAACGATGCGGGCTTTGGAAAGATCGCCCAGTCCTGCGTCCGGACGGAACCTTGCTATGAAGACCCGGCGCCGCTCGACGACCTCTTCCTCCAGCATTTTCGCGCCTTCTGTGCCGGGTTCGGTCCCTTGGCGGTGCAGTGCGCCGCCGGCCTAGAGGGTTTCAACACCGAGAGCGCCCTGAAACATATGATCCAGGGGTTCGCGCGGCTCGATGACGAGCGGACCGGTTACGCGGAGCTCCAGCGCGCGCTCGAGGATGAGCTGCCCCCCCTGCCCGCTTCGCGCGTCACCATCACCGAATACCCCAACACCACCCGGGATGAACAGGGCAACTACTGCGACCTGGACCCGGCCGACCAGTTCAACTCGCCGGGCATCTCGCGATCGGAGTGGCAGTGGATCGACGAAGCCTTCACGCGTGGGCTCAACGAACGGGTAGCCGCGGCGGCGAAGGAGCACCGCTGGACCTTCGTCGGCGGGATCCACGATGCCTCCCGGACGCACGGCTACTGCGCTGCCGAAGAATGGACCGTGCGGCTGGAGGATGCGTACTTCCTGACCGGGATCAGCGGCTCCGGAGTAGCGCACCCGACTCGGGATGGATACGCCGCCTTCGGGGAGATCATCTCCATGCACCTCGCCGGCGACTTTTATCCCGGCGGCGACCGCTCATCGCCGCGGCGTCCAGCGATGAGGTTCCACCGCGGCGACCCGAACTCCGACGGCGCCGCGGACCTCTCGGATGCGATCGCGGTCCTCGGCTTCCTCTTCCTCGGCGAGCCCCCCTCGCTCCCTTGCAAGGAGTCCGCCGACACCGACAACAACGGTGGGATCGATATCTCGGACGGGATCCAAGCCCTGGAATGGCTCTTCATCGGTGGCCCCGAGCCGGCCGCTCCTGGACCCACGAAATTCCTCTGCGGTTTCGATCCAGATCCGCCAGGTTCCCCCGGCGACCTTGGGTGCGAGACGTACGGCCACTGCGGGACGACCGCTGAGGGGTAGCTTCGAATATCAGCGCTGGTAGGAGCTGCGCCTCCAGGTGACCGCGGCCCGGGTGGAGGCCTGGATCGACGGCGAGCGGGCCTTCGACCTCGAGCGAGCGGGCCATCGCTTCACCATCTGGTGGCAGCAGGAGCCCGGCCGCCCCCTCGGCATAACCACCTACCGCACCAGGGCCGCCGTGCGGGGGATCGAGCTCCGCCGGCTTCCCTGAGGTGTCCAGCACCGCAGCCAGAGTTAACCCCCGGCCTCGCTCAAGACCTGGCGGGCCTTCTCGGTGGCCCTGCGCCCGAGGTGAGTCCGGATGAGGAAGCCCTCGCGGAGGAGGTAAGGCTCGTAAACCTCGGCGAGGGTGCGATGGTTCTCCCCCAGGAGGTCGGCGAGGCTCTTGAGGCCCAAGGGGCGGTTGATCCGGGCCAGCGCCTGGAGGATCTTCCGGTCCATGGGGCAGAGCCCGGCGGCATCGATCCCCAGGGAGGCGAGGGCCTGTCGGGCGGCCGCGCCGGTGATCGAAACCCCCTCGATCGAACCGCGCTCGAGCTGCGCCAGGTCACGAGACCTCCTCAAGAGCCCCAGCAGCAGCCGCGGAGTCCCCCGCGCGCCGCGGGCGAGGAGCTGGGCGGCCTCCAGAGCGACCTCGACTCCCAGAGAGCGGCCCTCGCGAAGGGCGATCTCCTCAAGCTCGGCGAGCGAGTAGAAATCGAGCCGCTCCTTGATCCCGAAGCGCGAGTGGAGGGGCCTCGGGAGCAAGCTCTCCTCGGTGGTGGCTCCGACCAGAACGAACGGCTCGAGCTTGAGCTTGACCAGGCGGATCTCCACGCCGCAAGCGACGGTGAACGACAAGGACAGCTCATCGAGCGCTTGGTAGAGGCACTCGGCCACAGGGAGGGGCAGCCGGTGGATCTCGTCGCAAAAGAAGAGGTCGCCTTTCCGGAGGTCGGAGAGGAGGCCCAGGAGGGCCCCCAGGTCCCCCAGCGCGGGCCCGGCGAGGGTGTGGATCCGCGTTCCCAGCTCCCGCGCCACCTGCTTGGCGATGGTCGTCTTCCCCACTCCCGGTGGTCCGCTGAGCAGGATGTGCGGCGGCAGCTCGCCCCGCAGCCTGGCGGCTCGGACCGCCAGGCTGAGATTGCCGATGGCTTCCTTTTGCCCGGAAAAAGATTCAAAGGGCGTTGAGCTTTCCGGAATTCCAGGCACGGGGGCTGAAGGGGATTCGTTTCCATCGGGCGAAGCGAAATTTATCCATTCCGGGTGGAAGATGGCCAGCTTGCGCCCGCTGGACCACTCGAAAGCGCCGCGGTGGGCCCGCCACCACTCCGGGCTGATCTCGGCGGGAACGGAGCAGCCGTTGAAGCCGGCCTCTCCGGGAACACTGCCTTCAACCCCGTTCGCTGGCGGAGCTTCCGGATCGGGTTCCGGCCCCGGCTCGGCTTCGAGCAGGACGGCAGGCGCTTCCTCGCCGAGCTGAGCAGCCAGCGGTCGGCAGCGCTGGTCGGAGATCTTCAAGTCGCCCCCCTTGCCGCTCATGAGGATCTGCCCTTCGTGAACGGTCGGATGGCAGTGCTCGCAGAGGCCGGTTTCGTTTTCCGGCGCGGTTTTCCCGCCCTGGGAGCGCCACTGGAGATGGTGACTGTCTTCGGCGAGTTGGCCGCAGCCGGGCACCTGGCAGAAATAGCCGTCGCGGGAGAGGGTTTGCTTGACGGTTTCGGGATCGTTGGGGCGGTCCCTCTCCTCCTTGGGAACCAGGGTTTTTTCAGGGGTGGAGAGGTCATCATCGTGCTTAATGAGAGAACCAGTCCCCACAACGACTTGCGACGACGAATTCCCCCATATGGGGGAATTCTGGGAGTCCGGAACGAGCTCTGTTCCTGCCTCCAGATCGAGCACTTCCGCCCCCGCGGCCAGCTCCTCCGCCCGCTCCGGGGCGATCTCCACCGGACCGTCGGAAGTGAGGACGGCGGTCTTCCGGCAATCGGGGCAGCGGTTGATGACCAGGCGGTAGCTCGAGGGAAGTTTTTTTTCGGCGCCATTTTGCCCATCGATCTGGATTTCCTCTTCCACCATACGCTTGGCCGCCAGGAAAAGCGCTTCTTCGATGGGGACCTCGGCACCGCGCTTTTTCGAAAGGATGCCGACGAGCGATTCAAAGACCTGGTGCGCTTCCGGCGAAGCGTTGAACTGGTAGGGATAGCGCTTGGGCAGGTCGCCCCTCCCCGGCCGCTCGGGTTTCTCACCGACCTCGTCCCCTCGGGGGGAAAGCACAGCAGGCTGCCACCCGGCGCTCGATCTCGTCGACGCGCTTCCCCAGGGCGTACCGCACCCAGTCGGCATCGGTCTGGGGGGTGGCCACCGAGGTGATCGCCCGGACCGCCGACCAGAAGAGCTGCCCCTTGGCGAAGGCCTCGTCGAGGGAGGGGAGGCTTTCCAGGGCCTTGGCGGCGCGGACGAGGTCGGCCGCCTTGTGCGGGTGCATGCCGGTTTTTAGCCGGATGAACTGGTTGAAGGTGCTGCAACCGGCACTGCGGTAAAGCTTCCGGCGCTGCAGTTCGAGAAGGTAAAATCCCAGCTCCCGCTCCCCGGCCTCCATGCGCCGCTCCGCCTCCCGGACTCGGCTGATGACGGCCGCGGCCCGCAAGTTCCGCTCCAGGCGGCGTTTTTCGGGAGGACCGGAGTTACTGGCGGTGGAAGCGGCGAGGGCGGGGGCGGAAGCATCCCCATTGCATTCAAGACCCATAAATCTGCTCCTTTCGGGAAACTTCTCGAAATCACTTCTTTTTCGGGC
>JACQVS010000222.1 GCA_016209605.1 Planctomycetota bacterium
CGACGACGAGGCTTATTAACGGAGAAATAAGTTGAGGAGGAGCAACGAAGCATCGCGCGAAGAGGACCGGCCAGACGCCACAAGTGACGTATTTTGCGAAGCAAAAAATACGTCACGGTATTTATGGAGAGGGGTACTAAGTGCTAAGGCGGCCAGGGCCGCAACCAAAGGTCTCGGCCGAAGAAGAACAAGATGAAGAGGATTGAACCGCAAAGACGCCGAGGACGCCAAGATAAGACGCAAGGCGAATGAGAGAGCCATCCTTGGACGCCAAGACTTCTCCGCAGCTTGCGAAGATGATTTGATGAAAGCGCCTAAGAGGCGGCGTGCCTGGCTTACACCGTCAGGTTGAGTAGCCGGCCAAGAGGCTCCGGCCGGGTTAGGAGCGCATCCCCGGTGATCTCATTCTCCCCTTGCTTTTTCAGACCCACCCAGAACTCGCGCAGCTCGCCGAGAAGCTGGGCGGCTTCAGAGAAGTTCCCGGGCCGGGCCAGCTTGCCGCAGAGAAGGTAAGTCTTGAAGAGACGGGTGGCGGTGCCATGGTCGTGCCGGAAGTCCAGGGCGTTGCGCAGAACCGACAGGACCCTGGCCAGCCGCTCGAGATCCCGCTGGGCGCAGGCCGCGATCGCCAGGTCGTAGGCGATGATCACCAGCTCGACGGGCGCGGCGCTCTTGATTTGCGCTTGCAGGTAGCACTTGGTTGCATTGACGGCGTTGGTTTGGGTCATGGCGGCCGGTATCTCCTCAGCTCAAGAGGGCCAGAAGGGCATCGGGCATGAGGTTCGCCTGCGCCAGCACCGCCAAGGTGGATTGTTGGGATGCCGCCAGCCGCTCGAGCTCGCCTTGCTCCTCGGCGATGTCCGCATCAGCAATGCGGCTGAGCGACTCCTGCAGGTTCAAGAACGCCGACGCGGTAAAGCCTTCCTGGTGATCCAGCTGCTTGGACACGCCGGCCACCTTGGAAAGCTCCGCGGTCACCTTGTCGTAGGCGTCTTGAAGGGTTTTGGCATAGGCCGCGAAGTCGTGCGCGTCCTGGGCCGAAAACCCGCTGGCGACCTGGGCAGTGTAATCGACGGTTACGGTGTAAACCTGCCCTTCCACCTTGGCGGCGCCCTCTCCAATCTTGTTGAGGATGACCTTGAGGCCGTTGCCGAGGTCGGCCGCCGCGGTGCCAGTGCCCGAGAGGTCGACGGCCTTGGTCACGGTGTCGACGGCGTTGCCGCCATCTTGAGTGTCGATAAGGAGCGCCTGGCCATCCTTGCTCATGAGCCGTAGATACGAGGCGTCGCCGGCTGCCGCTGTGGTGCCGTAAACCACCTCCACGAGGTACTCGCCGGTGGCCAGCTCGCCCAGGTTCTCGTTCGAGACCGGGGCAGCGGCCGCCGCGGCCAGAACGGCCGCGGCATCGCCGGCAATGGAGGCCGAGGCCGGCTGGGTGGCCGTGGCGGCGATCCCTAAAGCGGCGGCGCTGACGTTATTCAGGCCGCCGAGCTCCACCTGGTCATTGGCGTCCGCGCCGACGTGGAAGACCAGCTTCTTTCCGGGCTCCGTTGCTAGCCCATCGAGGAGCTTCTTGCCGTTGAAGGTGGTGTGGTTGGCGACGCGGTCGATCTGCCGGGCATAGCCGCGCAGCTCCTCTTGAATGGCCGCGCGCTCCTCATCGCCGAAGGTGTCGTTGGCGGCGGCCAGAGCCTTCGCCTTCATCTCTCCGAGGAGCCCCTGGATCTCCATGAGGCCGTCCTCGGCGGTGGCGAGCAGGTTCTGGGCGTTCTGGATGTTGTCCATGGCCTGCCTCAGGCCCTCCGAGCGAGCGCGCATCTCTACGGCGAGGATCAAGCCGGCCGGGTCGTCGCCGGCGGAGTTGAGCTTCAAACCGGTGGCCAGGCGCTTTTGCTTGACGAGCAGTTTGCTGCTAATGTTGTGCAGACTCGAGAGCGGGGTGAGCGCTCCCGTCTGGCCGGCTAGGGTGGTACTCAGACCGAGTCCCATGGGATCGACCCTCCTGTGACCTTTGGGATATCTATGCCGCCCCGAACCGCCGGGTAAAACTCTCTTTTCCGGCCCCTTTCACGCCTGAGAAGGCTACGATGGTCCGGAAAATCGGGCAACCCGGCACAGCAAGGCCCGATAAATTCCAGTGGCTTCCCGTCCAGAACTTGTACGGACGCTACGAACAGCCCCCCGTCGGCTGATCGCAGCTCACCACCGGATCGTCCTCGTCGAGGCCACACTCCGGATAAGGCGGGGGCGGCGGCGATCCGCCCAGGAAGTTGTACTGCAAGAGGAAAATGGCGTCGGTGACGCTGCCTGTGGCCTGGCCATCTCCATCGGCATCACAAGCCGCCAGGCAAGGGGGTTCGCCGACGCCGCCGATGAAGTTGTAGGTGAGGGAGAAGATCGCGTCGGTGGTGCTGCCGGTGACCTCGCCGTCGCCGTTGCAATCGCCCCTGCGGAACTTGGGTCCCCGGATTTCGCAGGGATCGGGGATGCCGTTTCCGTCGGCGTCCGCCACGGTGCCGACGGCGAGGTCGCACTCATCGGGGATGCCGTTGCGGTTGCAGTCGGCTTCGCAGTCATCGGGAATCGAGTTGCCGTTCGAGTCGAGGCTGAAGGGCTTTGGATGGTTAATGAACACACCGATGTTGCTGGTGTTTCCGTTGGCGGTTGCCAGGTCCAGGTCCTGGTCCTTGTCCAGGTCGGCAATCGTCAACCGGAAGGCCGCGCCCTGAGCCGCATAGGTCCGCGCCGGCTCGAAGCCGGCGTCGTTGTCGTTGAGGAGCACATAGATACTGTTCAGGCTCTCGCTGGAGGTGGCGAGATCAAGGTCGCCGTCGCCGTCGAGGTCGCCGGCCGACACTGCATAAGGCGTCACGCCGGCCGCGTACTCATCGCCAGCGGTGAAACTTCCGTTGCCGTCGTTCCTGAGCACGGCGAGAGTGTTGTGTTTGTAGTTGGCCACGGCGATGTCCCCGTATCCTGGTCGCCGTCCAGGTCCGCCGTGGTCATGGCGGAGGGGTTGTCGGAATAGTTGAACTCGCCCAGCGGCAAGAAGTCCCGATTGCCGATGTTGAGGAGGATCGCCAGGGTAGCCGGATTTCCGGAGTTCGAGCCGATGGCGATGTCCAGCTGATCGCCCCCATCGAACTGGCCAAGGGTCATGGCGTTGGGGTAGGACGGCACGGTGAAGTTGGTGTTTAACGAGAAATCCCCATCGCCGTCGTTCCAGAGGACCTTCAGGAAGTTGAAGCCGCCGATGACGGCGATGTCGGCGAAGCCATCCTGGTCGAGGTCGCCGGCCCGCAAGTCGAAGGGCTCGAATTCCAGGAAGAAATCCACCGCGTTTTTGAAGATGCCGTTGCCGTCGTTGATGAGCACGCTGAGGGTCTGGGCGATGCGGTTGATGGTGGCCACGTCCGGCTTGCCATCGCCGTTCCAGTCGCCGCTCACCATGGCCCACGGCCCGCTCCCCACCTCGTACATCCCTATCCCCTCGTAGGAGCCATCGGCATTGCGGCGGAGGATGCAGACCTGGTTGGAGTTGCGGTAAGCGGAGGCGATGTCCATTGCCTGGTCGCCGTCAAAGTCCGCCGCCGCCACGTCGATGGTGTTCAGCAGGTCGGTGCCGCAGGTGGGAGTCTTGGCCGGCTCGAAGGCGAAGCTCGGCTGCAAATCGCACTCGTCGGGCACGCCGTTCTGGTTGCAGTCTTTGCTGATGCGGTTCGAGATGTCGTTGGCATCTTCGGTGCCGTTCTGGTTGCAGTCAATGGCCAGGAGCCGGCTGCCGCCCGTGAGAATTCCAGATCCCAAAGTGACAGGTCCTAAAGTGACAGCCAGGACGGCGCGGGCCAGGCGGGATGAAAAACGCCCCATGATCGAATCCTTTTCGGCTTGAAAAGCTGGTAAATACCCGGAGTGAATTCGGAAGGTGCCAACACGACGCTGTGCCTTCACAAGCCTTCCGACTCCGAAGCACTGTAGTTTACAAAAAATCCATTTTCGTGTAAATAGGATATGTTGAGAGTGTAGAGCCAGAAGGAGAATCGGATCTTGAACGCAGCTCCATTGTCGTTTAACCGGCTTTTGCTGATTTTATGCATCGGGATCGGGGAAGCGGGTCCTCCAACTGCGCCGCGGACGGTCACCCAGGACCTGGTCCTGGAAAAAGATGCCGTTCTCCGGCAGCCTCTGGTGATCGAGGCGAGCCACATCACCATTGACGGCCAGGGGGCGGTGCTCCAGGGCCCCGGCAAGCCTGGGGACCTGAAGAGCTTCACCGGCATCGGCATCCTCGCCAGGGGCTGCGCCAACGTCACCGTGAAGAATTTGAAAGTGCGCGGCTTCGAGTCGGCGCTAGTCGTCTCTGACGGCGAGGCCTGGCGGCTCGAGGGGAACGATTTTTCGGACAACTACCACGATCCGGACTTCGGCTGGGGGGAGGGGAGGCGCAACGGCGGCATCATTTTGACGCGCTTGCACCGCAGCGTCATTCGCGACAACAAGGTCAACCGCGTCTGGAACGGGCTCGACCTCACCGAGTGTGACGACAACCTCATCGCCGGAAACGACTTCTCCCATTGCTCGAACGTCTGCTTGAAGCTCTGGACCTCCTGCCGCAACCGGGTCCTGGAAAACGACCTCTCCTATGGCATCCGCATCAAGCCGGGGGAGGTGCACGCCCGCGACTCCACCTCGGTGCTCATCGAAAGCGGCTCGAACGACAACTATTTCTACAAGAACAACATCGTTCATGGCGGCGATGGCATATTCATCCGCGTCTTGAACGGCTGGGTCTCGACCGGCAACCTCTTCGTCGAGAACGACTGCTCCTGGGCCAACAACAACTGCGTCGAGTCCTGGAGCCCCGGGAACACGTACATCCGCAACCGCGCCAACCACGGCAGCTACGACTTCTGGCTCGGCGGCAGCGACCAGACGGTGCTCATCGGCAACGAGGCCGCCTGGAACGGCCGGCCGGACGGCCCGCACAACGCTCCGCAGCCGGTCTTCGAACACGGCGGCATCATCATCGTCGGCGGCCCCTCGAGTCACACCCTCATCGAGGGGAACCGATGCCACCACAATAACGGCGCCGGCATTGCCTTCCGCGGCGACGATGCCACCCAGGGGAAGAAGTGGCGCACCCATCACTGGATCGTTCAGGGGAACTTCCTGGAGGAGAACCGCTGGGGGATCTGGGGCCTCTGGGGAGACTGGATCCACCTCGCCAACAACGTTTTTCGAAACAACGCCAAGGGGAACTACCTCGAGGAGGTGACCCGCCTCCGCCAGCCGACGGACGATCCAGCGGTGAGGCGTGCGCCGCTCGCGGTGTTGCGAGGGCCGGAGCGGGCGCTGGTGGGGCAGCCGGTGGTCTTCGATGCTTCCGCGAGCCGAGATCCAGGCGGCCGGCCGCTGCGCTTCCAGTGGGACCTGGGCGGCGAGGGGGCGTCAAATCAGCCGGCCGTCGAGCACATCTTCAAGAAGCCGGGCTTTTACCGGGTGGGGTTGACGGTGGATAACGGCATCCTGGCGGCCCTGGGTTTCCGCGACCTCATCGCCGTGGGCGCGGTCGCGGAGGAGATCGGCAGCGAGGGCCAGGCGGCGGGATGGGGCTTTGAGATGGAAGGGAACGCCGATGGCCGCGGCCGGATGCTCTTTGCCGACGATCCCGACGCGGTCCTGGGGCGCTGGTCGCTGCGCTTCACTCCCAATCCTTACACCGGCCTGTATGCCACGGCCATCTATCCCAGGACCCGCGAAGCCGGCTGGAATCTCTCCGGAAAGTCGCGGCTGCGCTTCTGGATGAAAGCGCAGAACTCCAACATCTCCGGCTTCCAGGAGCCGGGGCCGGTGATCCGCCTTTACGGAAAAAAGGATGGCCAGGAGGGGGTGGTCAAGATCCAGCCCTCGGGAGGGCGTAACCTGCTCGTCGGCGTCCCGTTCAGCGAGGCGCGCTGGACCTGGATGGAGGTGGTGGTGCCGCTCGCCGGCGACCCGGAGTGGGCGCGCGAGGTGAAGGGGGGCATCGAAATGGCGCGAGTCGACGCCGTGAGCCTCTCTCTGGACTCCTGGGGCGGCGATCCCTTCACGATCTGGATTGACGGCCTGTCGTTTGAGTGAGGCCCCGGGTCTTCAAGAACCACAAATAGCAGGCGACCGCGGCGATCGCGCCACCGGCCTTCCACAGGAGGAGCCAGAAAGGCTCGTACCGTGATCAAAATCACCGACGGCTGATTCGAACTACCATATTAAAGATTCGAATAATCTCGGTCAAGAATGAGGGGGGATCAGAAAGGAGCGTTCCATGAACAGCCCATCTATCGTCAACGGTCCGGGTGGGGCCGGCGCCTCGCCGAGCTCCCTGTCCCGGCGCCGGTTCGTTTCCACCATGGCTTCGACGGCGGCCTTTTCCATCGTCAGCCCCGCCCTGGCCTTCGGTTCGCAGGCGAATGCGCGCCTTACTGTGGGCATGATCGGCCTCGGCGGGCGGGGGGCGTGGATGGCGGACCACATCGCCAAGCAGCCAGGGTTCCAGATCACCGCCCTTGCCGACTACTTTCCCGAAGCCGCCCTCGCCGCCGGCGAGCGCCTCAAGGTGCCGAAGGAGCGCTGCTTCTCCGGGCTGGACGGCTACAGGCAGCTTTACGCCAACGGCATGAAGCGCAACGTCGAGACCTTCTACCAGAGCATCGTGGCAGGCGACTGCGCCAATCCCACGGTGGAGCCCTCGGTGCACGCGACGCTGGCGACCATCCTCGGGCGCGAAGCGGCCCTGCGTGGGCGGAGAATCACCGGGGAGGAATTGCTCAAGGACACTACCCGGCTGGAGCCTGATTTTTCCGGTTTGAATTCTTGAGGACAACGGAGGGAGTATCTGATATGAACAGAATTGCAGCACAAACGGCTTTGACGGCGCTGGGGATATTGGCGTGGGCGGCGGAGGGCCTGGCGGCGGGGGAAAAGGCCCCCGCGGATTTCTCCTGGAGGCAGGACAAGGCCAGCGTCGCCCTGATCGGCGCCAACGGACAGGTCGTCTGGCAATTAAACTACGCTGAGGCCGAGAGGAAGCCATATTTTCATCCCGTGGCCTTGCCGGGGAGCGCGCCCTTGACGTGGCTGACTCCCCCCGACCATCCCTGGCATTACGGGATGTGGTTCGCGTGGAAGTACTTGAACGGCAAGATCTACTGGGAGTTCGACCCCAAGACCGGCAAGGAAGAGGGCTCCACCAAGTGGTCGAACGTCAAGGTCACGACCCGGCCGGATCATTCCGCCCGGCTCGAGATGGACCTGGACTATGTTCCAGCGGAAAATCCCAAGCCGATCCTCCGCGAGAAGCGCATCGTGGAGATCTCCGCCCCGGCAGCTGACGGCTCCTACCATTTTGACTGGATCCAGACCTTCACGGCCGCCGAGGTGAAAGTGGAGTTCGAGCGAACGCCCATTCCCGGGCAGCTCAACGGTGTGGGGTGGGGCGGCTACGCGGGCCTCAATTTCCGCTTTGCCAAGGAGCTCAAGGACTGGAAGGTGGTCAACGCGGACAACGCCAAGGACATGGAGGCTCACGGCAAGAAATCGGCGGGCTGCGACTTCAGCGGCAGCATGGACGGCAAGGAGGTCGGCGTGGCCATGCTGGACCACCCCCAGAACTCCGGGGCGCCCACGCCGTGGTACGTGGCCATGCAGCCGAACACGCCCATGGCCTGCCTCCTCACCGCCCCCCTCTTTCACAAGGGGCGTACCCTGGAAGCGGGCAAGAGCTTCACCCTGAAAAATCGCGTCGCCATCCATCCCGGCCGCTGGAGCGCCGAGCGGTTGAAGAAGGAGTGCGAGGGCTATGGGGCAATTATCACCATTCCTGGTCCGGGGGGGACACGTTGAGGTAGCGAGCGCCGACGCGCTGTTCGGCAAGGAGGGCCGGCACGTGGTCGCGCCAGCGCTTGTAGTGGCCGGTCTCCTGATGGGCCTTGTGGTCCGCCGGGGCCTTGTAGACCTCGTAAAAGAAAAAGCGGTTGGGGTCGGTCTCGTGGCGGAGGACGTCGAAGCGCAGGCACCCCGGCTCCTGGCGGGCTTGGGAGGCGTTGTCGAGGGTGTATTTCAGAAATTCCTCGAGCTTGTCCGCCTTGACGTGAAGCTGCACGGTGACGATGTACATGATTCACCTCGCTCCAAAGGCCGCTTGAATCGAAGCGACCGATTGATCCAGAAGAGTCTGCGGGAAGAAGCCGATGGCGATGACGGCCGCGGCCGCGGCGGCGGTGGCCAGAGCCGCACCCCATCCCGGAGCCGGAGCGGCGGAGGCCCCTTCTCCCGCCGGCTGCATGTACATCACCACCACCAGGCGGAGGTAGTAGTAAACCGAAACGATCGATGTCAATATGCCCACCAGGGCCAGCGGCCAGTAGCCGGCATACACCGCTTCGCGGAAGAGGTACAGCTTGCCCCAGAAGCCTGCGGTCGGCGGTATGCCGGCCAGCGAGATCATGAACACCAGCATGGCAAAGGCGAGGAGCGGCCGCCGCTGCGACAGGCCGTGGAAGGCCTCGAAGGTTTCATTTTCGGGGCCATCCTGGCCGATCGAGCCGAGAACCGCGAAGGCGCCGAAGGTCATAAGCGTGTAGGAGAGGAGGTAGAAGACGACCGGCGCGCTGCTTCCGCCCCTTTCCGGGGCGATCGCCGCGACCAGGCCGATGAGCAGGTAGCCGGTGTGGGAGATGGCCGAATAGGCGAGCATCCTCTTCACGCTCCCCTGAACCAGAGCCACGGCGTTGCCGAAGATCATGGTGCCGGCGGACAGCCAGGCGAGCACCTGAGCGAGGGCGGGGCCGGCCTCGGCCTGGCGGGAAAGCTCAAGGACGAAGCGGACCAGGGCTGCGAAGCCGGCGGTCTTCACGGTCACCGACATGAAGCCGGTGACCAGGGTCGGCGCCCCCTCGTAAGCGTCCGGGATCCAGCTGTGGAAGGGGAAGACGCCCACCTTGAAGCCGAAGCCGGTCATACTCAATCCGAGGCCGGCCAGGAAGAGCGGCTGGTCGATGGGTGAACGGCCCAGGTCATCGAGGCGTATGGTCCCGGAGGCGCCGAACAGGAACGCCAGGCCCAGGAGCAGGAATCCGCTCGCCAGCCCGCCCATGATGAAGTACTTGAGGGCCCCTTCGACGGCGCGCTTTTCATCGCGGAAGTAGCCGGCGAGGATGTAGACAGCGAGGGAAAAGGTCTCCAGGCTGACGAAGAGGACGATCAGGTTGTTGGCGGCGGCGAAAAGGGCCATGCCCCCGGCGGCGTAGAGGATCAGGGCGTAAAACTCGCCGTGCTCGGTGCCGTGCCGGCGGAGATAAGCGGCGGTGGTGACCAGGGTGAGCAGGGTGCCGAGCAGGATGATGGCCGTCATGGCATGGGCAAAGGCATCGGCACGCAGGGCGCCGTGGAAGACCACCGCCGGAGCGCTGCCCCAGTCCCTCCACAGGAAAAAGCCCGCGGCGCCGGCGCCGAGAATCGAGAGCATGGGAAGCAACCGCTTGGGCGGCCCGCTGGCCGGCTCGTTCCACCCCCGCAGGAAAAGGTCCGCGATCAGCACCGCGGTGGCGGCGGCAAAGAGCAGCAAAACCGGCAGGATGCATCGAACTTCTTCAAGCGGGAAGGGATTGGTCATACCGCAAAATCCTTGAGCCACTTCAGAACCGCGGGCTCGATGTAGCTGGTGAACCAGGTGGAACGCATTCCCATCACCGCCATGAGCGCGAGGAGCGGCGCCATGGTAGCCAGCTCGCGGAAGTTCATGTCGGTGAGGCGATGGATCTCCTCGCGGGTCACCTTCCCCAGCATCATCCGCTGGTAGAGGGTCAGCATGTAAAGCGCTCCGAGCACCATCCCCGTGGCCGCGCCAACCGCGTAAAGGGGCCGCAGCTCGAAGGCTCCTTGCAGGACGAGGAACTCGCCGATGAAACCGCACAAGGCCGGCAGGCCGATCGACGCCAGGGTGGTGAAGCCGAAAATGGCGGCGAATCTGGGAACCACCTTGGCGATGCCGCCGTAATCGGCGATGCGCCGTGTGTGGGTGCGCTCGTAAATGATTCCGGCCAGGAGGAACAGCGCCCCGGTCGAGATGCCGTGGCTGAGCATCTGGTAAATGCCGCCCACGAGGCCGCGGCTGTTCAAGACGAAGATCCCCAGCATGGCGAAGCCCAGGTGGCTGACGCTCGAGTAGGCGATCAGTCGCTTGAAGTCCTCCTGCACCAGACACATCATCGCCCCGTAAAAAATGCTGATGATCGCCAGCCACGAGATCCACGGCGCCGCCTGGCGCACGGCCTCCGGGAAGAATGGAATCGCCAGGCGGATGAAGCCGTAAGTCCCCATCTTGAGGAGCACGCCCGCCAGGATGACGCTGCCGGCCGCCGGCGCCTCGGTGTGGGCATCCGGCAGCCAGGTGTGGAGCGGAAAGAGAGGCACCTTGATGGCGAAGCTGAGCGCGAAGGCGAGGAACAGCCACAGCTGAGCAGTGGCCGAAAGCGGATGCTCCTTGAGCCCGGCGTAAATGTCCCGGAAGTCGAAGCTGCCCGCGCCGCGGCTCGAAAGGTGGAAGTAGAGGAAAAGGATGGCCAGGAACATGAGCAGGCTTCCTGTCATGGTGTACACGAAGAACTTCACCGCCGCGTAAACTCGCCGCCCGGAGCCCCAGATGCCGATGAGCAGCGCCATGGGGATGAGCATCACCTCCCAGAAGACGTAAAAGAGCACCAGGTCGAGGGCGGCGAAGGCCCCCAGCATGCCGGTCTCGAGGAAAAGGAGCGCCAGGTGGAACTCCCGCACCCGCACGGTCACCGACTGGTAGGATCCCAGAATGGTGAGGGGGACGAGCAGGGTGGTGAGGAGGACCAGCATCAGGCTGATGCCGTCAATGCCGATGCGGTAGCCGGCGCCGAGGCTCGGGATCCAGTCGAAGGACGGCTGCGTGAACTGGAAGCCGTCGTTTCCCCGATCAAAACCCGCCAGCAGAAAGAGCGAGAACAGGAAGGCGGCGAGCGAGGCGAGGAACGAAAACCAGCGGATGAGCTTGGTCTGGCCCGGCGGGATGTAAAGAAGCCCCAGGCCGGAGACCGCCGGCAGGAAGATGACGAGCGAAAGGAGGAATGAGCTCTTGAACGTTTCCATTCTGACTCAGCGGTTATTGATTCCAAAAAGCAGCCAGATGAGCAGGATCAGCACCCCGCC
>JACQVS010000223.1 GCA_016209605.1 Planctomycetota bacterium
CCCAGTGGGATGTGGTGGAGGCCGCCTACAAGAAGATCGCGCCCGCCTATGACGAGCTTATTCGGCAGGCTGCTCAGGGCGATGTCTTACACAACGATGACACGCCGATGAAGATTTTGGATCTCATGAAGAAGAAAAAGAAGAATAAGGAGCAGAAAAGTGAAGATGGATGAGGAGCGGAAGAACGATGAGGAATCGAGCGGTGAGAGGAAGGCGACGAAGGACCACGCGGAGCGCACGGGCGTCTATGGTCTATCGATGGTTTGCTACCGGGGTAGCAACGGCGACGTTCGCAGTTGCCTCAATAGTCCACTCAAGAAGGAGGACCAACATGGAAGACTTCAACCGATTTCTCTCTGCCCTTGAAAGCGCGCTCTCTGCGCTCGGCCGTGACCGACACGGCCTTTACCGCACCGCGGCCCTGACTCCGCTTCACCACAAGCTCAAGGTGGCCTATGCCCAATACCTTCGCGTGGCAGCCGGGAAGCTCACCGAGCTTGATGTCGGCGTCATGGACGACTTGATGAAGGTCGTCAAGAAGCTCAGCAAGCAGACCTCGAGCGCGGACAACGGCCTTGAGACCCGGCTCAAGCTGACACTGGAGCTGATCGAGTACGCGATGGGCAAGACCAGCTCCACGCATCCGGACCATCTCCTCCGGCTCTTCAACACCGTCTACCAGGGTCTGAAGAAGATCATTCCCGATACCGCCACCCTGCCCAGGAAAGCGGGAGGTGCCGCATGAACAAGACGATCAGCTTCCAGCTTGACGATTCACTCCTCGAGCGTCTCGACGAAGTCGTCGGCCAGGGCGATGCCAACCGCTCCGAGGTGCTTCGCCGCATGATCGAGAAGCTTCTCGATGATCGGGCTGCCATCGGGGAGGCCCTTCACCGGAAGGACGTGGTCTCCTGACGTCTCCGTTCCAGCCCACGGAAAAGGCCGGTAGGACCGGCCCTTTCATGGTCCGGTCCTCCGGCCATCTCTCCTCACCGTCGAACCTCCCATATCGGGAAAGCCTGAAAGTGATGCTGCTACGCCGCCCATTTGCACTCCCTGATATAAAATCTTGGCCCCTGGCTTTTCCTTCGACCAGCGCAATCCACAAGAGGTTCCGGGTCGAGAAGTACTCTCGGGAGGGGGCCACTCCCAAAATTTTTCCTATGTCGATCTGCATATCAGCCCGGTAGCACCGGCCTCTATCCCCCGAATTCAGGCGGGGTCAGAGGAAATGCACGGACGACCCCTCTGACTAGATCCACATATCCGTTTCCTTCCGCTGATATGCTCCCCCGTCCCCCTCTTCCTCAAGGACGAACGATTGATCACCCGGTGTCCAGGTCTTCCTTTGAAACAACTACTTTTACATGTAATTCTTCTTCGATTTTCGATTCTACCTACAATGAGGGACCGAACCTCCAATCCACATTGGAAATCGGAATCTACGAAGAGGATTCGCGGGATTTCGACGGTCTCTCGGTCTCTCGATAGTTCAGGGTGGAAGGGGGACCGTTACCATGTTCCAAAGCGAGCGGTTCATTTAGATGAACCCGACCTACTCCACTCTTAATATCCTAAGCTAATAGAAGCAATGTATCTTAAATATATATATTGGTAGAGTAGGTAGGGTTCATTATAATGAACCACTCCTCTACCCTCCTCCTTTGACCCTACTCACCTCCTTCCGGTATTCCTCTCCTTGACCCTGCTATGTCCCCTTTCCTGTTCCCGTAATGGTAGGGGTGTTTGGTAGCGGTTGCCACGCCAGTGTAGACTTCACTGGCGGCAGGGGGGCTTGGCTTCGCTGCTTGATCGACATGACCCACTTGGAGCACCACCTCTACCACCTCCTCAAGCTGTTATGCCAGAGGTACGAGGCTTGCACTTGTAGCAGGGAGACCCTCTGCAAAATGGTGGGCATGTCGCCTGGCAGCAAGAGGGCGATAACGGACGCCGTCAGGACCCTCCAGGATCAAAACCTGATCAAAGTAACGAGGGCTGAAGGGGGCAAGTGGTCCATCACGCTTGGTGACGACCCAGATACCACCTTCGACATGATCCTCTGGGTGGATATCGATTCGGTCTTCGACGAGAACGAGTTCCAGCGGGAGTTCGGCGAGCCGAAGCCGGTCAAAGTAACGCCGGTAGTGGGCACGCAGAAGGTCGAAGAAGACGACACCTTCAAGGACGAGGACTTCCAGTTTCAATGACGGAATACTAAAGACGTCTTGAGGATGCCCAGGTGTTGTACGATCCCTAGCCGTCACCCGAGCTTCTTCACCGCCTCGAGCACTGCTGCTTCGCTCACGGCCGCATACCTCATCGTCGTCCTCGGGTCGGCATGACCCAGGAGGCTCTGGACGATCCTCGTCGAAACTCCTCTCTCGCACAACCTCGTCGCGAACGTGGCCCTCAAGGAGTGCAGGCTGAAGCGGCGTCTTCCCTGGTAGTGGTGGTTCAAGAGCTTGACGTACTTCCTCGCCACGTGGGTCAGTGCGTCCCGCGAGATCTTCTTTCCCGAGAGCGTCGTGATCACGTGGAGGTCGTCCTTCTTCCAGTTGTTCCAGCAGTCGAGAAGCGCCTCGGCGAGCCTTTCGCTAATCCCGACGATCCGGTGCTTGGCGCCCTTGCCGTTCCTGACCACGAGGAGGCGCCGGTTGAGGTCAATGTCCGGCCACGTGAGCTGGGCCGCCTCGATTCGCCGAAGACCCGCGTGCAGCATCAAGATGAAGATCAGCCGGTCCCTCTTTCGGAGCCACGGATAGCGCTGATCGTCGGTGAGGGCAAGGAGCTTTGCCTCCTCGTCCTCATTGAGGTGGTCGGGATCCGGGTCCACGGAGGCCTTCACCCTTGGGACCTGCTTCACTGGATTCGTCTTGATGATGCGGAGCTTGACGGCGTGCTCGAAGAGGGCGGAGAGATTGAGGAGCCGCGAGCGGACCGTCTGCCGCTTGAGGCCCTCGGCGAAGCCGTGCTGCTTGTACCGCTCGATGGTCTCCGCCGTGATGCCGCCCATTCGCGTCCTCTCGCCTACGAACTCGCGGAACGACCGGTAGGTGACCGCCTTGGTCCGAATCGTGTCCTGGGACTGATTGTTCCTCAGCGACGCGAGGTATGCTTCCGCGAACTCGCCCATGGTCTCAACCTGCTTCTCATCCTCCTTCCCTTCGAGGAGCCCCTTCAACTTCTCCCTTGCGACCTCGAGGTTCTTCCCGAGGTAGCGCTGTCGTCCCCGGAGCGTGCAGTACCATTTCCCGTCCCTCTTCTGGTAGAGGGCGGGCATCTTCTGTGCTTCCATACTTTCCTCCTTCCATCGCTTTTCCTGTGCGAGGTGGACACAATCAAAACCTCGCTTTCAATCCGCCTTATCAGCGATTTCCAGAGAAAAGTCACCAGTGTCTTTAGGGGAATACGAGTGTGGGATGTGCGCCCGTGAAACGACTCGACAAGAAGCCCGGGAACGGATAAACTCTTGTCATGACAGCTCAGAATCAACGGCTACTGTCCGACGCGCTTCTCCTGCCCGAAAAGGATCGAGCGGAGCTGGCGAGTCTCATCATCGCAAGCCTCGATGGCCCCCCTGACCCGGATGCCGAGAGCCTTTGGGCCGAGGAGATCGCCAGGCGGGTCCAAGAATTCGAGAAGGATCCCTCGAGGGCCGAGGATTGGGAGGTAGTCAAGGCTCGTATCAAGCAGAAACTGTGGGGCTCGAAAAGCGCAAGCTGATCGTCGATCGCGAGGCCGAGGAGGAGTTCACCGCCGCTGCCTCCTGGTATGACGAGAGACGTCCTGGGCTTGGGGAGGAGTTCTTGCTGGCGGTTGATGAAATCTTCCGTTTGATTCGACAGTTCCCGGGGATCGGGAAGCGGGCCCCCGAGGTTTCGAAGGCGAGCGGGATTCGAAAGATCGCCGTCGAGGGCTTCCCGTACTGGGTGGTTTACCAAGAGCTGCCGGCGCTGCTTTACGTAGTCGCCATCGCGCACTTCAGACGAAGACCAGGATTCTGGCGATTCCGGAAGTGGTCTCCTCCCTCCCGGTAGTGACCCTTCCGCTCCACCCACAGGATCCAAAGAAAAATCACCAGTGACTTTGGAAGAAAAAGTCAGCAGCGTAACGCCGTAGTCGAAGTGGAATTACGAGCGGGGGACTCCGCCGAGCTGGTGACTGGCGGTTTTGCCGGCTTTGTAACGATGCAAACTCCGGGCGGTTATCTCGAATCCTCATATTCAGCAAATGCCGGTGATCGAGAGGGTGCCTTGAGCCTCAGCAGCTCAAAGGAGGCCTCAGACCCAATTCAGAGCCCTGCAGCGACGTTGGTCTACCGCAGTTTCTTTCGTGCACCATAAAGAGTTTGATCCATCGTATCCAATAGGATACACTTCCCGGGTGGAGATTCGACCGCGAAGTATCGAGGAGTACCTGACCCTTAGTTCCGTCTTTCTTAAATCTTTGTAGGGTGATGCCGGCGCTTTCGTCTCCTGGCGGCGTTGCGCCCGCTCGGCGGTACTCCGTCCGGGTACCGCCAAGCGAAGCTTGGGGGTCGTGCCACGCGGGCGCGCCTTGCCAGTAGCCAAAATCGCTCGACCTGACCCTACAATTATTTGCGAAAGACTGCATTTAGCGGCAAGAGCCCATTCGCAAGCTGGCTCGAAAACCTCAGGGACCGCCAAGCCAGGGCCGCTATCCGAAAGCGGCTGAATCGGATCAGGCTCGGCAACTTGGGGGACTCCAAGGCGCTGGGCGGCGGGGTTCATGAACTCCGGATCGATTTCGGTCCCGGCTACCGAGTGTATTACGGCCTTGATGGTGAAACCGTTGTCGTTCTCCTCTGTGGCGGAGACAAGAGTTCGCAGACGCGCGACATTGCGACGGCGAAGCAGTACTGGAAAGAATACTGGAGTTAAGCCATGCCCAAGAGAACCAGGAGATACGAGGATTCTTTGCGTGCCGCGCTCAGAGACCCGGCCGAAGCTGCGGCGTATCTGAATGCACACCTTGAAGAGAAAGGGAAAGGGGCGGAGAAGCTGTTTCTCATGGCCCTGAGCGATGTGGCTGCGGCATTTGGCATGAAGGCGCTCGCTAGCAAGGCATCGGTCGGACGAGAGAGCCTTTACAAGAGCCTGGCGAAGTCTGGAAATCCTCGGCTCTCGACGCTCGCGGCGTTGCTGCGCGCCATGGGACTGGAGTTGGCCGTCAAGGTGAAAGGTAAGAAGGCGTCCTGACGCGCTAGGGGCCGTCAACAGAGATCTCGTCGGCAGCCCCGCGACAGCCTCGAACCAGGAGGGTCAGGATCGAATCCACTGGGTAATCCAAGTGGAGCCGGCGGGTCGCCGAGGAAGAGGAAGCTAGCGCTTCTTTTTGACTTTGACCTTGGCCTTGGCCTTTGCATTGGCTTTGGCTTTGGGTGCCGGAGGTCTCCTGGGCGGAGAGGAGGCCGCCTTTTTCCCGGGAGCGGCTTTTGAAGAGGCCTTTGGAGCGGTCTTGGCGGCGGGCTTCGCGGCGGTCTTGGCGGCGGGCTTCGCGGCGGCGATCTTTTTGGCGGGGGCCGCGGCTCCAGCGGCCGGAGCTGGCGGGGTGGCCGCCGGCGGTGGCGGTTTTTCCGCCGCGGCGGCCGGCGCGGGAGCTTTCTTCGGCCGGCCGCGTTTCTTAAGGCTGCTGTCATTGCCGGCGCCGGCGGTAGAGCCTGCCGCCACCGCTCCGGCCGAGGATGAGGCGGCTTCTTCAGCCAAGCGCAGCTTCTGGTCGGCCATGCCGGCGATCTTGGTCTTGGGATGGGTTTTCACCAGATGCTCCAGCAGGTGCGTCGCAAAAGGCCGGAGCTCACCGCCCTCCTCGATGAAATGGAATCCGATGTAGTAAAGGTCATCCGGTGTGAGATCCCGGCTGGTGGTCAAATTCCTGACCAGCTTGGGAGTGTCGTCATAAATCAGCGAGCGCAGGACCTGCAGGCCGAGATTGGCTCGGCGGGCATGGGGCGAAAGGTCCTTGCTGTTCAATCGAATCAAGGAGATCGAGAACAGGTAGCGGCCTTCCGGGGTGATGAGGTGATGGTCCCACAGAATCTGCAAGTAACGCGAGATCTTCAGCCAGCGATCCTTCGACTTGCCCCTTCGCAGACTCTCGACGCTCTCGTAAATCTTGCGGCGCAGCGGCTCCGGATCGATACCGCGGACGATCTCCAGGAAGAACTGCGCCCGGCGGTCATTGCGGTCATAGAGGCCAATGAACTTGCTGATCGCCTTGTTGAGATACTTCGACTTGACCTCCAAGGGGAAGTCGCGAATGATATTGTGCAGGCGATGGCACAGGTCCATGTCGCTCGACTCCGCCAGCTCCGCAAACAAGCTTTCCATGGCTGACGGCATGGAGTGGAGGGCTTGCTCCGCGGCTTCGCGGACGCGGTAGCGGGGATCGCCGAGGAAGGGGATGATGGTCCTGGCCACTTCCGGATTATCCTCCCTGCTCAAGCGCTCGAGCACGTAAATGTGCACCGAAAAGTGCGGCGAGTGCTTCAGCAGGCCGACGAGCTTGAGAGTCCGGGAGCGCGGCAGGCTCAAACGATGAAAGGCGGAGAGGGCGTTTTGCGCGACGTTGTGCCAGTCGTCATCACAGAGCAGTTTTTCCAGATAGTTGATGAGGTCATTGCTCACCGGCGCCTCGCTGATGGAGCGGGCGAGGGAGATGAGGGCGTAGCGCCGGACTTCCGGCGGCTGGTTTTTGGGCGTGAATCCGAGGAGCTGTTTTCTCGCCGCCGCGACCGAGGTGGGATTGCGGAAGTGCCCCAGAAGGATCAAGCCGACCACCTGCGACTGCAAGTCGTTCTTCGCCTTCGATGAAACCAGGAACTTTTTCACCAGCTTGAAAACCGGCGGCTGGGCGCCGACCGCAAGCTTGTCGATGGCATCGCACAAGCACTGGCTCAAGTGCTTTTGCAGCTCGAAGGTCTCCTGGCTCAAGCAGCCCAGCAGGAACTGGAGCGCTCTGGGATGGCTCATTTGCGAAAGAGCGGTGGCGATGGCCCGCTTGCCGTGAAAATCGGCGGAGGGGTAGAGCTTCTGGAGCGGCTCCACCGCCTCGGCTCCCACGGCGACAATCACCGCCAGGGCGTGCTCCCGCAGCTCTCCAGGCTCGAGGATCAAGGGGATCACCATGTCGACCACTCCTCGCGCCCCCAGGCGGACCAGGCCTTTCAAAGCCAGGATCTTCAGAGCGGGCGAATCCTCCCGCAAGGCCCGGCCAAGGGAATGAATCACCGACGGATTCGTGATCTTCAATTCGGTGATGACCCGAATGGCGGCCAGGCGCAATTCCAGATTGTTTGAATCCAGCAATCGGATGATGTTCTTGGCGGTTCCGTCAATTCCCATTCGGGCTCCACTTCAACTAACCTCTGGTCGCCTGCCCCGGCCTCCCTACGGCGAGGGGCTGGCCGGTGCAATGGACCAAAATCAAAAGCAAAACTTAAAACAAGATATCCACGATCCTGAAAAAGTGAAGAAGTATTGGCAAAAAAATTGCACTCGCGAGCCCCGAGACGGACGCCGGACGACGGAGCGCGACAAGGCGGGGCGGTGAGAAGGGGGCCTGAAACCAACGGGAAGTGGCGCCTTTAAGGCCCTTCAGACTTCGCTTTCTTTGGTTTCGGAGCTGTAAACCTCGAACTCGGCGTCGCGGATGCGCTTGGGATCAGGGGCTAAGTCGTTTTCCCAAGATTCATAGGGATAAGCTTTTACGCGATCCGCGGCGGCTTCCTTGCCAGGGCGCCGGGAGGCCGTCTGGGGCCCCCTCGACCAGCGGAAGTAAAAGTACCGCCCATCTTTTTCCTCCTCCAGGACGCCGGCCTGGCGCAAGGACTTCCAGCCCCATTTGATGACCCCGGATCGCACTGCCGGAATCAGGAGGCTCAGTCCGATAATGTCACACAAGAATCCCGGGGAGATCAGCAGCACTCCAGCCGCCAGGTGGTAGACGGCGCTCAAAATCCGAATTATTTCCTCCGGTCCCCGGTGGCGCACCTTGATTTCGAGCCGGGCCGCCCGGAAGCCCTGGTAAATCACCCAGCAGCCCACGGCGGCGGTTGCCAGGAGGACGAGCAGGGAGAACTTCCCCCCCAGAAGGGTGACTCCCAGGAAGAAAAGAGGCACCTCGACCAGCGCCAGTAAAATAATTATCGTGAGGAGGTACTTCATTTTCTTATTCTTGCTGGGATTGCTGGAGAACGAAAAGTATGATCATCTTATATTTTATCCAAACCATGATAATTTGAAACCAAGAAGGTTGAATATGGATCTTTCCCGATACCCTTTCTTGACCGAACTTGGCGTCGCCACCGCTTCTTCCCAGCAGCCGCTCCTGGGCGCCCACGCCGGGGAGTGGTTCGGCCGCGGGGCGGAGCTGGCCTCGCGGGCGCCGGCCACCGGCCAGAGGATCGGCCTGGTGCGCGCCGCCTCCGTGGAAGATTGCCATCGCGCCATCCAGCAGGCCGTCATCTCATTCAAGAGCTGGCGAGCGGTGCCGGCCCCCCAGCGCGGCGAGCTGGTGCGGCGGATCGGCGCCGCCCTGCGGAAGCAGAAAGCCCGTCTGGGGAGGCTGGTGTCGCTGGAGAGCGGCAAGATCCTCTCTGAAGGCGAAGGGGAGGTGCAGGAAATGATCGACATGGCCGACTTCGCCACCGGTCTCTCCCGACAGCTCCATGGCCTCACCTTAGCGAGCGAGCGGCCCTTCCACCGCATGTACGAGCAGTGGCATCCCCTGGGCCCCGTCGGCGTCCTCACCGCCTTCAACTTCCCGGTGGCGGTATGGGCCTGGAACGCCCTGATCGCCGCGGTCTGCGGAGACACCGTGGTCTGGAAGCCCTCGGAAAAGACGCCGCTGTGCGCCCTGGCGGTGCACCGCATCGTCCATCAGGTGACCCAGGAAATGAGTTTTCCACAAGTCTTTTTTTTGACATGTGGTGGCCGCGAGCTGGGGCAGGCCATGGCGCCGGACCAGCGCCTTCCCCTCATCAGCGCCACCGGCAGCTGCCGGATGGGAAAAGAGCTCGCCCCCCTCGTGGCCCAGCGGCTGGGCCGGTCGCTCCTCGAGCTGGGCGGCAACAACGCCGCCATCGTCTTGAACGATGCCGATCTGGACTTGACCTTGAGGGCGGTGCTCTTCGCCGCCGCCGGCACCGCCGGGCAGCGGTGCACCACCCTGCGGCGCCTGATCCTCGAGAAGGGAATCGCCGAAGCCTTCACGGCCAGGCTGCGGCGCATCTATGCCTCTCTCCCCGCCCGCCTCGGCGATCCCCTCGAGCCCGGCACGCTGATCGGCCCGCTCATTGACGAGAAGGCGGTGGAGGCTTTCGAGCAGACCGTGGCCCGCATCCGCCGCGAGGGGGGCGAGATCCTTTGCGGCGGCGGCCGGGTGAGCCCCGCCGCCCTGCCGGAGCCTCTGCGGGGCGGCTTTTTCGTCGAGCCCACCCTGGTCAAGGCCCACGCCGGCATGGCGGTGGTCCAGGAGGAGGCCTTCGCGCCCATCCTCTACCTGATCACCGCGAACGGCCTCGATGAAGCCATCCAGGTGCAGAACAGCGCCAGCCAAGGGCTTTCCTCCTCCATCTTCACCGCCTCCCTCCGTTCGAGCGAGCAGTTCCTCGGCCCTGCCGGCAGCGACTGCGGCATCGCCAACGTCAACATCGGCACGAGCGGCGCGGAGATCGGCGGCGCCTTCGGCGGCGAGAAAGAGACCGGCGGCGGCCGCGAGGCCGGCTCCGACGCCTGGAAAGCCTACATGCGGCGGCAGACCTGCACCACCAACTGGAGCCGCGAGCTGCCGCTATCGCAAGGGGTCAAGTTCGATGTCTGAGACGGCAAATTTTCATCGAGAATGCTCCCTTCGGCCGTTACCATCAGCATGAATCAACCGTCACTCAGAAACAGGAAATCGTGAATCCGCAAGTCGAGCAGCTGTTCAACAACGTCCGCAAGGTCATCCAGGGGAAGGATGCCGCCATCCAGCTCGCCATGACCTGTCTCTTCGCCCGCGGGCATCTCCTGATCGACGACCTGCCCGGCATGGGCAAGACCATGTTGGCCCGCTCTCTGGCGCGCTCGATCCAGGCCAAGTTCCGTCGCATCCAGTTCACGCCCGACTTGCTCCCCTCGGACATTACCGGCGTTTCCATATTCCATCCCTCGCGGCAGGAGTTCGAGTTCCATCCCGGGCCGGTCTTCACGCACGTTCTGCTGGCCGACGAGATCAACCGCGCCTCGCCCCGCACCCAGGCGAGCCTGCTGGAGTCGATGGAAGAGCATCAAGTCACTCTCGACGGCACGACGCACCGGCTGGAGGAGCCTTTCTTCGTCGTCGCCACCCAGAATCCCATCGAAGTCGACGGCACGTATCCGCTCCCCGAGGCCCAGCTCGACCGCTTCCTGATGCGGATCGAGCTCGGCTACCCCGAGGCCGGCGATGAGGTGAAGATCCTCGGCGGACAGATCCGCAGCCACCCCATCGACTCGCTGGCGCCGGTCCTCGACCTCCCGGCCCTCTTGAAGATCCAGGGCGAGGTCCGGGAAGTGCACGTCGGCGAGGAAATCCAGCACTATATCGTCTCCTTCCTCGCCGCCACCCGCTCCCATCCCGACATCCGCACGGGCATCAGCCCCCGGGGCGGCCTGGCCTTGATGCGCGCCGCGCAGGCCCACGCCTACCTCCACGGCTTGCCGTACGTCAGCCCGGACTCCATCAAGGCCGTCGCCTCCTCCGTCCTGTCGCATCGATTGATTCTCGACCCCCATCGCGAGCACACCGGCCTGACCAAGAAAGGGGTCATCGAACGTCTGCTCAGCGAGGTCAAGGTTCCAACCGTGCTCCATGGCAAGTCCAGCGCCAAAAGTTAGATCTAATTGCGGTTCCGCGCTGCCGGTGCTCGCCCTCGGAGCCCTGGCCCTGATCGCCGGCCTCGTCCACCGGAACAGCGCGGCCATCGCTTTCAGCGCTCCCCTCCTCTTCGCCCCCAGCCTGGCCTTCTGGATCCTGCGCTGGACCCTGCGGCGGATCCAGGTGGAGAGGGAGGCGCCGGCGGCGGCCTTTGAAGGCGATGAGGTGGAGGTCAAGTTCAAGATTCGCAACCATTCCCCGCTGCCGGTGTTCTTCCCGGCAGTGAACGACCTCTTCACCCCGGAAATTCACGAGCCCAAGACCGTCTCCTTCCCCCAGCGGGTACGGGCCGGAGAAGAGGTCGAGGACGGCTACCGCGGCACTTGCCTGCTGCCGCGGGGTTTGCACGCCATCGGCCCGGGAGTCCTCTCGCTTTCCGATCCCTTCGGCTGGACGCAGATCGAACGGCCCCTTCCCCCCAGCCGGCCGATGAAGGTCTACCCCCGCCTGCTCCGTTTCGGCCCGCCCGACAAGCGGGGCGATGCGGTCAGCGCCCTGCGCGATGAAAAGACCCTCCTCGGCCGCGGCGAAAGCCTGGAATTTTTCAGCGTGCGCGAGTACCAGCCGGGCGATCCGCTGCGGCGGGTGCACTGGCCCCTCACGGCGCACCGCGGCTTCCCGGTGGTGCGGGAGTTCCTGCGCCATGCCGTGGGCAGCTTGACGCTTTTTTTCGACCTCTACCGGCCTGCTCTGGTGGGGATCGGCCGAGGGTCGAGCCTGGAGCACACCGTCAAGATCCTCGTCGCCTTCGCCCACCACGCCACCTTGCGGGGCCACCGCGTCCAGGCTTTCGCCCTGGGAAAGGAGGCCCTGATCGTCCCCTACGGCACCGGCAAGGCGCAGCTGGAGCGGATCCTGGACCTGGCGGTGCAGGTCAAGCCCGATGGGGACGTGCCGCTCCCCCAACTGCTGTCGATCCACCAGCACCGCCTGCAGCGCGGCGACAGCGTGGTCCTGCCGCTCAGCCCTTATCTCTTTCAATCCCCGGAGCTGTTCGAGCATCTGCGCGGCCTGCGCCGCAGGGGCCTGCGGGTGCTGGCGATCGTCTTTGACGAAACCACCTTCCGCCCCCTCTGGCACGGCGCCGCGTCAAGCGAGGGGAAGACCGAGGAGTTCCTCTCCCGGCTGAGATCCCTGGGGACGGAAGCCTACGTTGTGGCGTGCGGCGCGGAGCTGGAATTGATCTTCAAGGATCGAGGCGGTTCATGAGCAGGGAGGGAGCATGATGTTCGCGCGCGGCCTGCGGCTCTTCTACGACCTCCCCTCCACCCGCGGCCGAGCGCTGGGAGCGCTCCTCCTGGCGGACCAGCTGCTGTTCCTGGCGCCGCTTTTTCTGGTGGTAGCGGCTCCTTCCCGCCCCCAGGCCCTCTCTGATGCCCTCTACCTCGTCCTCTGGGGCACCATCCCGCGCCACCTGGCCCAGTGCTTCGCCTGGCTGGAAAAGCCGCGGGAGATCCTCAAGGCTTTTTTCCTTTCTGCCGTTTTGGTCATATTTTTGACATTTCTGATGCTGGCTGGATGGAATCTGGTCTATGCCAGCCAGGCGGCCGGCGCGCCCGTCGGCCTGGGGACGGCGGCCATGACCGTGGTCGCCTGGAGCTCGGGATTCCTGCTCTTTCAGCCGCGGACTTACCGGCTTTACGACTTCCTCTGCGGCTCGGTGATGCTCCTGGGCCTCCTGGAAGGGAAAAGAGAGGCCTGGCTGTGGGTGCCGCTTTTCTTCATCGCCCTCTTCTTCTCTTCCTGCCTGCGCCATCTGGTCCACGATGTGTCCCCCCTGAAGCCCAAGATCCCTCCCAACCTGCAGAACGTCCGCATCCTGGCGGGGCTGGGGGCGATCTCGGCCATCGTCCTCTTCTTCTCGATTCACCTCGCAGTTCACGGCGGCTTCGCTTTCCCCGCCCCGCCGGCAGGGCCAGAGGAGGCGGGCGGGGCGCGGCCCCGCCTCAGCACCAGCTTCATCGCCCGGGAGGGGCCGCCGGTTTTCGAGGCCCTCAGCCCGGCACCGGCCGAGGGGGGGGCCGCGGGGGAATTCGGGCAGGTCGAGGAACCCCCGCGGGCAGAGGGCCGCCGCTTCGGCTACCGGGTCCTCCTCGAAGGGGTGGCTCGGAAGCCTCGGGATCAGCGCCTGGCCCTGGTGGTCAAGCGCCAAGCCCCGCCGGATCCAGCCCCGGCCGGAGCGCTCGGAAGCGATTCCGGCTTGTGGCCGCCTCGCCGCAACGCCTTGTGGCGGGGCGCGACCTGCTCTGTCTTCGACCCGGAGGCCCAGGCCTGGACGGAAGAGGCGCCGCTCCCCGCGCAGAACTGGCCGGCCGGCGGCCGCATCAGCCTGTCTTCCTCGCCCGACCAGAGCAGCGGAAGAAATCCAGGGAAAAGCCGCCTCGTTCTCGAGCATCGCCTCGAGCTTCCCTTCGGAAGGAGCCTGATCACCCTCCACCAGGGCCTGGGCTTCGCGGCCAAGGGACTCGACAGCTTCCGCCTCGGCACGGCGGAAGGAGTTCTGGACGTCTTTCCAGGTTCGCCCCTTCCCCAGGGATTTCGGTACGAAGCCACCGCGTCGCCGGTTTATCCCGGAGAGCATCCGCAGGTCCCCGTCCACGGAGCCCATCCGGATGGAAAGCGAACCTTGCGGCTCCCCGCCTCCGCCTCGCTGGGCCTCGATGTAGAAGCGCTGCGGCAGGAGGTCTTCCCCGGCCCGGCGGCCTCCATTCAAGCGAAGATCGCCGCCCTGCGGCGGTTTTTCATCCAGCGGGGCTTTCAGTACTCGCGGCAGCGGCCATGGAAGGGCAGCGGATACCCGCTGCGGGAGTTCCTGCTCAAGGAGAAAATCGGCAACTGCACTTATTACGCCACCGCCGGCGCGCTCCTCCTCCGCAGCGCCGGCGTCTCCACTCGCATCGCCGTCGGATTCCTGGGCGGCGAGTGGGATCCCGGCAGCAAGGAGGTCTACCTGCGCCTCTCCATGGCGCACGCCTGGGTGGAGGTTTATTTTCCGGGGCACGGCTGGCTGCCCCTCGATCCGACCGCGTGGGTCCCCAACCCGCTCCAGGAGCCCACCGATCCCCAGAAGTCCCTGCCGCCGCCGCTCGAAGCTTCCTCCCGCGGCCCCTCGCCGGCCGGGGCGAGGGACCACCCGCTGGACCCCGGGGAGACCGCCTCCGCCCGAAGAGGGCGCTCCGATCCCACCTCCAGGGCGGAACGGTGGGAGCGGGCCTTCCGCAAGGCGCCGGCGAAGGGAACCGCTGAAAAAGCCCCCGATCCCTCCTCCCAACCCGGCGAGGAAGACGGCCTGGGAGACTGGTTCCAGTTCGGCGAAGGGGACGGCGGCGAGGCGCCGGGCTTCCAGGAGGCGACCCCCCGCTTCTCTTCCCTGGACCGGGAGCTGGAGTCCACCGGCCAGGGCCGCGCTTCCGGGCCCCGGAAGGGCCGGGCGGCCGGAATGCCCGGCGAAGGCCAGGAGCCGGAGCGGCGTCCCGGGCGGCCTTTCGACCAGGTCCTGAAAGCCTTCCTGGCCGCCGCCTCGATCCTGGTGGCGCTGCTCCTCTACCGCACCTTCCGCAGGCCCGCCCAGCCGCCGCCGGGATCGCCGGAGGATGTGGATCCCGATGGTGAAGGGGACGCCGGCGATCCCCTGGAGCCGGACCTCCTCGCCGAGGGCTTCTCCAGCGACCCCGCCGATCTCCGCCATGCCCTCATCGCCGGTTATCACCGGCTGCAGAGGGACTTGCGGCGCACCCGCAGCCATCGCCTGCCCCACCAGACGCCGCTGGAGCACGCCCGGCAGTTCAGCCGGGATCCGGAAATTTACCAGGCCTGGCTGCCGGTCATCCGCCTCCTCTATCGGGCCCTTTACGGCATCGGGGAGATCGCCCGGGGAGATGTTGAAACGTTCGAGAAGAACTGTAACAAGATCAGAAGATACTTAGCGTGATCGGCTAAAACACGGATCAGGACTGGAAGGTAATTCAATGACTTTAAACGACCTCTCGCCTGTCCCTTTTGAGCCCTGGCTGGAAAAATTCCTCGAGGAGTACGTCCCCAGAGAGCGCGCTTTCAACGAAGCGCTCTGGAAGGCCCAGACCACAGGCCGGAAGGAGGATGAGGGTGACCTGGCGGCCAAGGAAATCCGCTTTCGCAAGCTGCTGCAGGACCCCGCGGGTTACCGATATCTGGCGGGGCTTGAAAAGCAGCGAGAGGTCAGAGAGCCGCCGGCCCGGCGGCAGCTGGTGCTCCTGCGCCGCGAATTCGAGGAGAACCAGATGGACGAGAAGACCCTCGAGCAGGCCATCGACCTGCGGGTGCGGATCGAAAGCGAATACAACAACTTTCGCTCCCGCCTCGGAGGGGAGGAGGTCACCGACAACCGCATCCGCGAGATCCTCCGCGATTCCGGCGACAGCGGCGAGGTGAAAGCGGCCTGGGAGGCCTCCAAGGAAATCGGCCCGCGGGTGGCGGACCGGATCCTCGAGCTGGTCGAGATCCGCAACCGCGTGGCGCTCCAGCTCGGCCATCCCAACCACCAGGTCCTGGCCTTGAAGCTGGCGGAGCTGGATCCGGAGGAGCTCTTCAAGCTGCTCGACCGGATCGACCGGGTCACCGCGGCACCGTACCAGACCATCAAGCAATCGATCGATGCGGAGCTGTCGGCGCGCTTCCATGTTCCGGCGGCGGAGCTGGCCCCTTGGCACTACGGCGACCCTTTCTTCCAGGCGCCGCCGCGGCGCAGCGGCGCCGACTTGGACCCCTTCTATGAGGGGAAGGACCTAGTCGAGCTCGCCACCCGGTTTTTCGATGGCCTCGGGCTCGAGATCCGCGATCTCCTCGAGCGCAGCGACCTCTACGAGCGCCCCGGCAAGTGCCAGCACGCCTTTTGCATGGACATGAACCGCCAGGGGGACGTGCGCGTCCTCTGCAACCTCAAGTCGAAGGAGAAGTGGATGGGCACCATGCTTCATGAGTTCGGGCACGCCGTCTACGACAAGTACTTCGACCCCGCCCTCCCCCATCTCTTGCGCGGGCCGGCGCATATTTTCTGCACCGAGGCCATCGCCATGCTCTTCGGCCGGCTGTCGCAGAACCGCCGGTTCTTGAGCGAGCTGGCCGGAGCAAGTGGCGGCGGCAGCGAGGCCATCTCCCGGGCGGCGAGGGAGGAGCTGCGCCGGGGCCAGATCATCTTCATGCGCTGGGCCCTGGTGATGGTGCACTTCGAGCGCGAGCTCTACGGCAATCCCGGCCAGGACCTCAATCGGCGGTGGTGGGACCTGGTGGAGCGCTTCCAGGGCCTCAAGCCCCCCCCCGGCCGCAACGCTCCCGACTGGGCCACCAAGATCCACATCGCCACCTCGCCCGTCTATTACCAGAATTACATGCTCGGCGAGCTGGCGGCGTCGCAGCTCGAAAACTATCTGATCAAGGAGGTCCTGGGGGAGAAGAACGGCGACGGTGGCAGCATGATCGGCCGCAGGGAAGCCGGCCGGTTCCTGGTCGAGCATATCTTCCGCCCCGGCCGCCGCTGGCCCTGGAGCGAGCTCATCCGGAAGGCCACGGGAAAGCCGCTGGATGCGGAGCATTTCATCGAACAGTTCGCCCGGCGGGAGTGAAATCAAAAGACAATTTATAAACTGCCAAGAAGGCCAAGAAGAAGAAAAAAACATGGCGCGCTGGCTCGACCACCGCTCTAGGCGCGGGGGGGCCAGGCGACGTCAGGGCGTTGGTGCAGAGCAAAAATGCGCCTTATTCCGCTCCCTTTCGCCGCCGGTGGAAGGTCGGCCACGCCTCGGAGATACCAACCCGAGCCCTATGATCCCTCGAATTGGTTAACTCTTTTCCCGATGTGAAAATCCAGGCTAAGTGCTCGATTTCGCAAATGAGAGTAAGGTTAGAGCGAGAGATTTTGACTACCTGCAAGGCGCGAGGCCAGAAGCGATACGGGACGGAGTATCGCTGAGGC
>JACQVS010000233.1 GCA_016209605.1 Planctomycetota bacterium
CGGCCTCCAGGCGGGCCTCGGAGCGACCACTTCGTGCACCCGCAAGCGGGTACCCGGCTCCTCCGGCCATTCGCTCCTGCGCCACTGCTCGGAGCTCACCTTTGCGTCTTTGCGGTTATTATTGGGTTGCGGGCGGAGCGCGCAGCGCGCAGCCCGCCTTAGGAAACAGGAGGACGGCATGAAACACTTTTGTACACCGGCATTGCTGGCCTTGGAGATCTTCACCTTGCTGAGCGCCGCGATGCCGGCCGCCGCGGCGGACCGCCTTTTTCCGGAAAATCTGCCGGCGCTGGAATGGATCCAGTTCCAATCGCCCGGCTTCAAGGGACCGGCCGCCGGCATGATTTTCGACGCCGCCCACCCGGCCTGCTGCGGCGTGGCTCTGGGAGCGCTGGGGACCGGGGCGTTGGACATCCAGACCGATGGAGTCTTCGGATTTGGCTCAATGTTTCCAGCGCCCACCCGTCAGATCCCGTTCCTGCAAGGCACCAAGCGGAATCCCCAGCTCCTGAGGCCTTTCCTCGGGATTTCCATGGGGGGGCAAACCTGGCTGCTGGCCACGCAGAAATATATCGAGGGGGGGCGTTTGCAGGGATGTTATGAACCGGGCAACGCGCTGGAACGTAAGTTCAAGGATAATCCTCAGTCGATGGCCCTGTGGCAAGCCGATTTGCCGCAGATCGTGAACATCAAGGGGGTCAAGGACATTCATTACTGGGGCCATTATCCGGTCGCGGACCTGCAATACGTGACCGACGCGCCGCTGGAAGTGGCGATGCGCGCCTGGTCGCCATTCATCCCGGGCGACGCGCCGGCCTCCAACATCCCTGGGGCGGTCTTTGAAATCCACCTGGCCAACACCTCCAGTCAAATCCAAAAGGGGACGCTGGCTTTCAGTTTCCCCGGCATCGAGGGCACCGATCCGGCGTTTGACTCGTTCAAACGCACCGAGATTAAGAAACCGTTCGAAGCCATGATGGTCAGCACGCCGGGCGGAGAATTCAGTTATGCGCTGGCGGCCCTCGGCGCCAAACCCGTCCGTTTCGGCGGCGGCCTGGCTTCGGCGCCCGAGGCCTGGTCGAAAATTGACCACGATCTGCCCTCCGGGACCGCCAAGGATTCCAGCGGTTCCGTGGGCGTGGATTTCGATCTCAAGGCCGGCGAGAGTCAAACCATTCGCCTGCTGCTGGCCTGGTATGCACGGCATTTCCGCGGCGGCATTTACGAAGAAATCAAGGGTTTTGACGGCCCGTGGGGGGCCGGTCCTTGGAAAATCCCCCGCCGCGACCGGAAGGAAGGCATTCTATACACGTTTCATTACACGCGGAATCATGGTGACGCCCTGGATGTGGCCCGGCATCTGGCCGCCAGCCATGAACAGCTGCTTAATCGGGTGCTGGCCTGGCAAGAGGCGATTTATAGTTCGCCTCATATCCCGGTCTGGCTGCGGGACTGCCTGGTCAACAACCTGAACTTGATCGCCAAGACCAGCGTCTGGGCCAGCCCGGCGGCGGAGTTCGAGGACTGGTCCTATCCGCATGGTCCGTTCGGGCTGAACGAAAGTCCGCGTAGCTGCTCGATCATCGGCTGCATTGCCTCCAACTGGTATGGCCAGATCCCGATCACCTATTTCTTTCCCGAACTCGACCGGATGATCCTGCGCAATTACAAGGCCTACATGCGGGGCGACGGGGCCATCCCGTTCCTTTACCCCACCAGCGACTTCACCCAGCCCAATTATGAATGGCAGATCGGCCTGAACGGCCCCTGTTTCGTGGACCTGGTGGACCGGCTCTGGTTGCGGCTGGGCGACGACGAAGTGCTGCGTGAATTTTATCCAGCGGTCAAGAAGGCCACCATCTTCACGATCAACCTGGTGCCCGGACCCGAGGGGATCATCAGTATCCCGCGCGATGGCTCCGGGCAGCTCTGGTGGGAGCACACTCCGGCCTACGGCATGGTAACCCAGTATGGCGGCGTGCACCTGGCAATGATCAAGATGGCCGAGCGCATGGCCAAAGCCGCAGGCGATGAGGAATTCCTCAAGCAGTGCCAGGAACGCTTCAAGCAGGGGAGCGAGGCGCTTGAGGACCAGATGTGGCATGGGAGTTATTACCTGCTTTATCGCGATCCCAAATACCGAAAGGAAGGATACACGCCGCCCAAGAACCTGCTTAATTACGAATCGACACACTCCGAAAAATCGGAGCTGATCATGGCCAGCCAGCTCGACGGCGAGTGGATGGCAAGATTTCACGGGCTCGGCAGCGTGTTCCGCGCCGACCGCATCCCGATGGTGCTGGAGACCGTCCGCAAGACCTGTGTCACGCCGTATGGCTTTGCCGGATTCGCCTCGCCGCTGGAAGGGGCCAAACTGGAGGCCTACGGCACTTTTGCGGCCG
Source organism: Planctomycetota bacterium (assembly GCA_016209605.1). Lineage (GTDB taxonomy): Bacteria > Planctomycetota > UBA8108 > UBA8108 > JACQVS01 > JACQVS01. The sequence goes on from JACQVS010000233.1 coordinate 2,403, forward strand.
AAAATCATATTGTGGCCATGACCTACATGTATCACGGGCAGGCGGATTTCGGCCTGGAGCTGGTCCGCAAATTCATGGATAACGTGGTGCGCCGGCAGCGGCACGCTTGGGATCTGCCGAACATGATCACTTGTGACACCGGCGAGCGCTTCTTCGGCACCGATTATTTCCAGAACATGATGCTCTGGTGCGTGCCGGCGGCGATGGAAATCGGCGACCTGGCCCGCGTGTGCGCTCGCGGAAAGCTGGTGGACCGGGTGCTGCAAGCTGCCCGTCAACGGTAGCCATCATTCTGCGAGCGGCGTCCATGCCGTGAAACCTCAAAACAGACGCGCTGCGAGATGTACAGTGCTGCAGAAAGGTTCAACGATGCCGCACCAAAATCTCATTTAGCTGCTTGCAGGATCCGGTTCACCAGGCCTCCAGCCGCGCAGGTTGCCTTCAGATCCTCTCGGCGTAAGGCGGCGGGCGCGGCCCACAGCATGAGGTTCTGGTAATATTCCGTACCGAAGGCGCGTTTGCCCGAGTAAGGCACCACCGTGTTGGGGAGGTCCCACGGGTAACGCTGGCGGCAGACGACGTTGTACTGGGTGCCGCGCAGGATCTTCAGACCCGTCTCACGGTCACCGCCATACAGGAAGGCCATGCCCACCATCATGGTCTCGGGCGGGAAGATGGCGTAGGAGACCGCCGTGCGATACCAGTTTTCCACGACCGGCATGTTGGGCTGGCCGTCAGGCTCCACGAAGGCCCATGCCCCGAGGACGGGGTCCAGGCACAGGTCCTTGATGGCTTGCAGGACCTCTCCCACCCGCGTGTCGGGCAGCACCTGGTGACCATGAAAACGCCCCAGCCACTCGCCATCGACCTGCGACGCCATCAAGATGTCCGAGGTTTGGCCCGATTCCAGGTCCTTGTAATTGCGGTAATAGCGGCCGTTCCAGAGGTGCTTCTCCATGGCCTGGTAGCCCTGCTGGAACCACTCGCGGCACTGGCGGGCGAATTCCCCATCCCCCATCTGCTGCGCCATGCGCTCGGCGATGCGCAAGGCGGCCAGGTGCAGCCAGCCGACATGGGCCGTCATGCCGAAGAAGGGGTAGCTCTCAAACCAGTCGCGGCCCGGCATCGGGCCGGCCCAGCCCGCGATGTCCTTGCCCGGCTGGACGCTGATGATCCCCTCCGGACCGGGTGAGAGCGTAACCATGAACCGGGTCGTGCGTTTGGCTTGATCGTAATATTTTTTCAGAATGGCATCGTCGCCGGTGCGCTGCCACAACCGGTCGAGCAGCGTGACCAGGCAGACGCCGTTGAGGGCCTGGTGCAATTCGTGGCCGCCGCCTCGACCCTCCAGGTCCAACGCCAGGGGAGACATGCCGTTCTCACGCACGCTCAACGCGTAATACTTGAGGGTGTTGGCCGCCAGATCCTGGTAGAAAAACACGAGCGGCAGGTTGCCGTAGAAATCGCAGGGAATGGTGCCCGGGGCGAACGCCCGGCGCATGCTCTCGACCATCATGAAGTAACCTTCGGATCCGCACCACCCCAGCCGGTCCTTGCCCATCGACCAAAAAGAGCTTTCGGTGATCGTGGACAGGGAATTGATCAGCGAGTCCTTGAGCCAGCCGGGCAGGCCGGATTCTCCATAGATGACCTCTTGCCAGGCCAGAATGCGGCGCAGCAGGCCGGCGCGGTCGCGGGCCAGCAGGCGGGCCACCTCCGCGGCATCTTGGTAGCGTGACGCATACATCTGGGTGAAGATCTGGTCTTCCCGATCACCGAACCAGATCGGCTGGTACCAGCTCAGGATGATCGGAACCGAGGTTTCTCCGCCGGGGGCCAAGTCAAAAGTCACCGCCACACTGGCGCCGAAATCGGTGGCGGCCGGCCGGGGCAGACCCCGGGGCGCTTTTTTCCAGTCTTTAACTCCCAGAGCTCCTCCGAATTCGGCCTGCCAGCCGCCGTCAACGCCCAGGGCATAGTTCGTGCCGCCGGGGGCGGCGACGGTGAGCAAGCGCAGGCCGTTTTCTTCGCGCGCCTCGCGCCGGGCCTCGACCGGCTTTTCCGCCGTGGGGATCCGCACCCCGAACTGGCCGACGTGCCAGCGCATGGTGCGCGGGGCTTCGGGCGTGAACTGAGCTTCGGCCTGGGTGGGTCCGGGGAAGGAAAAGATGAGCTGCCCTTGTTGCCGACGTTGCCCGAGATTGCGCAATTGCACATCGAAGACCGCGCCCGGGGTGTTGGACAGCGCGACGTCACCGGGAATGAAAGGGCTCCAGGCCCGCAGCCCCACCTGCACGGGAGCGTCCGTTTCGTATTCCACATCCACGACCGGGTAATGACCCCAATAGTGGATTTCGCGGGCGCAACCCACGCCCTCGATGCCCTGGACGATCACCGGCGCCAGGCGCTGGGCGGTGTCCTCGCAGGTGTCGGGGAACATGCCGCCGAGCTTGACCTGTTTGCTGGCGAGCACCCAGGTTCGGTCGCCCGCCGTCAGGCCAAGGCTTGGTGTGTAAAGCTTGGGGCTGCGCGGTTCCTTGTAAAATGGCGAGAGGAACCAGGGCTCGGGCCTGTCGACTGTCTGGCGCACCTCGGCCTTCAGCCCCGGACTGAAGATGGTGGAGAAGCCCCAGACGCCCCAGGTCTCCAGGTCCAGGCAGCCGGTGCTGATGCCGCCCAGCGGCATGCCGCAGCAGGCCGGTTTATCAGCGCGAAAGATCACGCCAGCCACGGGTTTGGAGAATCCTTGAGCGGAAAACTCGGCCCATTCCGCCTCAGGCTGTTCGAGCGGAAACAGACGCCCTGCCTGGGCCTTCTCGGCGGGCCAAAGGGCCACGAGGAGCAGGATCGCCAGGCCACCAGGCGCCGCCCATCGGTTCAAGCGCATCGGAGTCCCTCCCTTGTCCACTCAGATCCTTCCATCAAACCTTCTTCGCGGGCTGCAGAGAGATCTTGGCGTCCAGATACCGCTCTCTTAATTCGCTTGGCGTCTTGTCTTGGCGTCCTTTGCGTCTTGGCGGTTTAATCCTCTTCATCTTTTTCTTCTTCGGCTTTGACATTTGGTTTTGGGCTTGGCTGCTTCAGGAATTCAATCGACGCAGCTCCTCATCGGAAAGGAAACAGAACGGCCGGAGGTGCAATCCGCCGTCGACGATAAGCTCCGCGCCGGTGGTGTAACCGCTCAGGTGGTCGGAGAGGAGCATCACCGCCGCATGGCCGCATTCGTCGAGATCACCGAAACGCCGCAGCGGGATCTCTTTTTTCAGGCGCTCCTCGATCTCCGGCGGGATGCCGGCGGTGAGGCGGGTCCGGTAGTGGCCCGGAACCAGCAGGTTGACGCGGATCCCGAAAGGCGCGAGCTCGATGGCCGTGCTCTGCATGAGGGTTTTCAATCCCGCCTTGGCGATCCGATATACCGTCTCCCGAGGCGCGGGCGTGTACATGGCCGTCGAGCCGACGATGAGGATGCTCCCCCGCCGCTGACGGATCATGTGCTTGCTCACCTCCCGGCAAGCCCACAGGCAAGCCGAGAGGTTGGTGTCGAGCGTCGCCCGCCACGCCTCGTCGTTGATTTTGGTGAACGGCTGGTGCTGGGTTACGGCGGCGTTGTTGACGAAGAGGTCGAGCTGGCCGAACTCCCCCAGGGCGGCCTCGACCATGTCCAGGATCGCCTTCTCGCGGCTGACATCGGCGGCGATGGCGAGCGCGCGAACGCCGCGCGATCGGATCGCCTCGAGCGCTCCGGCGTCCGGCATGCGGCTGGCCACGGCGACATGGACTCCCTCATCGGCGAGCGCCAGGGCGATGTGAAGGCCGATGCCTCTCGTCCCCCCCGTGATCAACGCTGTTTTTCCTTCCAGTTTCGCATCCATGAGATTCTGGACTCCAGCTGTTTTTGAGCCAGGACCGACAAATGGCTTTTTAGCAATAAAAATCACCTTGTAAAATAACCGGATCCATTTAGAATTCAAGACCAGACTTCAAAAAACGAAAGGATAGCCGCAGATGAACAGGATCAAGAGTTTCTCCCTTTTCTCCACCATCTCTCTGCTCATGGGCGCTTGCCACACAGCGGAGACCTGGCGCGCCGAGAGAGGCGCGGCGGTCGCCGGTCGGGTGATCGACGTCCCCTCTCCCGCCCCGGATGGCTCCCTCCGATTTCACGTCCTTCCCGACCGCCCGTCCTCCGCCGGCGCGGCGCCGCTCTCGGAAATGGAGACGTCCAGCGTCATCTTCGAGGATGCTTTTGAAGGCGAGCGGAAGCCGCAGTGGCAGGACGCCGCCGGAAGCTCCCGGGTGGAGGGAGGGAAGCTCGTCACGTCAAGCGATCCCAGCGAAGCGGTGGTGAGCGGCCTGGTGGAAGGTAACGCGCGGGCCAGCGTCGAGGGGGATGCGGCCGCCCAGATGGGAATTCTGCTCCGCTTCCGCGATCCCAAAAACTTCGTGCTGGCCTTTTATTCGCCGGGAGCTAAAACCGCCGGCTTTCATGAAGTCATCGACGGCCGTTTCGGCCCATGGATTCAACCGGTGGCGATTGGAAATTTGAAGGGGAAGACGGTCCGGATGGCCGCGGAGATACGCGGCCAACACGTGGAGGCGGTCTGGACCGATGAAGAAGGGCATTCCCAGCGCTCGAGCGCCACCCTCACCCAGTCCAAAGCGCCTGGCACTGTCGGCCTCTACCGCGATAACAGTTGCGGCCCGACGCCGCAGCGGTTCGACAACTTTCAAGCGCTGCGGCTCGAGCATCGGCTCCCGGAGGATGCCGTAGAAGTCATCCTGCCCGCATCCGCAAACGATGAAAAGGACGGTAACGCCGTGTGGGCGATCAGCGACCGAGTGCGAATCGCCGGCCAGGAAGGCCAGGCCGGCGAGGGGAAAGGCGCCCGGCGGTCGATCACGGCGGCGCGCGTCGAGGACATCATCCCGGCGGCCGAGGGGCCCGGCGGCGGGAGATTGTTCCCCTCCCATCTGCCGGGAAAGCGCTGGCTCCGCTTCCATGCCGAGGGCTTCAGCGACCAGCCGGCCTGCGGGGTGATTTACCGCACCGGCGATCCGGTGACCAACGGCATGCCTCTCGGCGGCGTCGACACCGGCTGCCTGGACCTGGAGACCAACGGCCTGCTCGGATATTTGACCATCTTCAACACCCACGTCCCGAGGCGCGGGCCCGTGAACGCGCCGATCCTGGGCTTGAGCGCCGGCGGGAAGACTTGGTTGCTTTGCGCCCCGCAGCCGCGGGACGGCTGGGGGGAATATCAGCCCTCCGCTTCCGGGAGGCCTTTCAGGCTCTGGAGGGAAAGCAAGTATGAGCAGACGGGCGAAGCGTTGACGCCGGCACCCATGGACTTGAAGATAGAAAAAGTCGAGACGGCGCGGGAGATCCACTACTGGGGCCATTACCCGATCGCCGACCTCGAATTCGACACCACCGCCCCCGTCAGCGTCGGCCTGCGCGCCTGGGCCCCCTTCTTCCCCGGCGAGGTGGAGGACTCCCTGCTTCCCGGGGCGGTCTTCGAAGCGCATCTGCGGAACGACACCGCCAAGACCCAGAGCGGCAGCATCGCCTTCTCCTTCCCGGGGCCCCTCGACAAGGAGGCGGGCGCCACGGAGTTCAAGCGCCAGGCTCTCACCGGCAGCTGGAGCGGCGTGGAGGTCACCGCGCCCCTGGCCTCCTATTCCCTGGGGATCATCGGCGTGGACAAGGTCCGCACGGGAGGCGAGCTGGGCGGCGACTGCGCCGCTTGGTCGAAGATCCACGAGCGGCTTCCGGATGCCGGTGCCGCCCACGCCGGCGCTTCGGCGGCGGTGGATTTTTCGCTTTCGCCCGGGGAGGCCAAGACGGTCCGCTTCCTCTTGACCTGGAGCGCACCCGACTGGAACGCCGGCGGCTACAACTGGGCCGGCGCGCCGCATTCCTTCACCCACATGTACGCCAAGCACTACCCTAGCGCGCGGCAAGCCGCCGATCTGCTGGCCCAGAATCACCAGTCGATGCTGCGGCGCATTTGCGCCTGGCAGAAGGCTCTGTACACGGCATCCGGGATCCCGGTCTGGCTGCGGGATTCGCTCGTCAACGTGCTGCACCTCATCACCGAGACCGGCATGTGGGCGCAGAAGAAGCCGCCCCTCCCCGCCTGGGTGCGCGAAGAAGATGGCTTGTTCGGCATGAACGAGTGCCCCCGCGGCTGCCCGCAAATCGAGTGCATTCCCTGCTCTTTTTACGGCAACCAGCCGGTCGTCTACTTCTTTCCGAGGCTGGCCCTCTCCACCCTGCGCGGCTACAAGGGCTACCAGTACCCCGACGGGGCGGCGGTGTGGATTTTCGGTGGCTGCACCGGCGGAACCGCTCCCATCGACTTCGCCAATCCCACCCGCGGCTACCAGTTCGCGACCAACGGCATCTCGCTGGCGGCCATGGTGGACCGCTACCATCTTTGCCATGGCGACAGGGAGAAGGATTTCGTCAAGGAGTTCTTCCCCACGGTCCAGCAGAACATGATCTACACGGTGAACCTGCGGCCGGAGTATCCCCTGGGCGACCGCATCATCTCCATGCCGACTGGCAACGTCGGCACCGAGTGGTTCGAGGCCCCGGAGCCCGGCTGGCGAGGCATGACCGCCCACGTCGGCGGCCTGCACCTGGCGCAGCTTCGCATCGCCGAGCGCATGGCCAGGCTGGCGGGCGACGCGGAATTTGCCGAGCAGTGCGCCGAGTGGATCAAGGCCGGCGCCAAAAGTATGGAGGAGAAGCTGTGGACCGGCAGCTATTATCTGAATTATCTGGAGCCGGAGACCAACAGCCGCTCGGACCTGATCTTCGGCTACCAGCTCGATGGCGAGTGGATCACCGACCACCACGGCCTGGCCAGCCCCCTCCCGGAGGACCGTGTGAAGACGGTGATGGCCACGATCAAGAAAGGCAACATCGCCGTGACCAGGTACGGGGCCGTCAACTACGTCAGCCCCGACGGCAAGCCTGCCAAGGTGGGCGGCTACGGCACCTATTCCTACTTTCCCCCCGAAGCGTTGATGCTGGCCATGACTTACATGTATAACGGCGAAATGGAATTCGGACTGGAGCTGGCCCGCCGCGTCTGGCACAACATCGTCTGCATTCAGGGATACACCTGGGACATGCCCAACATCATGCGCGGCGACGTCGACACCGGCGAGCGGACCTATGGCAACGACTACTATCAAGACCTGATGCTCTGGTCCATGCCGGCGGCGGTTGAAGGGAAGGACTTCGGCGCGCCGGCCAGACCGGGCGGACTGGTGGACCGCGTCATCCAGGCGGCCCGCCGCAGCTGAAAGAAGCACCGCCGTCAAGATGAAAGCGCAAAAATTCCCTCGCCCCAGCTATCGCGAGCTCCTGGCTCTCCCCGGCCAGCCGCCTGGAACCTCCTGGGGGGTGTTTCGGAGCCAGCCGGAGCGCGGCACGCTGAATTTCATCAATCCCGCGATGGTCCTGAGAGCCGCCCAAAGCGTCCAGCGCGGGGAGGTCTATCCCTTGAACTGGGAATTGACCCAACCCCATCCCAGCCTCTTCCACCGCCGGCCCTGCAAGCACGTGTTTTTTCACGACGCCGTCTCCACCGATGATTACCTGGACCAGTTTTACTTGCAGGGCTCGAGCCACTGGGACGCCCTCTGCCACGTCCACCACCCCGAGCGGGGGCATTACCTGGGTTTGAAGAAGATCGTCTCTCCCGGCGCCAATCCCATCGGCATCGACCAGCTCGCCAAGCTCGGGATCGCCGGCAGGGGCGTGCTGGTCGACCTGGAGAGGCACCTCCAACGCCAGGGGCGCGCTCTCCGGCCGCTGTCGCGCGATCCCATCCGCCTGGAGGATCTCCAGGCGGCGCTGGCGGACCAGGGGGCGATCCTCGAGGAAGGGGACATCCTGCTCCTGCGCACCGGCTGGATAGGCTGCTATCGCGCCGATGCGGCGTTCCGGCGCGAGGTGGCTCGCGAGCCGAGGATTCCGGGGCTGAGCGGCGTGGCGGCATTCGCGGAGTTTCTCTGGAACGCCGGGGTGGCGGCCCTGGGCTGCGACAATCCGACCGTCGAAGTTTATCCCTTCGAGAGCGACACGGACAATTTGCATTTTCGCCTGGTGGTCAACCTGGGCATGCCGCTGGCCGAAATGCTTGATCTGGACCGCCTGGCGGAGGCGTGCCACGGAGACCGGCGCTATCACTTTCTCTTTGCGGCCGCGCCTCTCAACCTGCCCGGAGGGGCAGGCTCCCCCGCCAACGCGCTTGCGATCCGATGATCCCGGCGGAAGGCGATGGAATGAACCGGCGCGGCGGCATCGTAAAAAAAGCCGGCACCTAGGACCTATTTATCGAAGGAAATCTTGAGCGAGGAGCTTCAGCTATGGATGCCATCTTGATGGGCTTTGGCTTGATTTTCGTCGCCGCCGTCAGCGGCGGGGCTTTCGGCCTGCAGTACCGAGTGCAGCGCCTCTACACCGTCGAGAATACCGCGCTGGTCTCGCTGTTTTTTGCGACCATCGTCGTGCCGCTCGTGGCGGTGCAGATCTTCCTCCCCGGCTGGATGTCGGCGGTGGTGGCGGCGGGGCCGCTCGCCGTCTTCGTGGTGTTCGCTTTCGGCTTCGGCTGGGGTCTCGGCGCCATCACCTACGCCTACGGTTTCAATTTACTCGGCATGGCCCTCGGCGCGGCGCTGATCAAGGGGATCACCGTCGCCGTGGGCGCGGGGATTCCCCTGATCCGCCGCTGGGGCGAAGTCGGCCAAGGCGCCAAAGCGATGACCATCGTGGGGATCGCGCTGCTCTTGATCGGGACGGCGATCAGCGGCAGGGCCGGGGTCCTGAGGGAAAGGGAGGTCGCCTCCGATCCGCCGCCAGATCGAGGAAATCCAGAACGGCGAGGGGCGGCAATGGCCCGCGGCCGCGAGTTCGCGCTCGGCATGATCTGGTGCCTCATCTCCGGCTTGCTCAGCGCCTGTGCCAATCTGGGGTACGACTACGCGGAGCCGCTCGAGAAGGCGGCGAAGGATCTGGGGCGCTTGGACCTTTACGCCACCTTGATCCGCTGGATGCCCATGTACTGGGGCGGCATAACCGCCCTGGCCATCTTCATGGGCGGCGCCATGATCAAGAACGGCACCTGGAGAAATTACTTCGCGGGCGGCTCGCTGCGGGACTTCGCCATCGCCTCATCCATGGGCTTCGTCCATTTCCTGGCGCAGATTCCCTATGGCGCCGGCGCCTTCTACCTCGGAAAGCTGGGCACCACCGTCGGGTGGGGCGTCAACCTCGGCATGGCCCTGGTGGTGGCGACGGCGCTCGGCTTCTTCACCGGAGAATGGAAAGGCGCCTCGAAGGCGGCGCTCAAGATGCTGTATGCCGGCTTGGGCGTTCTGTTCATCGCCATGGGGATTCTGGCGTACGCCAACAGCTTGGTTTCCTAGGTCCTGGTAAGCAATCCCTCTGCCGGATGTGGGTTGCCGTTCCCCTCGCCATCCTGGCCTGGCCGGTGGACTTGGCAATCGTTGTGGTCGCCTGGGTGCTGGTTCCCGGAGATTCGCTGGAGCATCTTCCGGATTTGTTCGATTTGTAGCCGCTGGAAGGATTTTCGCCATCGCGGCAAAATCCCGTTGGATTTCCTCTCATGCCGGACCGCTAGCCCGGAAAATCAGTTTCAGCGAGCTGGCTTACGAGCACCTGTCGAAGCTGTCGCACGTCAAGGAATCGGCGGTGGGATCGGCGCCGCAGGCGGCGGTGGGGGGCGGGATGGCGGTGCCGCCCAGAAAGAGGAAGGTGAGGAGATGGATGCCGTCGGTGATGTTGAGATCTTCCTGATCGTTCGCATCGGCCGCATCGAGGCAATTGATGGCGGCAGTGCCCAGGAAGAGATAGTTGAGGATCTCGATGCCATCGCTGATGTCGGTATTGCCATCGTCATTGGCATCGCCGCGCCTGAAAGCGATCTCGGGCGCGCGGCCGGAGCATTCCCGCGCGGCCGGCCTGCTCGTGAACTCGACGGCGCGAAAGTTGAAGCGCTCGGCGCCGGTACTCGAGTCGGTTGACGTGGAGATGACGAGCGCCGCCCGCTTCCAGCCGGCTGGGATGTCGGCCTTGAAAGATACCACATCACCCGCGATGTCGTTGAGCCCGTTACCGCCGGTCAAGTTAACGAGCTGGACCTTGCTGGTCCCGTCGGTGGCGTGCATCTCAAGAAAATCGGCGGCCTCGTACCCTGAGTCCGCCACCACAAGGCTCACCGTGGCACGGGCATTTCTCCAGCCCCCGAGATCGACGGCATCGAAGGTTGTCGTTGCCATTGACGAGCGGTGGGTCAAGAGCCTGGACTTGACCGCCGCTCCAGCCTCCACGACCGCCGCGAGTGGATTGGCGCCGGCGGTGGGAGCCGCGGTCGTCTTGAATCCCAGCTCCTTGCCGCCGGGCGCTGGATTGTAGCTCGCCGAATTCACCGCCGGCTCGACGAAATAGGAGTGAGCGATCAGCGTGTCCGGCTGGTGGCAAAAAAAGCCGACCTGATCGAAATCGTACCGCTCGCTCCCCTCCCCGGAATTGCTGGAGCTTGAAATGATCAATCTGGCCTCAAGCCATTCGGGGGGGATGGTGGCGGTGAAGCTTTGATAGCCGGATCCGGCGCGCTGCGTCAGCGCGTTGCCGCCGTCGAGCCGGATGAGCTGGATCTTGTCGTTGCCGCCGGTGACGGCAATCTCCAGCCAGTCCTGGTTCTCCTCGTAACCGGTGTCGCGGGCTTGCGCGATGATTGAAACCGCAGCGCCGGTAGTCTCGGCAAGATCGATGGCATCAAAAGTTGTCGTGGCGGTTACGGAGCGATGAGAAAAGATCGGCGAGGTCGGTGTGGAGCCCGTCGCGATCGCGCCGGCGAAGGGATCCTGCCCGGAGGTCGGCGATGAAACGGTCTTGAAGCCGATTTCCTTCGCGGCCGGGCCGGGCGTGTAATTTGAGGCGTTTGCCGGCGGCTCGCTGAAACCGGTATAAGCAAAGCTGGTCGTGAACAGCCACGTTTCGCCTTTTTGCGCGGCGCCGCCGACAATTTCATCGACGCGCCAGTAATACGCGCTGGCCGGGGCCAGGGTGGGCTTGAAGGATGGAGTGTTTACCTTTCCCTTGAACTCCGGAGATGCGACCGCGGCGTTTTCGACCGCTTGTCGATCCGTGCCGAGATAGACGTGGTGCTCGCTCACCCCAGGCGCCGCTTGCCAGCTCAGCTCTGATCCCGGGATGACGCCGGCCTTGCCGTGGGGCGGATCGGGGCGCTCGGTCCGGCTGTTCAGGAACAAGGCGCGGATGGCGCCGGCGTTGAGGCCGAAGTTATACAGGCGCACTTCATCGATGGCGCCTTTCCAGAGGTTGTCGCCAATGCGCACGGAGCTGGAGTTGGTGTTGATGCGGCCGGAAGCGGGAAGGGAGCTGTCCAGCTCGCCATCGATATACAGGTAGATGCGGTTGCCGTCATAGACGCCGGCGACATGGTGCCATTCGCCATCGCTCACGGCTTTTTTCCCTGGCAAATTTCCTCCCGTGCTTCCCTCCACCGTCAATCCCGTGCACGTGAACTTGAGATGCGGCGTGGTGCCGTCGCGCTTGACCCGCCAGGCGTCATCGCCTTTTGAGATGATGGTCTGCCCATCGCTGTCGAAGGCGTCGACGCGAAACCAGGCGGCGGCGGTCAAGCCTCCCGTGAGATCGAACATCGGGTCATCGCCAAGCGAGATGTATTCCCCATTCACCCCCGTGAACCGCAACGCTCCTCCCAAACGGCCGGCCGTGGCGCCGGTGTCGAAGCTCAGGTTGTCGCGAAGCTCGCCGGTGTGGTCGAAGCCGCTCGAGTCGGCGGCCTCGGCGCCAGCGATTTCATCCAGCTTCAAGTAGGCGATGAGGGAACGGGGCTGGATCTCGACCAGCACGGTGCCGAAAGCCTCGTTGCCGGTTCCATCGACCACCTTGTAGCGGAAGGAGTCGGTGCCGAGAAGATCCGCGCGCGGCAGGTAGAGGAGGGCATCGGGGGCGTTCGGCCTGAGCGGAGCCAGCGGCAAGATGGCCGCACCGAACGCGCTGCGCGCATCAAAAGAGACCAGTTGCGGCTGATCGCAATTGGTGTCGGTGTCGCCGGCGACGGCGTCAATGGCGATGGGCCCTTCATCCTGGAGGACGGCGACGCGGTCGAGCCGGATGTAAGGCGGCTCGGGATCGCTGGTATGGGGGATCTCATCCAGGCAAGAGCGCGAATCGCGATGGGCGGACATCACCCGGATGTTGTACGCCGAGATGGCCGGGATGGAATTGCCGCACATGATGTACCGCCTCTCGGCCCCGCAGGAATGGCCGGCGCCCCAGTTGTGCCCGACCTCGTGGCGGAAGATGCCCTCGTATCCCCGGCCGCCAATGCCCATGCCGTAATGGGAACTGCTGCAGACGACGCCGACGAAGGCCAGGCCGCCCAGATTGGGATTGGGCTTGCCGGTCAGGAAATAGGCGACGTCACGCCTGATGGCGCCCATGTTCGCGTTCCACTCCTCCCGAAACGCCGACAGCATGGCGCCGAAGTTGGATGCATCGGCGAACTGCCTGTAAAAATCAGCCGCCGGATCCGATCGGAGGACGAGGGTGGTGAGCTTGTGCGTGATCTTCACATCGCGGACATAGATCAGGTTGGTGATGTTGAGGCCGGTCTCGACGATCGACGTGGCGGTGCCGGAATCGCTATCCGCCTTGCGGCTGAAAAATTCATAATCGGAATCAAAAGCGATCTCGGCGACTTTCAAGGCGCAGTTTTCAGCGCCGCCCGAAGAGTCGCCGTCACGCCCGCCGGGCTCGCCTGAAAAAAGCAGCTCTCCCGGCGGATCGAGCTGGCCGGCGCCGCAAGCAAACGGTTGCTGCGATTCTTCGGAAAAGACCACGTGCGCTTCCCTGGAAGCCCCGCGGTCGATGGTCTTGAGCGGGCGGATGCACCATCCCGAACCGCTCCGGGCCACGACGCTCGCGTGGAGGCCCTCGGGAAGGAGCGAAGCAGCGGCGATGAGGCCGGGCTCTCCAAGAACCATCCCTAGATATGTTCTCTCCGGAGGGATGGGAGCCGCGTGCAGGGCTCCACCGGCTTTCTGGATCAAAACTTGAAAGGAGGCCGCTCGCACGGAATTTTTTTGCAGCCGGATAATCCTCGCCTGGCCATCGAGATTCACGGTAATGCGGAACTCCTCCGGCAGGTTCTCCTCTGGAAGCTGAAGATTTTCTATGGAAAAGGAGCTGATTTCAAGCTGCTGTTCGATGCGCTGGCGTAACATCGCGTCGGGCGCGATACTGTTTTGAGCTTCAATAGAAAAAGCGGGAACTCCAATAGCGATGAGCCAGCAGCATAACTGAAAATATTTATAAGTAACTTGCATTCTGAAATCCTTTCAAAGGGCATTCAACTTCCATTAAGAAGATTATTCAATGGTAACGGAGAATACTTTCTTTGCAAAGCCGGTTTAAATTTCCTCCTCACCTCAACCTTCAGCCGATCCCGACTGACAGCTTCGCCATGGATTCGCCGGTTGGCGAGCGGAGCCGTACCGACAAGGAGGCCAGGCACGGCGTCGAGATCACTAAAAACGTCCAGATGGGGGCCAAGGAAGTGATCCAGGCGCAGTTCAAAGCCGTCCTGGGATTGAATCCCCGCGGATTCGCCGGCCGCTCTGACTGGCCGCTGCAAAAACTGTCCGGTGCAAAACGTCAACTGGTTTGATGCCGGCAGCTTTTTCAATCAGTTTACGGCAAGGTACTGCCAGGAAGGCAAGATCGGCGCGCAGGGGAGGGAAATGGACTTCACAGTCACTGCCCCTTATTGCACCTTGATCGAGTGTCAATATCCTCTTAAAGCCAGCCGGACGCCACAAGAGTCTTTACCGGCACGATAACCTTGCCGAGCTTGAGATCTTCCCGGGAGGTGAATTCCCCGCGCAGCAACCGGTCAATGGTCTTGAAAAGATTCTTCATGATGGTTGATTCCTTGTAATATTTTAAAGTACTTTTAATTACAAAGTAAATTCATTTCATGAAAATGCAAGCAATATCCAAGATGTCGGTTTCAGTCATCTCTTGCGGCCGCGGGCAGCACCGGACTGCAGAGAGGATCACCGGCGGCGGCCCAGGGGTAAAACGGGATGCCAGACCTGCCCACGGCGGCGACTGGTTTACCACAGGAGAAAACAGCCCACGCGCCGTTTCAAAGATCTTTTCCGGTATCAGCTTTTCGTCCGATGGGCAGCTGCTTGTCTACTGCTCTGAAGAAGCGGCGGATCACTCTTTTCGGCTTCATACCGTTTATGTCGGAGGAGGCGAAGTCTTGCCGGTTGTGGGCAGCGATCCCCACTGGCCCAGCGCTACGGTGTGGGCAGCGCCTTACCAAAAGAAGATAAAGTGAACTGGTTACGAGATATTTAGTCTTTAGAACTATGTTTTCCTATCAGAACGACATTATTCACCGCACCATTGATCTCGGCACTTTCCGCCAGATCCAGCGTGTCGGGCACAATTGAGGTATAAGGAATGCAGGTGGGATCCGCCGCGCCAATGCAAATCATCTGGTCAGCAATGATGGCGCGGGGTGCCATGAGACTGAGTAGAGCAAGTGATAAGCGGCCAAGGCAATACCGTTTCATACAAAACCTCCCTTTTGGAATTGACAAGGGTTCAATGAAATTGCAGAGCCCGGCCGAAGCGGGGCCTTGATCACGAGCGTGGTTTCAACTCGTAGTTCCCCCGCTTTGCCTCCCACTCCAGGAAGCGCTCTCCGGCTCCATCGGCGCTCCACTCGACGCCGCCCGTGACCTCCTCCGTACGGTTCGGATCCCCTGAGGAGCGGGAGGTGAGGATCAGCTTCTCCGGGCCTAGCCAGCCGGGAAACGGCACGCCGTAGTAAAGCCGGAGCCGCGCGCGTTTTTTTACATCTAAAAGCAGCTTTTCGCCCTCGACGGTGAACTCGAGGAGGGATTCCAGGCGAAAGGTCGGCTCCTGCGGCTGAAACCACAACACCCACCTCCCGGGCGGCTGGATTCCCGCCTCGTCGCTCCGGACCCAAAAGGAGCACTGCGCCCAGGGGAGCTGGTTGCGCACGCGAACCCGGAAAAAGCCGGCGCGGGCCTCCACCTTCCGCTCATACCAGCCGCTCCCCGGGCCAATCAAAAAAGTCCAGCGGAAGAGAGGGGAGAAGTAGCCGTCGGGTATCCCGGGCCCCTCAGCGACCATCCACCTCACCAGCTCCCCCGCCAGGCCCCGGTAGAACGGAAAGTCGTCGTAAAGGTAGAGAGCGATCTGGGCGCTGAAGGCGGGATGGGCATGGTGAAGGTAGGCAAAGACGCCGGTCATATTGTCCTTCTCCAGGGTGTCGAGGAACTGAGCGCTCAGGACTGCATAGCGAGCCTGGGCGGCCACAAACCTGCCGGCCCTCTCCCTGCCAACGAGGTCCAGGAGCCCCTCAGCCCAGAATGCCGTGATCCCTCGCTGGCAGCCGGTGGGATTGTAGACGGTGTCAAAAATCACCGCCTCGCGGGGCTGGAACTTCCAAGCCGCCCAGTAGCCGTGGGGATTCTTGTCCACCATGGACATCAGCTCGTCAAAGAGGATCCTCGCCGCTTTGGCATATCTTTCATCGGTCTGGATCCTGTAGGCGTGGAGCACCAGCGGGAAAAGCATCACCGTGCGGTTGGGCCAGCAGAGGTGAAGGCTCGCCCGGAACTTCTCGGGATCGAAGGGCTCGCCGCCCATGACCTTCACGGAGAGATCCGCGAAGCCCAGGAGCGCCTCGCGGTATTCCGGCGGCTGGTATTTGGCGAAGCGGAGCAGGTCGAAGTGCTCCAGAAACCGCAGAGAGCTCGGCATGCCGCAGGAGTGGTAAGCGGGATTGCTTTCCCAGCCTTCCCCATGGGGATTCTCCGTCCAGCGCCCGGTGACGCCGTTGCCGCCGGCGGCAATGTGGTTTTGAATGGTCTTGATGAAGCCGGCCGCGCCGTCCTTCGGATCGTCAATGGACTTAAGTATCTGCCGGATGCCTTCCGGATCGGGGTCGTTCAGCAAGTAGGGTAGCGCCTCGTACAGGCTTTGATTTGGCCGCGGAGGACTTCGCCGCCGCGCCGACCCGAGGAGCGATTGCGCCAAAAGCCCCGCGATCTCCTCCTCGCCGAACGGGCGGTCGATCCAGCCGGCCGCCGCCCCCAGGACGTTGCGCACCGCCGCTTCGGCGAGCGGGGGAGTTTCTCCCATGCCGACCGCGTACTGGCGATAGAGCCAGTCCACCTTCGGTTCCCATCTCGTGTACTTCAGGGCCTCTTCAAGAGCCTGCACTTCCTCGTTGGGCATGTTTGCCGGCGGGCTGGCGAGCTTCCCCGTCAGGAACGCCTCCCGCGTCAACCATGGAGGGCCGGGATTCCCCGGGGTGGGCACCGGCAGCCTCCGCTGAAACAGCCGGTACACCGCTCGATCGGTAAGGTCGTATCCCCAGACGAGGTCCAGGCGGTTGCCGCGGGCCACCGCTTTATGGCTCCTCTCGGGGCTGGCGCTGAAAGGGTTGTTGCCATAACCGATGGTCAAGGGCGTGCTGCAGAATTGATGGAGGGCGATGAAGCGGTCATCGCCAAGGCGGTAGAGCCACCAAGGGGACTCCCAGGTCGGCTCATGCGCCGGCGCGAAATCCGCCATCGCCTCCCACCGGCTCAAGGTTTGCTCCCCGCCAAGGTAGCCTTCGGTATTCCCAAGGCTGAAACCTTCCAGCGCCACCCAGCTGCCCTCGGGAAAGAGCCAGTAAGTGCACTGCCAGCCCTGCTCGCTTTCCTTGCGCCCCTTCATCCTGCCCTCCACGCGCAACTTGGTGACCAGCCCCTCGGTCACCTGAAGGGCGAAAGGCATGGAGGGATCCGCGTGGGAGAAGGCCCCCGATGCCTCGCCGGCCTCGAAGCCGGCAGAGCGGCAGACCTCCTGGCCTTTCCACCTCACCGCCAGCCGGTCGGGCAAGTTCATAAAGGACAACTGTCCCCGCTCCGCCTGCATGCGATCTCCAACCCGGTCTCCCTCCACGTGCCAGCTTTTAGGAGCTGCGGCGGCCTCCACGCCGAGCTGAAGCGTGAGCCGGACCTTCCCGTAGGGCGGCACCGCGTACCGAAGCAGGTAGAGGGCCCCGCAGACGGAGCCGGGAAATTTCCCCGCGGCTTCTTCCCGCGCTGCCAATACGGCCCCGAGCTCCGGCAGGCGCTCTTTTGCCCGCTCGATTTTCCGGCGGCGGGATTCCAGCGCCTCGGGGGAGCGGCCGCTGTAGTGGTTGAGGAGCGCGTAACGGTTCCCCCAGTCCGGCCTCCCCTCCCTGGCCACCTTCCACGTCACCATATCCCAGACAAAGAACGGCACCTCTTTCCCTTCCTGGTCGAGGAACCTCACCGCCCAGGGATCCAAGAGCTCCCCCGGCTCGAACTTCGCCCGCACGAAAGAGTACGGGCTCTGGTTGTTTGCCTGGCAGAGGTGAACCGCCAGAACGCCTTTCACGCCCTTCAAATCGGAACGAGGCGCGATATCCTGCGCCTCGGCCAAGCGAGGTGCGGCAAGGACCAAAAGCGCCAACAGGGCCAGAAAACCGGCGCTTCTGCGGGATAAACCGGAGAATCTGCGATAGGATCTATGAAAGAGTTCCAAAATCATGGCGAGTTCCTTTCCGCCTTTAGAGCCCTTAATGAAGCACCAACACCGCGATTTTCGAGAGGCTCCTGCCCTTGGCAGAATGTCCACACGACTTCGAAATAACCTCGGACCCCAGTTTTCTCTTGAGGTGCTTTCCAGGATATTCACGGAATGTTGCTATCCTTTCGATATCGGCGCGATATTCTAAAATAAATTTTAATCGGCCTTGCAGGAACCTTTCAATGGATATCTGGACGTCCCGCCGCGTGGACCCACTCTCTCACCGATTTAGGAGATGATCTTCAAAACCATCCTGGCAGGGCTACTTGCAAGGCAGTGGAGTCTTGCACCCGAAGCTGAAGTCTCTGGCGGTGGTGCCAAAACCGCATTTGGGGAACGGGGCTTGAGGCGCCGGCCCCTTGAGGAAATTATAGGTTAAGAGGTAAATCGCATCCGTGACCCCGGCCAAGCCGCCATCGGAGTTGGCATCGCAAGCGGCGAGGCACGGAGGCTCCCTGCCATTGGCGAAGAGGTAAATCAGCAAAAACACCGCGTCCGACAAATCTCCCACCACGCTTCCATCGCCGTTGCAATCTCCGCGGATGAAAGGGCCAACCTGCAGCGAAGTCTCTTGAACCTCATATTGGTGCTCCGCCAGCTCGGTCCAGTTCCCGGAAGCGAAACCGCCGCTCACGGCGGCGACTCTCAGTTTCGTGGGACTTTCGATGAGGATGGGCACGCTGTAGACCATCCCGCTATTGGACAGCCGCGGGTCGGTGCCATCCACCGTGAACACCGCCTGCCAGCCCGCCGGCGCCGTGATCGTGACCGTCACCGGCTCGCTGAAAATCCCTCCCGGTGGAATGCACCTCGGGATGTAGTCGGGGCCGGGAAGGTTTTGCGCGTTGAGAAAGTTGACCATGCTGCTCCGCTGGCTGGTGATGACGTTTTTCATCTCGCTCGTGTTCGACCGCATGGTACCCCACTTGGCGATTTCGAGAGGCCGGTCAGCGTTGGTCTTCGGGAAGAGCTCGTCGATCATGGGGAAGAGAAGGTCCGTCCGGTAGAGCGTGTCGATCAGCTTGCGCATGGTCAAGAAATAAATGCGCTTCAAGGTGGGATTATTAGAGACGCGCTGGTAGAACTTGTTCCGCTGCCAGCCGGGGTTGTCGCCCCCCGCCCCATCGCCGTAGAGGGCGCGCAAGGGGCCAACACGCGAGAAGGTAAAGCCCGAGTCAAAGTCATAACCTAGCATTTTCCACTTGCCGCCTGGCTCTCCTGGGAGGAGCAAGTAGTAGTTGTGCCCTGGAAAATCGTCAATGTTCATCAAGATATTCAGGGCCCACCGCTTGAACCACTGGTCGAGATCGACGTGCGCATCCAGCCACGGCAGCAAATCCGCGTCGGCCACATCGTTGAGCTTGTCGGTGAGCTCGCGGATGTGGACAGGGGGTTCCAAGGGCCTGATTTTTTTGTTCCAAGTGCCCCAGTAATCGTGGTCGGTGACGATTTGATTGTGAAAGAGGTCGGAGTTCTTGGACTGGCCCGGCGTTTCCACCGTCCGCGCTTTGTAGACTTCGCTGCCGTCGTGGTAGCCGTGTTTTTCCAGCCAGCTCCCGGTTGGCGACTCGAAGGCGATATAGACTCCCCAGAATTGGCCGTTCATGTGCATTCGGATCAGATCGCCCTCCAGGTTGTCGATCTTGGCGAGATCAAAAACCTTGAAAGCGATCCACTGCTCAAAGGGGATGATTAACATGGTGTCCAGGGTGCGGTTGCCGTTATAAAGCCGGTTCTTGTTGAACTGCATCTTCCATGGATGTTTGGGGTGTGTCCTGCTCCCCCTGCCGCGGTAGCGGATGCCGATGTGGGGATAGGCGATGCCATCGATGGCCAAGCTGCAGTCGACATACTCGTCGGACCTCGGATCGGCGTTCAGCTTCGCCAAATTTTCCGCTGTGATGAACAGATGGTAAAACGTCAGCTGGGTGTTGACATCATGGTCATATTGGTAATAAGCCTGGGTGGTCGAGGGGTCGCCATCATAGGGAAAAGATGTCTGCCCGCCCCCCGCATCGGCGGCATGGACCCGGTAGTGGACCAGGGTGTTCGATGGCTGCGGGGGGATTTGCGCCCCGTAGATGCCGTCGCCTCCCGCGCCATCGCCGTGGGCGCCATCATCGAACATGGTTAAAAAAGTCGAAGCTGTCGAGGTTCCGATCATATACTCCAGTTGCACGGACGTGATCGGATCCTCATCTGTCACCAAAGCGATGATGGTGACCTGGTCGGCGGAGGTGGGGGTCTCGGGAATGTGCTGGAGGCCGTCAATGAACGGGGGAACATTCGGAGAGAGCGCGGAATTGGCCCGGCCGGGCGTGCCATGGCCGATGAATCCCCCGAGCGGCGGCGGCAAGACCACGACTTCAACGCTCTCTCCTCCGGGAGTGAAGCGGATCCCGATCTTGAAGCCCACAAAGTCGTGGGCTGTGTCCCCCGAAGGCCAGGCACCGAACTTGATCGCCTCGCCCGAAGCGACCGGAAAGGTCAAGGCGCCGGCGCCTCCCGATCCGGATTCAAAGGGCAGGGGATTCGACGAGTTGAACTCCAACTGTCCGGAGACCAGGTTCCCTGAAGTTAGTTTCGCCTGGTTCTTGCTGATATGCCAGGTCTGGCTCCTGCCGATGTGGCGGAGCAGCCAGAGGCCGCCGCTGATGGCGATCGAGCCATTTCCCGGAGCGGTCCACCAGACCTCCGAGGGCCCGTGGGTGGCCACCGCGCCGGCCGGGAAGTCGTGCGCCGGGGCCGCGCCGATGCTCTTGCACCACCCCGGCACCCCGCCGTCGCCGGCGTTGGTCCAGGCCGGCTGGCCGGCCCCCAGATCGCCCGCCAGCCAGTTGGAGGAGCGCCCGGTGATGAGGCTGCCGGCATCATCGCGGTAGCTCCAGGCCCCGCTGGGATTGCCGCCCTCGCTCCAGTCGCCGGCCAAATCGTAGTCCTTGGGCGCCTCGATCACCGTCAGTAATCCCCCTCCGGAAAGCCGGAAGGTCATGGTTTCCTGGCCGCTGAGATACTTCACCCAGCAGGAGATGGAGCACTCAAAACCCGCAGCCATGTCCGGGATGCGGAGGATCTGGAAGCTGTTGGTGCTGCCGTCGCCGGCTCCGGCGGCGACCAGATGTTCGGAGCCTGTTCCTTCGTAAGCATCGGCGCTGGTCCAGAAAGAGCCCGAGTGATTGCCGGTCTTGGTCCAGCCTGCGTCGCCGCCCTCGAACGAACCGTTGGGCAGGAGATTCTCGCCTCCCGGGGTGGTGAGTGACCGCACCACCACTTCATCGAGAAGCCACTCTCCCGGCCCGTTGACGTAAAAGTAAAGCCGGTTCGAGGTCGCGACCCCGCTGGCGCTCGCGAACTGCCAGCCGTTTTTCCCCTGCGGCGGCGGCGGCGGGACCGGCTTGAAATCCCCTTTGCTGCCGCGCCAGTTTGCCGCTGAATTGTTCTCGGCAAGGGGATTGACGCATTCCAAGGACACCCCGAATTCATCCGCTGAAGCCGGCCAAGGGTAGACGTCATTGTAGCGGACGGTGTTGGCGAGCCGCGAAAGGTGGTCGCGCAAGGTGATGCGTTCCCCACCATCATCCAGTTTCCCCTCAAAGGGTCCCAGGACCGCCGCGAGCCCGTGCCGCTCTCTCAACGCCTCCGGGTTGGCGGCGATCACCAAGTAAGCGTCGGGCTCGAGCACGGTTCCGGGAGGGATGGCATACTTGATCCCATCGGTGAAGCTCCAGCCGGAAAGGTCCACCGCGGCGGCGCCGCGGTTGTGAAGTTCGATGTACTCTCCCAGCTCGTCATCGCCTTCCTCGTAGTAAAATCCGGCGTTGACGGGATCGAACGCCTCGCGCCGCTCCTTGCGCAAGGGCCGGTACATGATCTCGTTGATGATGAGGTCCCCAATATTTCCCGGCGGCGCGGGGCGGTTCGGCCTCCCCGGGCTGTAGGGCTGCCCCAACCCCCAGTTTACGGGC
>JACQVS010000016.1 GCA_016209605.1 Planctomycetota bacterium
CCCGCGGCGGCCTGATCAAGCTGGATGCGAACTCCTTGAGCGAGCTCGGGACCTTGCCGGATCGGTTCTACCAGTCGGTGGTGATCGGCGTCCGATGAATTTTAACCGAGCTCAAGCCGCCAGCCGGTGCGCTCGTGAAACTCCGCCGCCAGGCGCTCCCAGGCGGAGGGGTCGGGGAGGCTGGCGAGGGTGACGCTCACCTTCTTCTGGCTCGGCTGGAATGAAGGCCCTTTGCGCACCGGCAGGCTTAGAAGCAGGACGCGGGCGGCATCGAGGATGGCGTTTTGATTTGGCCCCGCCGCCACCTCGAGGCGCCAGCCGGTTTCATCGCCGAGGCGGTCGAGCTTGCCGCGGTAGCGGGCGCCGACCTCGGGGGAGATGAAGGCCACCTCGATGGCGGGGTCCTGCCCCGGAGGCGCCGGCTTCATGCCGATCCGGTATGGGGCGTGCGGCTCGTTCCGGAAGGAGTCGCGAATCGCTTGGTAGGCGAGGTTCCTCTCCAGCCTGCCGGCGGCATCGCGGCTCTTCCTGGCCGGCGGCGCGGCGGGGCGCCAGGCCAGCTCCAGGTCGAAGCCGGTGCGCTCGCGCAGGCGGCTCCTGGCCTCTTCCCAGAGCGTCTCTTCGCCGGCCGGCAGCGGGCGCGGCAGATACACGGCGGCGCGGCGCTCCTCAAGACGCACCGAAATCTGGCTTGGCTCCGGGAGCGGATCCTTGAGGGCGGAGCGGATGTCGCGCTCCAGGGCGGCGAGGTTCGGCAGCGGGTGGATTTCATAAGTCCAGCCGCTGCCACGGAAAATTTTCTCCAGGATCAAGCGGCACGGCTCGCTGACCGTATCGGGGAACGCGAACGCCAGGGTCATGTGAGCGAGGCCGGGCTGGTAGCTTTTCTTGAGGAGGCCGGCCCCGGCGGGCAGCTCCCGGTCCAGCCGGTCGATCAACGTCTGGACATTCGCCGCCCCGGCGGGTTCCGGGGGCTCCTCTTCGGCGGCGGCGAACTCGAAAAGGCGCGTCGGATGGGGATGAAAATGGGTTGAGGAGCGCAAGCGTTCTTCAAACGCGGCCGCCTCCCGGTCATCCGGAGGGACCGGCCCGTTCCAGATGCAAAAAAGCTCGCCGGCGTTGAAGGCCGCTCCCGGGCGGTAAGTTTTGCGGAGGTGATCGGCGAGGGCGCCGAGTTCGTCTTCCGTGAGCGCCTGGCAGCGCTCCGGCCCGCCGATTCCCGTCGCCTGGAGCCGCCGCCGGCTGTCGAGGGGAGCCGCGGCCGCGCCGCCGTTTCCGAGGAAGATTTTTCCCCGCGCCGCCGGGGCCAGAAGCTCGCCGTGCCGGGGCAGGTGGACCCGGCCGATCCGCTCCCGCCGGAACAGCTCCGCCAGCTCGCGGCGGGCCGAATCATCCCCATGGACCAGGAAAACATCGGCGGGCCGCAGCGCCCCCGCCAAAGCGGCGATCTGGGACCCCGAGGCGTGGCCGCTGAGGGCGTAGGAAGCGATCCGGCACTTCGGCTTGACTTCAGCGCCTTCCAGCACCAGGCTGGCCTCCTTGCCGGCGGCGAAATCGAGCAGCTGGCGCCCCGGAGACTCCTCATCCTGGTAGCCGGTGATGGCGATGAGATTGCGGGCGTCCTCCAGCAGCGCCCGGGCGTAAAACGGGCTCGGGCCGCCGGTGAGCATTCCCGAGCTCGAGACGATGGCGCACGGAGGTCCGGCGGCGATTTCCCGCCGTTGGGACTTTCCCTTCACCGCCTGCACGGTGTCCAGCACCCCGAAGAATGGATCGCCGTGCTTCTCGATCCGCTTCCTCAAGGTCGACTGGAGGAACCAGGGATGGCTCGAATACACCGCGCAAACGGCCTTCACCATGCCGTCGACGAAAATGGGAAACTCCGGGATTTGCTTGAGGAGCTGGGCGCGGAGGAGGATGAGGATGACCTCCTGGGCCCGGCCGATGGCGAAGGCCGGCACCAGCACCTTGCCGCCCTCGGCGATGGCCGCGGCGACGGTCTGGACCAGGCGGTCCTCCTCGCCGGAGCGGCCGGGATGGAGCCGGTTTCCATAAGTCGATTCAAAGACCGCGGCGTCGGCCTGAAATCGCGGCGGGCTCATGCCCGGCACGGTGCGCTGGTTGTCGACGGAGACATCGCCGCTCAGGAAAAGGCGCCCCTCGCGGGCCGAGATGCCTAGGGAGCAGGCCCCCAGGATGTGCCCGGAGGGGAAGAAAACGACCTCGGGGCCATCCAGGTCCGGCGAGAAAGCCTGGAGAGGTTTCACCGGGACCATCTTCTCGAGAAGGGACCCCACCGTCCTCGCCGAGTAAAGGGGGAGCTCGCCGTCGATCGTGGCTTCTTCTTCCATGAGGCGCAGGGAGTCGAGGAGCTGGATGCGGGTGAGGTCCACGGTGGGAGCGGCGGCGTAGACCGGGGTATAAGGGAAGCGCTGGTGCAAGACCGGCAGGGCGCCGATGTGGTCGAGATGGGCGTGGGTGACCAGGATCGCCGAGGGCGCTCCCAGGCTTTCGAGAGGGGAGAGGTCGGGCAACCGATCCTCTCGTCCTCCCCGCAGCCGGATGCCGCAGTCGGCGATCCAGCGCTTGCCATCGATTTCAAGATAAGCGCAGCTGGCGCCGATCGACTCGGCGCCGCCTAAAAAGAGCAGCTTCATGACACCGTCAAGCCGCCTTTGACACAGAGGGCGATGCGGCTGGCGAGCGGAAACGGGTTCGATGCGGTCATGGAGGTTCTCCTTGATAACTTCGTCGGTGCGGCAAACAAGGGGATAATATACCGCAATTTATGAAATTATCATTCGTCGCGCCAGGATTTGGCCTTCTCTCGATTTTTCAAAATCGGGCCGTAGACGAAAATAGAAATTCCCCTTACAATTTCGCCATGAACCAAATATTGAAAATCAAACGAGGCGCGGCGGTGGGTTTGGTCGTCGTCACGGTTCTTTTGGGCGCGGGTAAATTTGCCGGGGCCGCCGAGACAGCTCTTGACCGCTACGTCAAGAAGCCCGATCCGACCTATCGCTGGGAAGTGGTCCAGGAGGTGAGGGTGAACGGAGGCACTCAATTCATCCTCGACATGAAGTCGCAGACCTGGCGGACGGAGAAGGAGATCGACCGCCCCGTCTGGCAGCACTGGGTCGACATCGTCAAACCGGACAAGCCGGCATCGAACAAGGCCTTCCTTTTCATCGGCGGAGGCAGCAACAAGAGCAAGACCCCCAAGGGGGCGGATGAGCGCACGCTGCAGATCGCTCTCGCAACCGGGACCGTCGTCGCCGAGCTGCAGATGGTGCCGAACCAGCCGGTTGTCCTGAACGGCGACGGCAAGGGCCGTTCCGAAGATGATTTCATCGCTTACACGTGGGACCAGTACCTCAAGACGGGCGATGAAACTTGGCCGGCGCGTCTGCCAATGGTGAAGAGCGCCGTCCGGGCCATGGACTGCATTCAAGAGCTGCTCGCGAGCGAGCGGGGGGGCAAGACAGCGATTGGTAAATTCATCGTTGCCGGTGGATCGAAGCGCGGCTGGACCACCTGGTGCACCGCCGCGGTCGATAAGCGCGTCGAGGCCGCCGTGCCGATCGTCATCGATGTGCTCAACGTCAACGAATCGATGCGCCACCACGTTCAAGCTTATGGATTTTACTCGCTCGCCGTCGGCGATTATCACCATCACAACATCATGCAGAAGTTTGGCGATCCGCGCTTGAAGAAGCTTTACGCGATCGAGGATCCGTATTCCTACCGCGATCGGCTGACCCAGCCGAAGTTCATCGTCAACGCTTCCGGCGATGAATTTTTCTGCCCCGATTCCTCGCAGTTTTACTACGATGATTTGAAAGGGGAAAAGCACCTTCGCTACGTCCCGAACGCCAGCCACTCCCTGAAAGACACGGATGCCATCGAGAGCATCATCGCGTTTTACCAGTTGGTGCTCGAAGGCAAACCGCGGCCCCGCTACTCCTGGAAGTTTGAGAAGGGCGGCTCGATTCGCGTCGAGGCGAAGGACCTTCCCAAAGAAGTCAACCTCTGGCAGGCCAACAATCCCGAGGCCCGCGATTTCCGCCTGGCCCTGATCGGCAAAGCCTATCAAAGCAGCGCCGTGAAAGATGAAGGGGGAGGCGTTTATATCGGCCGGATCGCGCCGCCGGAAAAAGGCTGGACGGCGTTTTTTGTCGAGTTGGTGTACGACGTCGGCGCCAGGTTCCCCTTGAAGGTGACCTCGGCGGTGCGCGTCCTGCCGGACGTGCTCCCCTTCGCCAAGATCAATCCCGCGACCGCGCCTCTCGAAAAACTGCCGCCGCGCGCCAAATGACGATCGAATAAACTAGGGCGTTTTGCTTCCTGCGGGAATCACGGCGGTCAATTGAAGAGCCGGTAGGAGGGCACTGCCCAGATATCGGGTTCGCCTGTTTGCTCCAGCTGATTCCCTTGATAAATGATCAGCCCTCCTCGCCATTCCTTGCCCAGGCCGCTCTTCACTGCTTTCAGGGCCTTGAGATCGTGGTGATCCCAATGTTTTCTGCCCTTGATCTCCATGCCGATAATCCCCTTTTCTGTCTGCAGCAAGAGATCCACTTCAAGTCCGGAACGGGTCCGGTAGAAATAAGCCTCGGCGTTTCGCTGAGCCGTTTTGATCCACTTGATCAGTTCACCGACCACCAGGGTTTCGTAAATTTCGCCGTGATGTTCCCCTCGGTAGCCGCCAAGCTGCCTTAAGAGGCCGATGTCCAGCCAGTAAATTTTTGGAGTCTTGATGACGGTGCTGGTGATATTCCGGAAGTAGGGCTGCAGCAGCTCCACTTGATAGGAAATTCGCAAATATTCAAGGTAACGCCTTGCGGTGTCCACCGAAACGGCAGCATCGCGAGCGATTTCCGAGTAATTGAGCAGTTGCCCGGATCTGAGGGCGGACAGTTTCTGAAATTTTCGAAACGGCTCGAGATCATCCAGGCGCGCCAGATCGCCGAGATCTCTTTCCAGATAAGTGTAAGAATAATCCTTGAGCCATTTCCAGCGTTCTTCCTCGCTCAATGGGAGCAGCGCAGGCATTCCGCCCCACTGAAGAAGATGGTTTTCCGCATCCCGGCACAACGCGTCTTCTTTGTCAACCAAAACGCCCGGCACGCTATTAAAAATCGCGCTCAAATTATTCTTGGAGAACAAACGGTCCACCAGCGGCGGTTCCACGTCTTGGGCAGTGGATTCCGTCATCAGCTCCTTCATGAGCAATGGATAGAGTTCATAAATGCTCGCTCGGCCCGCCAAGGATTCGCGGATTTTTTTAAGGAGCATGATTTGACTTGAACCGAGGAGCATGGTGAAGGAGATAGAACGCTCATCGAAGGCATATTTTACCTTCTCGAAAACGACGGGCTCTTTTTGAGCCTCATCGATGACGGCATTGCCAATATCTCTACCCCACAGCGATGATGGGATGGATTTTAAAGCTTCGCGGTTTTCAGGAGAGTCCAAATTAATATAACGCAATTGCCCGTAAATCGACTTTACCAGGGTGGTTTTTCCGGTCTGGCGAGCTCCAGTCAGAATGAGCAATTGCCGTTTGTTGGAGGAGGGAAGGAGTTGTCTTAAAATGCGATTTTTCTGTAATATTTCGCTCACGGACTTAAATTTTACAGTAAATTTATCGATATACCAGAAAAATGAACCTTCAAAACGATTGGAAAAATCGACGCGGGCTTTAGCAACATCGCCACTAAATAGCTGGATTGAAAAGAGCTGATTGAGTAACCTTACCTGAATGAATCGAGCCGGTGATTGGTTGGAACAGGCCAAACTGGATCTCAAGCACGCGCGCTATTCGCGAGATGGCCAGGATTTCAACTGGGCCTGCTTCGCGGCCCAGCAATCGGCGGAAAAGGCCGTGAAGGCCGTTTATCTCTCCAGGAATCTCGAAGGCTGGGGGCATGTGGTGAGAGCGCTCCTTGAGAGCCTTCGCGAGTTGATGGAGGTCCCTCAGGAGCTGGTGGACTGCGGCCGGCGCCTCGACCATTTCTACATTCCGACGCGTTACCCCAATGGATTCGATCAGGGAAAGCCCGCAGATTTTTTTTCCAAGGAAGAGGCTGACAAGGCAATTTCCGATGCTGAAAAGATCATTGAATTCTGTGATCGTCAGGTCAGTTCCTCGAGAGGAGGTAATTTCCACGCTCAAGGAATGGACCAAGAACCTCAGCCGGAACCACCCGGAGGTCCGTAGGGTCGGCATATTTGGATCCTACGCGCGCGGGGACTATACCCCGGCGAGCGACGTCGATGTCATCGTGGTGGTCAGCGAATCGGGGACCCCGATTCGCAAGCGATCCCTCGACTACCCTCCTCCTCCAGGCGCCGTGGGCGCCGAGGTTTTCGTCTACACCGAGGCCGAGCTTGCCGCCATGCAGCGGGAAAGCAGTCCATGGATCCGCCGGATCCTCGGAGAGGTCGTCTGGCTTTAATGGCGAATAGGCCGCGGTGAGAGGCTGGTCATCTTTTTTACCCCTTGAACGCGAACTCCACTTCCTGTCCGGCGAGCATCGCGGCCACGTGGGGGATGAAGTTGCAGCCGACCTGGTTGATCACCAGCGGCGCGGCGGGGGGCTGGTAATTCCCCGGCACGCTCTCCTCAATGCTCACCAGTGCCCATTTGAGGGTGCTGTTGGAATTGACCACCATCGTTTCGTAGAACAGCGGCGCGTCCTTGTGGAGCTCGGCGCAGTTCTTTTCCGGGCCGAAGTTGACCTGCTTGGGCTTGGGAGGAGTCCCCTGGAAGACGACCTTGCCGGTGATGGTGGCGCCGCCGCCTGGGGCCGCGGGCGTCTTCACCGCTGGCGCTTCGCTTTTCGCCGCTGGCGGCGGCGTCACAGTTTGAGGAGCCGCCGGCGGGCTGCCCGGCGGAGGTTGCTCTTCTCCTGGTTTGTTCTCGCAGCCTGAAAACAGCAGCAGCCAGGCGCCGGCAGCCACGCAAGCGGTCCATCTAGATTTCGTTGTCATGGTCGGTGCTTCCTTCATTTTTTGAGGTCAACGGTTTTAATTTGTACCGGTGTCGTCGTCTTGAGACTGCCCGGGATCATCGCGTCCACGACCGCGGCCAGCTCCTCGAAGCGGAGGACCTTGCCCCGCAGCTCAACCGCGAGCGCCTCGGCCTCCTGTGGCCCCGGCGCCGCGGCGATGCCGTATCCCATGGGCGTCGTCAGCTCCCGGGAGCTGACGAAGTATGCATCCCGGGCGTCGAGCCACTTCGGGGACTTGTAGCCGCTTACCCAGTAGCGCTTCACGGGCGCGGGATGCTCGCGCTGGTAAAGGATCAGGCAGCCGAGGTCGTCGAACTTGATCGTCTCGCCCCCCTCGCTCGCCAGCGCCGCGGCGAAGCGTTCTTCGTTGATGATCATGCGGCACCGGGCGCAGGCCTCCTCGCCCAAGCGGATGGCCGGCGGCCGGTCGCCGCCATCGCCAAGGCAGCCCGCCAGCGCGAGGGCGATAAGAGCCTGTCCCGAAAGTCGCTTCGAGGCCCGAGGCCGAGCGAAAAGGCGCCAGGCAAGGCGGGCCGACGAAGCCTTATTAGGCGGAGAAATAAGGCGAGGAGGTCCAACGCAGCATGGCGCCTTTGCAGCCGGCCCCGTGTCTTCAAAAGAGTGGCCGAATGGATTTTTGGGACAGGCTCTACGCAGGCATGGCGCTGAACCGAGCTTCCCGCTCATGCGCCCCCCCGTCTTCTGAAGGCGAAATGAGAGAAGATCAGCGGGACCACGATCCAGAGGGCGAGGAAGAGGAGCAGCAGGGGGCGCAGCCCCCTTCCGAAAACTTCCATGGCATAGATCCCTCCCGGCCCCAGAGCTTCCAGGTTGCCTTGAAGGGCATCGATGACCAGAAGCTTGAAGACTTGCGCCGGATTGACGATGGATAGCCAGAGCGTTCCGCGCGGGGTGAGCTGCAGGGCGACCGAGGCGCCGATGAGGCCCAGATCGCTCAAGAAGAGGGCGCCGAGCCAGACGAGCAATGCCAATCCCACGGCGGTGGCGGTCCTGCGGGAGAGCACGGAGAGGCAAAAACCGAGGCTCAGGAAGACCAGGCCGAACACGAAGGTGCACGCCACCAGGATCAAGAACTCGCCGATTTGAGCGGCGCCGCCGTAGTACGCGATCACCGCGGCGGCCAGCCCGAAACCCAGGAGGATCGTCCCCAGCAGCGCCCCGGCCAGCCCGAGGAACTTGCCGAGCAGGATCTCCTCCGGAACCACCGGCTGAGCCAGGAGGGTGAGCAGTGTCCCCTGCTCGCGCTCGCCGGCGATGCTGAACGCTCCCATGAACAGTCCCATGAGCGGCACCACCAGGAGGACGAGGTTGAGCAGGCTGGCGGTGGTGCGTCCGAAGCCGGCGATGCCGAAGGTGCCCAGGCCGGAGAGGCCGACCAGGCTCAAGGCCGTGGTCAGGCCTGCGAAGATGAGGGCAAAGAGGAGGAACCAGCGGTTCTTCCTGGCCTCGCGCATCTCTTTCAGCAGGACGAGAAAAACGTTCGCTCTGTCCATGGAGCCTCACTTTTCCGGCGATGCATAGCCGCGGCCGCTGTCGAGTTCGAAGTCCAGGATGGGCACTCCGGCCTCGATCAACCGCTCGACCGGCTCGAGCTTGCGCCCGGCGGGGACGTCGATCCAGATCTGCGTGCCGTTTCGCCGCACCCCGAAGCCGCAGCTGTCAAGCGCCTGGGCCGCTTCGGCGCAGCGCTCCACCGGCACCGTCAAGCACAGAACCGCCCCTTTCAAAAGATGCCGGCGGACCTCTTCCGGCGAACCCTCGGCGATTTTCCGGCCGCCCTCGAGCACGATGACCCGGTCGGCCAGCCGCCACACTTCGCTCGCGCGGTGGGAGCAGAAGAGCAGGGTCTTGCCGGCCTTCTTCAGGCGCTCGAGCAGCGCGCTGAACTCCTGCCGCGCCCTCGCATCGAGATTGCTGGTCGGCTCGTCCAGGAGCAGAACCGGCGGATCGGAGAGGAGAGCGATGACCACGGCGAGCTTCTGCAGCATGCCTCCGGAGAGGTGGCGGACCGGGCGATGCATCACCTCCCTGAGGTTCCACTCCAGGAGCAGCATTCTCGCCCGGTCGATGGAAGATTTTCTGAGGTGAGCGTAGAAGCAGATGGTTTCCCAAACCGACGGGTCCGGATGAAACCGGATTTCCTGCGGCACGTAGCCCAGGCGCTGGCGGCTGGCCTTTCCCCGGCATCCGCACGCGAGCCCTTGCACATGCGCTTTCCCCTCGAAGGGGAACAACCCCAGCAGGCACCGCAAGACCGTGGTCTTGCCGGCGCCGTTGGGGCCCCAGAGCGCCACGGCCTCGCCTTGCCGCACTTCGAAGCTCAGGTCGCCGATGGCCTCCACCTTGCCGAAGCGCTTGGCCAGCCGGAAAACCGAAATGGCAACGGGCTCGACAGGAGGAGCGCCGGAGACGTTCCCGTTCGCGCCGTTCCCCTGGGGACGGATAGCCGCGGCCGCCGGCGGCTTCAGTCGGAGCAGGATGCTGAGCGGCCAGAGGAGCAGCCCCATCGACAGGAACAGCCACTTCAGCAAGCCGCTGGAACGGGGCTTGAAAGTTGAGACCGGAAGGGGCGGAGGCGCCATGAGGGGCTCCAGGTCGATGAACTTGGGCTGGGGCTCGAAGACCGGAAACAGGCGGCTGGCGAAGTCGATGGCCTCGGTGGCCGGATTTTCCGCGAACAGCCGCAGGGCCGAATGCCGGGTCGCCAGCCGCTCGAAGAGCTGCACCGGCCGGTAGGGGACATCTCCCTTGCCGTCGCCGCCGGCATCGAAGCCCACGTAGTCGCTCCAGAAGTTTCCCCTCCAGGTGTTGGTGGTCATGATGCCGGGGAGGCCTTCGATGATGACCTGCTCGCCGTTCTCCGAAAAGGCGTTGGCCTCGAAGAGGTTGCCGCTCGCGGAGGGGAAGATGACCAGGCCCCGGTCGTTGTAGACGACGAAGTTCCTTACGAAATTGCCCCGCGAGCCCTCCAAAAAAAAGCCGGCCTTGTTGCCGGCGAGGAGATTGGCGGAGACCTGGCTGTCCTCCATGTCCTTGAGGCCGATGCCGTAGCCGCTGGGGCCACGATTCCCCTCGATCCGATTCCCCTCCAGCTTGAGGCGCTGGCTGTACATCAAGTAAGCCCCGACCGAGTTGCCGGTGAGCCGGTTGCCGGCCACCGTCGAGTCGTGGCAGTACATGAAGTGGAGGCCGTACCGCCCGCCGGCGATCTCGTTTTCCCGTATGGATAGGTGGTGGGAAAACCACAAGACGATGTCCCGGCCCCCCTCGACCCCATAGGCGTTAACCTAAGACCCATCGCTTGAGTAGCTTACGCAGACAGGACGACTGTAGAACTCGGATTCTTCTACCATCATCAAGAGAGTGCCCAAGGTCGCCGCAGGCGGCTGCCTCCATCAAAGCGACTATTCCG
>JACQVS010000231.1 GCA_016209605.1 Planctomycetota bacterium
AAGAAAAATAATTTAAAAGAAATATGATAAAAAAATATTTTGTTGCATTCACTTGATTATCCTCTCAACAAAACTCGTCATCCTGAACCTTAAACCTCTTATGAGTTTTAGGGCTCCTCTCTTTCTACAAACCAATACCCGATTCAGGAGCTCTCAAACGGAGACCTCTACCACTACAAAAACCTCAGCTTCTATGCGCGATGAGGATGGCGTCATTGAGTGACAGTCCTCCATCGCCATCGAGATCAAATCTTTGTGGGCATGCCGGCTTTGGGCCGCCCAGGAAAAGGTGATCAAGTAGGGCTTTAACCTCATTCAATCCAAGATCAAAGCTTTCTTGACCGCAATCCTCGCCATTTTCATCACAGCCAGGCAATATCTTTAAGGACATTGCCTCGGCATCAAGAATTACAGGACTCTTCCCGCTGTAGGCGGAATCAATCTGGAGTGCAAACATTCCGCCGAGCCCTGATAAGGGAGAGGTTGCCTTCAAAGTAAAAGTTAAAAGCGCGGCACTTTGCGCATCCGTAAAAAGAGAATTTCCCAAAAGTTGATATGCCAGAACGCGCAATTTGCCTTCCCCGGGCCGGTCTTCAAATTCCACTCGCATGCTATCTTTAAAGGCCGAGACCGGCTTCAATTCTTCGCAGCTAAAGAGCCCTGCTGGATAGCTGACAGTGAACTGCAGATAGTTGATGCCTGGCTGACCAGCGCATTTTACCGCGCCACTAACGTAACTCGCCGGCTCTTCTCCACTTGCGCATACTTCCAATGAAAGCTTTGGAGTGCCCTGGGCAGCAATCGCGACCCTTGTGGCCAACCCTCGAACTCCTTGGGTACTACTGGTCCATTGCAACGAAATAAAACCTTCTTGAGCCAGAGGTGAAATCTCAAACTCGAAGTCCGCCACCGCCTCCGTACCTGCTCGAATGGCTGGGGCATCTTGAAATTCACCCATTAACTCAAGATGAAGGCCAGTTTCTAATGTTGAAATGAAGGTATCCTCACTAGGTGAGATCAACCTGGAACCCGGCCATAACCCGACTAGCTTTAAAAGCGGAGGGTCAATGTTGAGGGCTGCTTTCAAGGCAGCTACAGGCTCATCCGTGTCGAGGAAAAGGGGCAAATGGACCCTAGTCCCCGGTTTTAGCGCTTGTGATTCTTCCCTGAGCGCAAACCGCAATGCATTCCATTCGATGGGTGGAGTTTTTCTAGCCACATAAAGATTTCGGACTCTCACCTCATGATTTTTATCGCCAACAGAAAAGCCGTTTAAACCACGCAATATCTTTGCCAGATCTAGGGAATCAAAGTTACCCGATTGATCGATGTCGAAATATTCAAAACGAGCCTCCATTTGCCTAGTCAAAAAAACTAAGTCCATGGCCGCTTCTGGCCAGCCATTTGGCCAGAAAGGCTTCTTGCCCGCAAAAAACCTTTGGACTAAAACAGCGTCGTAGCCTGGAGCTAAAACTCCATCGCCATCGAGATCCAGCCAGGGTTTATGGCAACAAATCTCGCCATGGGAAACCCCCAATAGTTTGCCTTCTCCATCCAGCGCACGCTTTAATAAGACCGGATATGTGCCAATGGGAAGGGGATTCCTCGATGATAAAAGCAAATAGCCTAGAATCTGATTGGCTGCCGGAGCATTCACTTTGATTGTCAAAGCCAAGGTTCCGGGAGAGAAATTTTCAGTCATTCTTCTCCATTCGATCCCAGATACGGGAATAACGGTTAAACCATCAAACTTAGATTCGTCATACTCCACGAGGAGAGCAACACGGTCAATTTCGCCATGGGCCTCTATGGGTAAAGCAATCATATCCGTTGAGTTCTCCACGATCGCAACGTCACCAATGGAGATGCGCGGTGAGTTACTTTCAAAGGAATACTGGACCCCAATTTCACTCTCAATATGACCGTTGATCGTAAAGCTGACAGCTGCGCCATTTGGCAACTCTTCATTATGCAATGCATTCTCAGTTTTGCTTGCACTAGCATTACTTTCGACGAACACTACCAGGGATCCTCCTGGTGGCAATGTAAAGGTGGCCGGGTAAACGGAGAACAGTTCGGAGTTGCTTCTGGCGGAGAATTGCAGCGCCCCAGAATGTGAAGGATTGCGAACCGTGAGCGTCTTTTTTCTTTGGGCCTCAGACGAAATCACCCCAAAATGAATTAATGAAGGAGAAATCTCAAGGAATCCAGCCATTACTTCTTGATCCTGGCTATTGCCAGGCAAGGGAAGCGGTCTTGCAAAGAGCAAATTTCCAGGCTCCGAAGCATTTTTCAGAGAAGAATTTAGGAGATTTCTCGTCCCCCCTTTATCAGGGCCTTCGTCAAGACTTTTCGCAACCCCACCACCTCCACCCCCAGGCGCATTATCGGGACCACCTCTGGCCGGGTTGCAATCATCATGGCTTTGCTTGCAGCTGACCGAACTTGGGGTCGGATCAACTCCGCAGAGGGGAAAAGCCGGCGGCATAATGGTGAAGGCCCCAAGAAAAATGGATTGCAAAAAACTAATGGCGTCGGTGATATCATAATCCCCGGCATCATCAACATTGCATGCCTCCATACATTTTGGCTCAGCGCCACCCAAAAACAGGTAAATCAGGCCAACAATAGCATCGGTTACATCCAATGCACCGCTAGAATCGCAATCTCCCCGTTTGAAGAACCCTGGTGGCGGAGGCTCTGCTCCAATTGAGAATTTTACTACCTTCGCCACATCCAGTGTGATCCCAGGCTGAGGGGTCAGCTCTCCACCATTCAAAATCAATACTTCGAGACGATCCCCTACTCGACCCGCTACCCCAGAAGGCCCCGGCGCTCCAACATTTGACTCTAGAGGAATGCGAAGCACATAGTAGGTAATTCCCTGATGAGTACTGAATTCAGCCGGCACCTCCATAGGATTTCGTCCGAATCGGTTCACGCGCCCGATCAAATTGCCGGAGGTGATAAGGTTCCCATCGAGCGTAATGGTGCCATAGACTATCGTATCTGGGAGCGGGAACTCCGCGTACGCCTCGATAAAATCAAAGAATACTAACCCGCAGATCATTAAAGCATTATTACGAACCATCGATCCCTCCTTAAAAATCCGATCCACTCCATCTTTCTAAAATCGCCGGCCATTCATTTGCCATTGAAAGTCCCCTTATGGGAACCAGTTGAGTCGGCTAGAGTCATCAACAGCCGACTTAAGGCTTTACAGTTGCAACTATGAAGACACCACAGCCATCCTTCTCAAACCTTGGTCCAGCGGGCGCTTTCGGCTCGCTCAACCGGCCTTTTTCATAAAGGAACCTGGCCGTTTTCGCATCCCGACTGAGCCCCACCTTCGCTTTCTCGATTCCTGCAAGTTGAGGGAACCCGGCCTTGAGAGATTTCAGGTCGCCGTGAATCTCCTGGTCCGTGTTCCGGATGGCGAATTGAACCTCCCGGACGCTCAAGCCCTCCTGGCCTTCAGGCGCCTGACAGGCGGAGATTGACAATGCGGGGGCGATGGACAGGAAACAGATAACGTGCCTGGTCATGATCTTTAGTTAGTTCCTGGAATCGTCCTCACATAAAGTCCTTGGCGGCAAATGGAGGCTCTCGGTGTCGCCGAAGGACTGCTTGAGTTCCTTCATGGCCCGAAAGAGAAGATTCTTCACGGCGCTTTCCGAGCGGCCCATCCTCTCCGCGATCTCCTGGATCTTGAGGCCATCGTTGCGGGAAAGGAGGAGCACTTTTTGATAATCCGGGCTCAAGCCTGCAATCGATTTCTTGAGGCGGTCGAAGCGCTCATCACGGCGCGCCTCCCGGCTAGGGGAGACGCCGTCCGCGGCGGGCTCGGGCTCGAGCTCGAGCTCCAGCTCCCGCCGGGTCCGCTGCCGCTTGGCGGCATCGAGG
Organism: Planctomycetota bacterium; assembly: GCA_016209605.1. GTDB lineage: Bacteria > Planctomycetota > UBA8108 > UBA8108 > JACQVS01 > JACQVS01. The sequence continues at coordinate 3,904 of JACQVS010000231.1, forward strand.
ATCAAGTTCTCGGCAATGGCCACCAGCCAGCTCAGGAAAGAGTCCTCGCTTTGAGACTCGAAGCGGGCGAGGGACTGATAGGCGCGAACGAGAGTCTCCTGGAGCACATCCTCGGGATCGAGCTTCTCTCTGAGCCGCGCCCCGATGCGGACCCGGATGGCGGCCAAAAGGCCCCCACGCAGCCGCATGGCGAGCGCATCAAAGGCCAATCGGTCTCCCCGCTTGGCTTTTTTTACCAGTTTTTGAACTGAGTCTTGGCTCTCCATAGCGCGTTTCCGCTGACTTTGACCATCATCAATGCTCGGCGCCGCATTAAAATAACACTCCGCATGCAAATAGAGATGGAGGGAACCGATGACCATCGTCTTTACAAGTGACCGAAACTCAAAAAGGTTTCGCGAAATCTTTAAAATTTTTAAAATTTCGCAACCTGCAGAGTTGCCTCCACTTACATCAGCCTGTCGCTCAATTCTTCTTGAGGATGACACCCGTCGCGGCGAGGAGGTTAAATCTCGTGTGAGGGTTTGGATAAATGGCTTTTTCCGCCTCCAGGACCAGGGCTGCCAGCTCTTTTTCCGAACCTACCTCCACAATGGTTTCAAAAATGGCGGTGCAGTTTCTGTCCTCAAACTGCCAGCCATTGATGCAAGCCATGCCGCTCATTGCCGGAACCAAATCCGGATGGGACTTTCCCATGATGGCTGGCACGCTGGCTGGATCCTCGCATAAGCCGCCATGCCAGTCGGGGCAAAGGATAGCTCCCTTTTGAGCCGTTCCGTCCGTGAATTCGAAAATGACCGGCATTTCCGAATCTCCCCCGATCCCGGCTGATAGAAAACGGATGGAGGAGTATTTACCCCGCGGCACTTCCATCCGCAAGCGCTGGTGCTTTTCCCGCGGGGCGTGGTAAGCATTCGGAACGCTATAGTCTCCAAGCACGTGGCAACCCACTCTCCGGTCACGAGGCAGCCCCCGAGCCAGCGAGTTGCCTTTCGAAAAGCCATCGAAGCCATTTTCAACAAGCAGCGAAAATCCCGCGGCGACGGATAGCGAATCGTTTTTCCTGTCTCCCGGATTGGCCACCCCATCGCGGTTAAAGTGTCTGGACATGTCGAACTGGACATGGTGGATTTCAAAGTCCCCTGTCCTGAATGAGGTCTCGGAGCTAAAGGGAGTGGATTTGCCGTTGGCATCGAAAAAGGCCGCTCTCCAAAAGTACGTTGTCCGCGGCAGCAGCCGGCTCTGGGGAATGGGCAGACGGCACAAGTTCGTGTCGCTGGTGAAGTCCAGGACCAGTTGAATCAACTCCCCTTCCTGGCGGACCTGCCAGCGGGTGGCTCGATGCGCGGCCCGCGGATCCTCATGCCGGAAAGGGCTGGCTTCAAGGATCACGGGGAACGCGGCGAAAAGGCTGCAATTCGCCGGCAGCCGGTTTTCCGGAGTCTCGGGAAAATCCTTGCCCAGTTTCTTCTGGCGCTTTTCACCTAGGAAAAGCTCCGGGCTCGAATGGTCTCTGGGGCTGCCGGCCGCGCCGGTGAAATTTTCAGCATCCCTCAAGCGAGAGGATGCCAGACGGTAGGCTTTTTCGGCTTCCCGGGGACGCCGCCGATGATAAAGCTTTTCGCTCAAATCTAGATACCGCACGGCGATATTCTTCCTCATTCCCGCGGCTTCGACTTTAGCCAAGCCCGGCTCACTGCGCTTCTTCTCGTCCGCCAGCGCCAAGATCCTGCTTTCCAGGTAAGCGACCCGGCTCCCATCCCCTTCTTCTTTGAGAAAGCCGCGCAGCTTTTCCAACCGCCGGTGGCTTCCATTTGAATAATCCGGCTCCCCCCAGAGGCTGGCACACAATAAAACCGCCGCGCAGCTGCGCCGGCCCTCTTTTACCGCTCCGGTAGAATCCAGAAAGCCAGGCGCTTTAAGACAGAGGACATTTCTTCCCGGACGGAGCAGACCGGGGTCCAAAGGGAACTCGACCTCAAAGAGAGGGCTTGAGAGATCTGATTTTTCGGCGCGCTCAAAGGGAAGCCACGTCTCGGGATCTTCCGACCGGACCCTGGCGACCTCAGTCCCGTTGAGATAGGCGATAAAATCGCCTTCCGCTCGCGCTTTGAGGAAAAGTTTTTTTACGGGAAACGATCCCGCGCCGCTAAAAGCGTGCCGCAGGAAAATCTCGGGCGGTGGATTTTTTTCATCACCAGACCACGTAAGATTGCCCCGGTTTTGAAAGAGGAGATCCTGCTCGACGATTGCCCAGGAACGATCGTCGAAATCAATGCTTGCCCATTCCGGAGGTGGTTCCCGCTCACCAGGAAGGGCGCGCCAGGAAGAGCGTTCGGCCACCAGCGCCTCCGGGGCGGACAGGGCGGCATCGATGGCCCCATTTTCTGCAAGCGGAGGTCCCAAGCCCACGAGCCCGAGGACGGAAATATTATGTCCCCTGTATCCATAAATTCCGCCGACCAGCCTCCCCTCGCCGCCCAGTTTCTTCACTTTCTGAACCCCGGGATCGCCCAGCCATGGGCTTTCATAGGCATCCTGCGGATCCAGGCGGTCGCCTTGAATCCTCAAGAACTGGATTTTCATGGCGCTGAGGGTCTCTTCTCCGCCGCCCAGGATGCCGCCGATGGCGTACCCGGGTTTGGCCTCAAATCTCACGACCTGGCCCATGGGCAGACCGGCCACCAGGCCTTCCTTCCTTCCCAGAGAGCCGTAAAAGATCGGCTGCAGGGAGCGGACGAGCCGCCGGCCATTCCAGACTCTGAATGTCGCCTTGAAGCCGGTGAGGAGCGCCCCCTCGGGGGGGACATCGTCAAATTCGGCCCCTGTATTCGTGTTCCCGAAAGGAGTGGATTTAATCGTGTTTTTCAAATAAACATCCCTCTTCAAGTTTTCCCAGATTCCCGGAAAGAGGGCGTTCAACGTATCAGCGTAAATCCTGCCGGCGAGGGGCGAGTGGGCGCAGAACGTTAACACCTCAGCGGGGATTTGATTGATTCCCAGGCGAGACAGTTGCTCAAGGCCCCAGCGCAAATTGGCCAGCTGGCCTTCAAGTCCGCCGGCTTCGCTCGCGTGAGGGAAAACAGCCAGGGCATCTTCAGGGTTGCGCTTGAGGTCTTTAAAAGCAATCAGGATCCAGAGGTCCAAAAAATCTTCGCTCCCTGGAAAACCTTTCTGGAGCGCTTTCAAAGCCCAGCGCTCCGCTTCCTCATGCTCTCCGGCGGCGCGGAGGCTTTCGATGAGACGGAGAAAGGGCTCTCTCCGGCCGCCGTCAAGAGCAATCGCTCCGAGGAAACGCTGGCTAGCTTCACGGCAATTTCCAGAACGTTCAAGGAGCCTTCCCTCAAAATAAAGGAGCGGCTGACTTCGACTCTCTGGACGGCAGAGCGCCTTGAAATCGCCATAAATCTTTCGCTCCAGCTCTGAACCGGGCTCAAGAGCCTCTAGCGTCCCATCCACCGAGGCATAGGAGACCAAATCGGGCAAGAGCCTTTTGCTATAATCCTTCAGCTTCAAGAGAATTTCATTGTCCGCCTCAGGAAGGCGCAGCGCCTCATCGAGGGCGAGAACCGCCTCCCGGAAATTTTTCTGGAGGGCCTGAAAATCGGAGAGGAGTTCAAAAAGCTCTAGGTCTTCACGGCCCAAAAGCCGGAGGCCTTCCGAGACCAGCTCGATCCCCTTCTGGATGTCGCTGGGATCGGGTTTCTCCTTGTTGGCTTCCGCAAGCTGGCGGAGCGGCCGCTTCAACTCGGATCGGGGGATGAAGTATTGGGGATCGATCCGCAAGGCCTCAAGGAAAGCGCGGCTGGATTCCTCCCATCTCTCAAGCACAAAGTAAGCCCTGGCCAGATTGGTGAAGGCCACATGGTTATCCGGGGATAGATCGATCGCTTGCTGGAATTCTTTAACTGCTTCGCCTGCTTTTCCCTCGCCCAGCAGAGCGTTTCCAAGGTTTGTGTGAAACACGGCCACGTCCGGATGGATTTCAATGGCTCTTGAGTAAGGCTGGACCGCTTCGCTGAATCGGTTCTCGTAGTGGTAGACATAGCCGTGGTAATATTGAGCGAGGGCATTGCTCGGGTCGATCTCGATGGCTTTTCGGCATTCTTCGAGAGCCTGGCTCACCTGATTTTGCCGTATGTAGATGACCCCCAGGACCAGATGGGCCGCTGCATCTCCGGGATTCATCTCAAGAGCCGCTCTCCCCTCTTGCAGGGCTTCCTCCAGGCCTCCAAGGAATAAGAAGAGCTGGGCTCTCTGGCGCTCCCGGCTGGGGCTTTTGGCCGCCTTGTTTGTCCAAGCGAGGCCTTCCCGGTATTCGGCCAGGCTTTCGTAAACCGCCGCGATGTTCAGCGCCACCTCAGCAGGCGAACGGCTTTGAGAAAAATAGTTCTCAAAAATCTCCTTCGCCCGCTCGGGATATCCCTGCAGGAAATAAATTTTCCCAAGGAGGAGAACCGGAGTCAGCAGTTGAGGCCACAAAGCTTTCGCGGCGCTGAAGTCCTCGAGGGCCCCGACATAGTCCCGACCCAGCAACCGGGCCCGGCCGCGCTGCAGCCTCATCTCCAAAGTCAGTCCCAGGTACTCATCGGGAACATCCCCCTCCAGTTCCAGCAGCCGCCCGCACGCCGCGCCGGCTTCCAGCCAGCGTTTTTCTTCCATGGCCCGATGAGCCGAGAGCCACGCCTCTCGCCAGCCGGTTTTCGAGTCCCCAACGCTCTCGATGGTCACTGGCTCGCTTCGACTTTCACTGGATTGCAAAGCAGCCCGTTTTCTCAGCAGGCCCTCCCTCAAGATCCGCGCCGGAAGAAAGCTCGGATCGCGGCTGAGAGCGCGAGCCAGCGCATTTTCCGCCTCCTCATCTCTTCCGAGAAATCGCAGCGCCCGGGCTTGGTGGTAATGGGCCTCGGCTTTGCCAGGGAAGAGACCGATGGCTCCTTCCAGATTTTGTGCCGTCGTCTCAGCCAGCTCGCGCCAGCGGTTCTCAGAGAGCAGCAGTCCGGCCGCGAAAGCCTCCTTCAGGGATCCCTCACCGGTAGGGCTCACCTTGTTTGGAAGCTTCGCCGGTCCGGCGCTTCCTTTCTCCAGGCTTTGCTGGAGGAGTTCCAGATTCATGACCGCCTCAAGGATCCTCTCCCTGTAATGCGCGGCATTTTCCTTCTGGACCTCTTGATAGCGGCTGTAAGTGAGCAGCCCCGAGGTGAAGAGCAGAAGAAGGAAGGAGGCTGCCGCGAGGAGCTGCCCTCTCCGCTTGAGCGCCCGCCGCGCCAGCTTCTCCCAAACGAGCTGCGGCCGCGCTTCCACCGGATCGCCGCGCTCCAGGCGCCGCAGGTCCTGAGCCAGGGCCTCCGCCGTCCCGTAGCGGTCATTGGATTCCTTGCAGAGGCATTTCAGCACAATGGTCTCGAGGTCCCTGGGAATGCCCGGGTTGAGCTTGCGGAGGGGGCGCGGCTCCAGGCTGACAATCTGTCTCAAAGTCTCCCGGGAGTCGCTGCCGCGAAAGGGCGGCCGCAAGGCAAGCATCTCATACAGCGTCGCTCCAAGGCTGTAAATGTCGGTGCGATGATCCAGCGGCATTTTCCTCGTAGAAGCTTGCTCCGGGCTCATGTAGAGGGGGGTGCCAACGACATCCCCCATCCGCGTCAAGCTCTCCTGGCCCTCGAGGTGGGCCAGGCCAAAGTCGAGAATGCGCAGGCGGCCCTCGCGATCCAGGATCAAGTTCGAAGGCTTCAGGTCCCTATGAATCACTCCCCTCCCATGGGCGTGCTGGAGCCCTTCCGCAACCTCGGCAAACGCTCTTGCCAAGCTCAAGCAATATTGTAAAAGTATCCCTCCCGCGCCTTGGCCATTGGGGGGATTGGGGCTGAGGAACTCTCTCGCTGCCGGCTTCGCTGACCCACCTGCGGCCGATGAGGCCTCGTCTGGATTTCCATTTGGATGAAATAACCGGGAGATGGATAAAAAAACTTGGCCCTGATCCTCCGCGGACGACTTGTCGCAGGCTGCGCTCAACTGTTTGAGGATCTTTGCCAGAGTTTCGCCTTCGACAAACTCCATGGCGAAAAAAGGCATGCCCTCTTCAAAACCCATACCGTAGACCGCCACGAAATTGGGATGGTTCATTTTTCCGGCGACCTTGGCCTCGCGCACAAACCGCGTGAACGCCTTGGAGTCCGCCGCCACTTCAACGGGAAGCACTTTCAATGCTACCCTTCTGTCCAGGGAGGATTGCCAGGCTTCGTAGACCACCCCCATGCCGCCGCGGCCAATTTGGCGGAGAAGTTTGTAATCGCCAAACGTTCCAAGGGAATTTGCAGTTTCCCGCTTCAACCCCGCCTCGATAAAACCTTCCAGGTACTCGAGAAGCTCTTTGCCAAGCTGCGGATTTTCTGCAAGGATCTTCTCCGCATCCAGCTTCTCCCCGCTGTTGAGCCGGTCCACGTAATGGGCAAAAAGCGCCTCCAGATTTTTTCCTTCATCCAGGCTTTTATCCTTGGTGGAGTTTTTCGACCAAATTTTCCCCGACATAGACCGTCTTTGCTTTCCCAGGCTTTGATAAAAGAGAGTATATAATCTCCTTTTGGATGGAAGAAGACAAGATTAAAATATCCATACAGAAGAGAGCGTGAGAGCAAGTTTTTTGGCCACCCTTATTCAATTGATTGCGGTGCTCTGTCCGATCAACTTCGGGCTTGCACAGGCCCCCCCTGCGCCCCGCTTCCGGCCGATTGGGTGAGCTGGTGGCCTTTGGATGGGGAGGCCAGAGACGTCCTGGGCCGAAATCAGGGAACCCTTCAAAACGGGGCCATTTTTACTGAATTATCCGGGGGGGATGGTCGGAGAAGCCCTGCTTCTCGATGGCCTCGATGACTACCTCAGCCTGGAGAACACTCCCAGCATGGATTTCATGACCGGCGATTTCACCCTCGAACTTTGGATAAATTTCAATTTTTTGGAAGGAACTGATCAGACCTTGATCAACAAGATTTCCGACGAGCTGGGGCCGTTTCCGAACGATCGGGCTTACTTACTGGAATTCGATCCCCCGCAGATCGGCAATAACTTCATTTCGTGCCTCCGGTTCCTTGTCCGGGATACCTTCCCGAACCAAAATGATCTATGCGTGGAAGCGCCATTGATTTCCGGGCACTGGTATCACCTCGCCGCGGTGCGCGCTGGGAACACCAGCAGCCTTTATCTTGACGGGGATCTCCTCGGCTCCCAAACTCAAGGCGAGAACCTCAATACCGGCTCGGGCGGAATGGCGGCAATCGGCAAGCTGGCCGTCTCGCCGGCCCGGTATGTCTCGGGGCTGATGGATGAAATCGGGATTTACGCGCGCGCGCTTCAGCCTTCAGAAATTCAAGCCATCTATCAAGCCGGCACATCCGGAAAATGCCGGCCGCCGGAGCCGCCACGCGAACCCCATTTCCATCGCGGCGATCCCAACGGCGACGGCGGGAGCAATGTAGCCGACGCGGTATATCTCTTGATTTTTCTCTTTGTTCAAGGCGAGGCCCCCGCTTGCCTGAACGCGGCCGACTCAAACGATGACGGGGAAGTCGATATCGCCGATTGCCTCCATCTTCTCTATTTTCTCTTCTTGCAGGGGCCGCCGCCGCCAATGCCTGGACCGTCTCCACAATCATGCGGCTTAGATACGACTCCGCCAGACGACCTCGGCTGCAGCAAGTACAGTGGCTGCTAAACATTTATTGCTGACCTGTATAAGGTTTTGGTCTCCAGCCTCTGACTATTATTATCTGATCTTTCCTGGTGTTCGGGAACCGCAACGATCAGCGCCGGCTCGATCCCTTCACTCAGATCCTCGGCCCGGAAGGGGAGGGGGATCAGCTCCCGGACTTCGTCAGCCCGCAAGCGGACTCGGAGACGCTCCTCGCCGGCTTGAGGGGGAACATCGGCGATGTCCTCTTCTTCACCGCCTACAACCTGGTGGCCAGAGTGGAGGAGCAGCCACACCCGCCGGGCCAGAATCCCCTCCATTTCGAGAACCCCAAGGCCTCCATCGACGAGGCTTACGACAAGTACTCCATTCCCAGGCGGGCCCAGACCCGCGATCTGGTCAGCGCCCTGGAAGGCCGCCGGGTGTTTGTTCACGTCGATCACGAGGCCGGCAGGTCCGATTTCCGTTCGGAAGAAAACCGCTTCTGGACTCGGTGCCGGAGCATTATTTCGCCGGCATTCTCGACCAGTATTATCTCTGGGAAGCGGTGCGGCCGGACGATTCGCCGAATTTCACCGGCATCCATCTTCTGGCTCGCGACGGCCGCGTCCGCGCCTTTGACGGCGAGAGAGGGGGAAATCTCTTCGGCGGCGCCACCGGCATCGTGAGGGACCGCCATGGTTTCGGCATCGAACGCGAGCAAGGCGGAGTGGGCAAGAAGGTGCGGACTTTCAGCGAGGGATTGATCGAAATCGATGATCGAGAAATGGTCTCGGCTCTCGCCTCCTCGACCGGAACCCTACCGGTGGATACCAAAGGTTTCGTATTGTTACGAAACCCTCAGTGCGGTAAGAGCTTCCGGGTTTTTAGGCCCTCCTTGGTTCACGAGGTGGAGAAGCAATGGACCGAACAAGCGGGAACGATCGGGTGATGCCATGGCCGTACATGCGCGAGCCATCGCTGTCGCCAAAGTAGCCATCCTCCTTCTGGCGCCCCTCGGCCAGCAGGTACTCCAGTCCCTTCTCGACCGCCTTCCCCTCCGGCGACTCGCCGGGCACGTGCCCCGCCGCCAGGAAAGCCATGATCGACAGCGCCGTCAAGGCCGTTTGATTCTTCCGCCCGAAGGCCCCCTCGCCGTCCTGCTGCCCGAGCAGGTACTTCAAGCCCCGGTCGACGGCTTGATCCGCCGGCCCGGCCCGATTGAGGCGGCGCAGCTCTTCGAGGTCCTTGCCGGGCTGGGCCTGGCCGAAGAGGCCGAGCAGGACGGACGCGGGCGCCGCCATCGCCGTCATCTCGACTCCCCCCGCGCCGCCAGCCATGCTCTTGAAGAAATGGTCGAAGACACCGTCATGTCCTGCATCCCTTTTTCAAACCATCCCGCGGCCTGATATGCTGCCGGCAAACCGCGCTCCCGGCAAAGGGACCACGGCCGGTCCGCTGGACATTATTCCTGGCGCCTGAGAGCCGCGCCGGCAAGAGAGCGGCTTTTCCGGCCCTTTCACGGCCGCGGCACAGAGCCCCGGTCAAGGGAGACCCGCCGGATCGGCCTCGCGGCCTCAGGGCTCGGTAGGAGCGCGCCTCCAGAAATCAGATCGAGAGATGGCACGATCTCCCGCCAGCCGCGCGCGGACCGCCTCCAGGTCCCAGAGGTCGATCTCGCCGTCCGCAAAATTTTATTCGGTACCAGAAACCAGGAGGCTACGACCAAAAATCTTTCCGTATCATTGACAACTTGGTGGCCACATGAATTCACGGCATGAACGCCTGGTTCAAAGGGCATCTTGAAGCCTCTGGAAGCATTCAGCGGTTGCTATGGGGGTGTTTAAAAATTTAAAAATGGCCAGAATTTTATAACCTGCACCAAATTCACCATGGACTTTTGAGAACATCTCGGAGAACACTTCGGCGAGACTTCCTATCAGCCGACGAATTCATGATAGACCTGCAAACTTCCTACACGGCGGTGATCTTCAATCCAGTTCAAGGGCCTCTCATGGAAAAGAACACCCGCTTGAGCTAGCGTCTTGACGTACCTCTTTTTGGGACAGGACGGTCCTCCCGCCTTGCCGGGCCAGGAGCCTACGGCAACGATCCGACGCCGGATGATCCGCTTCCTGAATGCGCTTACAGTTTGGAACGCTGCTGATTCAGGCCTCCTCCTTTTGGGTATTAATTGGATTGCACCGAAATGAAGGTTAAAATAATTTTTGGTAAGAATTAATTATCAAGCTTATCGGAATCAGATGGATCAGATCCATGAACAAAATGAATGCTGATTGGCGAAAACTAATTGAAAGCACTCCCGATGTACTTCGGGGGAAACCACGCATCAAGGGGACCAGAATACCCGTCAGCCTGATTCTTGGATATTTAGCAGCCGGCAATTCTATTGATGAAATTTTGAAGGAGTTTCCCGATCTCAATCAAGAACACATTCTTGCTTGCTTGGAATATGCCCGTGATTTGTCCGACTTTGAAGTCCCAGCTTGATGAGCTTGAGATTTTTTGCAGACCACTGTATCTCTAACTTTATCGTTCGATCGCTTCGGGATGCCGGTTTCGAGGTTTTTCGATTAAAAGATTACATTTTTCCAAATTCCCCTGATCGGCTAGTGATTTCAAAAACGCAAGAGCTTGATTCTATACTGCTCTCATTGAATGGAGATTTTGTCGATATCGTGACTTATCCCCCTTCAAAATTCAAAGGCATAATTGCCTTGCAAGTTCGAAATCACCCTGAAGTCATCCCACAGATGATGGTTCGCCTGAAAAATTATCTAGCGCATTACAATGATATGAGTCATTATCAAGGGAAATTATTCCTGGTGGAAGTTCATAGAATCAGAATTCGATAAAAAAACGCTGCGCGAAACTCTCATCGCGCTCAACCCCATCCAGATTGACGTGAACCGAATCGTAATCTGAGATGTGACCGGAAAGCGGCCCTGGCCGCTTCAGGGCTCGGTCTCGATTTCGCAATCCGGCAGGGCCGCGCGCAGCGCCTCGATCCCCTGCGCCGTGAGCTTCGTCCCGGCCGCGTGGAGCTCTTTCAAGGAGCGGAGCCGCGCCAGATGTTCCACTGCCGCGTCGGTGATCCCCGTCCGGTCGAGCCAGAGCTTCTCGATCGCCTCCAGTTCGACAAGACGGGCGATGCCGGCGCCGGTGACGGCGGTCCCCCCGAGGTGGAGCCCCTTGAGCCGGCGGAGCTTCGAGAGGTGAACAAGCCCGGCATCGGTGATGCGGTTTCCGCGGAGCCCGAGGTACTCTAGCTGCGGCATACGTTCGAGGTGCGCGAGCCCGGCATCGGTGACCCGGGTCTCGCCCAGGGGCAAGAGCTTCAGGCTCCGGATCCGGCTCAGGTAAGCGAGCCCCCCATCGCCGACCTTGGTCCTGTAGAGGTTCAGCCACTCGAGCTTCTCGAGGGCGGCGAGGTGCTCCATGCCCGCATCGCCCACGGGAGTTTCTTCGAGGGAGAGGTCGGTGAGGTCGGCGAGGTCAGCCACGCGGCGGAGGAGGTCGTCCGGAACGTCGCGGCGGTTCAGGACCACCTCGACGATGCGCCCCTCCTTCCGGAAGACGAGCCCGCCCAGCTCCTCGATCCGCTTCACCGCGCCCCCGGGATCGCGCCGCTTCCCCGTCTCGCCGGCGCCGCGGCGGGTGCCCCGGAAGGACTCGAGAACCTTCGCGAGGCGCTCTCGAGCCGCGGCGGCCTCGGGCCCGAGAACCTCCCGGGAGAGGTCCCGCCCTTCCTCGGGATCGCTGGAGAGGTCGAAGAAGCGCCCGTCGCCGTAAAGCTTGTAGCGCCGGGTGCGCGCCGTTTCCTGCCCCGACGGGCCGCCGTCGCGGGAGAACCAGGAATACAACCACTCGCGGGGCCGGCCCTTCTCGCCGCGGAGCTGGGGAAGGAAGCTCCGACCATCCAGCTGGAGGTCCGCCGGAGGCGCGACCCCCGCGGCCTCCAGGATCGTCGGGAAGAAGTCGGTGCTGCCGACGAGGTCGCCGCAGACGACCCCAGCCGGAACGACTCCGGGCCAGCTCGCAATCAGGGGAACCCGGGTCCCCGCGTCCTTCATCTCCCCCTTCCCCCCTTTTACCTCTCGGTCGCCGAGCCGCGAGGCGATCCCCTTCAGGGTGCCGTTATCGGCGCTGAAGAGGACGAGGGTCCTCTCCCGCAAGCCGAGCTCGTCGAGGACTTGAAGGATCCTTCCGATGATCTTGTCGGCGTAGGAGACCATGTCGGGGAAGAGCTTCAGGTCCCCCCTTCCTCCCGCGCCACCGCGGGCCTTGGGATCCCAGGCGGCGGAGTCCGGCGTAGGCTCGAAGGGCGCATGGGTGAGGATCATGGGGTAGTAGACGAGAAAGGGGCTGTCCTTGTGGCGCCGGATGAAATCACAGACGAAGGCGGAAACGAGGTCCGGGCCGTACTCGCCGTCCCGGTGCTCCACGACGCGGCCATCCTTCTCGAGGACCGGATTCGCGTACCTCGGCCCCCTCGTCGTGAGCTGCCAGAGAAAATGCTCGTCGAAGCCGAACCGGCGCGGGACGTCCGCCCCGCCGCCGAGCTGCCACTTGCCGGCGATGCAGGTGCGGTAGCCCGCGTTCTTGAGGATCGGCGCGAAGGTGACCTCGCCGGGATCGAGGAAGCCGAAGCGGACGTAGTTCCGCTGGTTGTAGAGCCCGGTCATGAACTGGACGCGCGTCGGGGTGCAGAGGGGCTGCGCGTAGCAGTGCTCGAAGCGCATTCCCTGGCGCGCCAGGCGGTCGAGATGGGGCGTCTCGTACGAGGCGCCGCCGTTCGCCCGGACGCACTCGTATCCGAAGTCGTCGGCGAGGATGAGCACGACGTTGGGGCGCGCGGTGGGCTCTCCGCCCGGGGCGCGAACGCCAAGTGAGAGCGCGGCGAAGGCGATCAACCAGCTCGAGATCGTTCTCATGGCCCGGCTCCGAGGCGTTGTTCCGTCGCTGATTCTATACTGCGGGCTTCGCCCGCAACCCAGCTATCCGCAACTTCTCCGCAGAAGGCGGAGAAGTTGCGGAGGAAGAATATATTTAACCTGTCCCGCGCTCCACTTTCAAACCATCCCGCGGCCGTCATCGTCTCTTCTCCCCCCGAGCCGCTTCCGCCACCCTGCGGAAGTAAGCCTCCACCTGCTCCCGGAACCGCGGCGGGATCCCCTCGCGGCGGCTCTGCAGGATCTCGCGCTTGAGATGCGAGGGCAGGGCCGCCCAGTCGCTGGAGTTCCAGCTCTCCTCAGGAGACCGCGCCCCTTCCGGCAGCCGGCCGTAGGCGGCGCTCTCCTCGAGAGCGCTCCCTCGAGCCGAGGCCGCCGGGCCAGCCAGGGCGCGGGAGCCCGCGGCGCTCTCCGCGTGCTCTCCCGGCCCCTCCGCGGCCCCTTCCCCCGCTTCGCCGGCCCGGGCGCGCTGATCTCTGGCCGCGGCCAGGCTTTGGGCCGCCGCCCGCATGGCCTGCGCCAGCTCCCGGGCGGCCCCCCGCTGAGCTTGAGCGGCGGCCTCGAGCTCCCCTTGCCGGATCGATCCCTGGGCGCCGGCCATCTGATCGAGCGCCTCGGCCATGTCGCCGGCCGCCTCCGCAAAGCTAGCCTCGCCGCCGGCGCTCGGCCGCGCCCCCGCCGCGCTCGGCCCCCCGGCCTCATCGCTCGCCAGCGGGTCTTGAAGCTGAAAGGAGAGCCGGGCCTCGCGCAGGCCGGCCTCGGCGCGCCGCATCGCCTCGAGGGGGAGCGGCGGGGGAGGCCGGGCCGGATCCAGCCCCTGGCCGCCGGCTTTGGCGATCTCCGCCCCGGAGCTTTTCATGGCCGGAAGCGCCTCGCCGGCGAGCTTCCGCCGCGCGGCTTCGATTCCTCGAGCCCGCTCATCGGCGAGCTGCCGGGCGTGCTCCTCGGCGCGCTCGAGGACCTTCCCCACTTCCCCGGCCCGGCGCGCCAAGTCTTCCTCCTGCCGGGCCGCTCCCGCGTAGAGGCTCGACTCCCCCGCGCCGATCTTCTTCTCTTGATCGGCCAGCTCCTCCTCCCAGCGCGCCACCTCTTCGAGACTGGGTTTTCCAGCCTCCCCCGCCGTCGCGGCGCGCTCTCCTCCCGCCCGAGCCGCCTGCTCGCGCTCCGAGCGCAGGCGCGCCCTCTCCTTCTGGATCCTCCCGGCCAGATGGGCGAACTCCTGAGCCGACTTTTCCAGGCGGCCGGCGAGGCTCTTCTGCTCCTTTTCCTGCCGCTCGAGCGCCTCCACCGCCTGCCGGAGCTGCCGGCTCAAGAGATCGCCGCGGGCCTTCCGCCCGCGGGAGGAGGCTTCGAGCAGATTCTCGAGGCCGCCTTTAACCTCCTCCTGCCGGCGGGCCAGCTCCGCGAGGCGTTCCTCGTATTCCGCGGGCGGCTCCGGGGCGGCTCCCGGCTGCTTTTCCATGGCGGCGGCGCGCTCGGTGGAGTCGGCCAGCCGGTTTTCCCGGTCGCGCAGCTCCGCCAGCGCCTCGACCGGCCCGTACCTCTTCTCGAGCTCTCCTTCCAGCTCCTGCTGATGGGCGGCCTCGCCGGTCTCGCTCGAGAGCTTCCGGGAAAGGTCGGGCCGCTCCGCCTCGCCCCGGCCGAATTTATCAAGCAGCTTCTCGAGACGCTCCACCCGGCGGGCCTGCCCCTTCATGGTGCGATCGAGAAGCGGCCCTTTCTCCTCCTTCGGCAGGGGGCCCGCCGCAGCGAGCAGATCCTCGGGGGCCGGCCGCGGCTCCTCGAGGAAGAGCGCGGCGGCCTCCAGCTCCTTGGCTTGTTTCACGCCCTGGGCGGCCGAGAGATCCAGCGCGCCCGCCTCCCTCCGCAGCCGCCCCCGCAGCCGCTTCAACTCCTCCGCGGCTTCAAGCTCGCCTTCCAGGGCCCGCTCCAGCTTCTCCACCTCCTTCTCGATGCCGGCGCCGGACAGCGAAACGTGGTAGTCCGCCGTTCGATCCCGAGCTTCCCTGGCGGCCGCCAGCGCGGCGGCGGTTTCCTCGGCGAGCGACGGCGCCATGCGGCGCAACTCCTCGCGAGCGGTCCGGATCTGCGGGGTCTCGGCCGCGAAGAGATCCTCCAGGCCCCGGCGCGCCGCCTCCAGTGCCGTTTTCACCTTGAACGCCTCCTCCGCCGACTTCCGCCGCGCGCCGTCCTGGAAAACCTGCCGCGCCGCGCCGAGGCCGCTCGCCGACTGGAGCCGCTCCAGCTCGGCGGCCAGCTCGCCGGCTCCTCTCTCGCTGGCCTCCCTGCGGATCTTCTCGAACTGTTCGAGGAGCCCTTCAAATCGCCTCTTCAGGTCGCCGCTCTCCGAAAGAGCCGGCGGCCGCTGGGAACCCGCCCGCTCGGCCAGCTCGCCGCACCGGCGGGCCAGCGCGCCGGCCGCGTGGGACTTCTCCAGGAGCGCGAAGAGGTCTGCCGCCCGTTTGAGGCGCTCCACCGTCCCTTCCTCGTACCGGCCCTTCGCATCGAAGAGCCCATCGGCGGCGGCGAGAAAAGTCCTGAGGTCGCCGATCCGGCAGCTCCTCAAGAAGGCCGATCGCATCGCGCCCCGCTGCTCCCGGCCGATCTTGCCGGCCGCCCGCTCGAGCAGCGCCAGATCTCCGGCGAAGCGACGGTCCGCCTCCGGAGGAGCTTCGGCCTGCGCCAGGCACAGCGCCGATCGCTCCTTGAAAAATCCGAGCCGCAGGCTCCCCGAGCCCTCCACCAGGGCGGCATCGCTTTTCTCAAGGACATCATTCAACGTCTGGAAATGGGCCCTGAAATCATAAAGGCGCCGGCCGTCCGCGGCCCTCACTCTCCGGGCGGTCTCCCGCCAGGCCAGGGCCAGAGGGCTCCCTCCCTTGACCAGCTCTTCCAGGGCCTGCGACTGGGAAAGGGCCCAGGGGCGCAAGGTCTGGCGGGCCTGGACGGCGGCGGCGCCGATGCCCTCAACCGGTCTCTCGGCCATCCTCAAGAACTCGCGCAGTTTTCCGCTCAGTTCCTTCCAGGCGCCCCTCTTCTCAGCCCCTTCGACCGCCGCCCGCACGAGCGGCAGCAGGTTGTAAAACGGCGCGAACGCCTGGGTCCCTCGCATGGCCGCGCCGGCTTTTGAACGACCCTCTTCGAGCCTGGCCAGGATCGAGAGCTGCGCGGCGAGCTCCCCGCTCAAGGCCCGCCGCTCCTTGGCGAGCCGCTCCATCTGGTTGGGGAGAAGCTTGCGGGCGGCGCCGGGCAGCCTCTCCTCGTGCTCCTCGATCCGCCCGGCGATGACCTCGAGCCGGCGCAGGAAGCCGTGGACGGCGATGGCCTCGACCAGGAGCGGGCCGGCGGCGCCGGCGAGCTGCCGGGTCCGGTCGGCGGCTTTCTTGAACGCAATCTTGAGGGGGCCGGCAGTACGAGCGGACCTCCCCCCTTCCTCGAGGAGCGCTTCGCCGGGCCGCGCCGCATCGCAAAGCGCGCTCAACAAGGCTTGATGGAGGAGCGCCAGGTCCTCCTCCGTCTCCGCCGCGAGCGGGAGCTGCAAACCTTGCTCCAGCACTTTGAGAGCCGTCCCAGCGCGGCCGGTCCAGGACCGGACCTCTTCCCGCAGCGAGTCCGGGGACTCGCCGCCTTGCCCCGCCCTCGCCGCCAGGCCTTTGGCCTCTTCCGCCAGGCGATCGAGCCGCCCCGCCGCCTCGAGATAGACCTCCAGGAGCCGCCCCGCCGGCGGGATCTTCCCCGGCAGGGAGATGGCGATGGAAAGCGGCGCGGAGTCGGCCTCCTTCCCCTGGAGGTCCCGCGCCCGGTAAGCCACCTGCACCCGGTCCCCCGGCAGGAGCTTCAGCGGCCAGAGGTCTATGGTTCCGCGATAATCCAGCTCGCGCCGGCGACCGCCGCTCTCGGCCGTGCGGATGAGGGGCAGGCCGTCGTTGACGGTGATGACCTCGAGCAGCGCGTCGAGGCCGTAATCATCCGTCGCTTTCGCGGCGGCGGAAAAAAATCCATCGGGGGGAAGAATGAGGGGAGCGACCGGCTCGAGCAGCTCCACGGCCGGAGGGCGATCGGGATCGGCTCGGAGCTCATAGGCGGGGCTCCAAGCGTTGGTGAAGCCGGTGGACGCGGCGATGAGAACCACCTGGTAGGCGCCGGACCGCTCGATCGCCAGCTCCTCCAGCTCAGCTTCCCGTCCTCGAGCTTGCATGGGGATTTCCCGCGGCGGCGCGTCCGGGAAGCCGAGGACCAGCTTGGCCCCTTCCAGCTCCTGGCTGGCCTCGACCGCCAGGCGCACGCGAGTGCCTTGAAGGGCCTGGAGGTTGCCGTCGCTCTCGATGACCTCCCGCACCGGCCGCTCGAGGTAATCCGGATACCGGAAGCGCTTGGCGAAGCGGAGGGCGGCGGGGCGCGGGGCGGTCCGGATCGAGATGGTCTTCGACTCGCCGTCGCCGGCCCGGACGAAAGCCCGGAGCGGACCCTGGATTTTCGTGAGCGCCGCCTCGAAGCGGCGAAAGCGTCCGGAAGGCTCGGCCCCCCCCTCCGGTTCAGACAGCGGCGTCATGGGCAGGACGCCGCTCTCGGGAGGGGCGCCGGCGCCGCCGGCCCCAGAGCCGTTCCGCCCAGACCCGTTCCGCCAGTAAAGCCTCGCCTCGGCCGCCGGCCGGCCCTGGAGCACCGCCGTGATGAGAAGGTCCTCGCCTTCGGGGACGAGGGCATCGCCGGGCAGAATTTCCACCTGGGTGATCGAGAAGCGGGGCAGATCGGCCCCCGGGCGCAGGATGCGCTGGGCGGCCGGCCAGAATCCCAGGGAAGGGATCGCCCCGGCCAGGACCGCGAGCAAGCAGGCGGCGGCGGCAAGTCCGAGCGGCCGCCGCAGGCGGCGGAGCGGGATCACCGCCGCCGGTGAGAGGCGCCGCGCCGCCTCCCCGGCTCGGTCTTGCAGGGCGGCGCGGAAAGAAAGGGAGTCAAGTGTCGCCACCGACTCAAGGGCGGCCAGCTCCGAGGCGCTTCGGAGGAGGTTCCGGGTAGCCGGCACGGCGGCCTCGGCAAGCTGCAGAAGGCCGGCGGCGGAGCGGGAGCGCCAGAGGGGCAGAAGGCCGGCTAAGAGAAACGCCAGGAGCGGCGGGCCGAGCACGGCGTAAAAAAACAGCCAGCGAGCTCCAGCGCCCAGAAAGCAGAAGCGCTCCACCAGCGCGGCCGCAAGCAAGGCCATCAAAAAGGCGCTCAGCGCGGCAAACGCGCCGCCCCCCAGCGCCAGCCGGCAGGACCGGCGCCGCAGCCGGCGGACCAGCAAGAGCAGTTCAGGATGGAGTCCGGGTTGAGCACGGCCAGGCATGGAGCTGGGTCATCGATTCAGTGAACATATCCAGTTGAAGCGAAAGGCGACGATCATAGAGTCTTCCTCCGCAACTTCTCCGCAGGATGCGGTGAAGTTGTGGATAGCTCGGTTGCGGGCGAAACCCGCATTAAATAGTATAGCACGGTTATCGGGCCGCGCGGGCTTTGAATTCCCTGGTTCGCTGCACCAGGACCCTTGTTCCAGGCGAGTTTTCAGAGTTTATCGAGCGTAGCCGCGTGCTGAACCATCGCTTTCCTAAACTTGTTCCTTTTCCTGCACCAGCAGCGCCGAAGGCCGCTTGACGAGGGAAGGCGGAACGACGATACTATACTATCTATCGAATAAGGTGCTCGATTGAGAGGTGGAACTATGGGTTCGTATCGCAGCCGGCGGACATGGGTTTTCGTTGCGCTCATCTCGGTCCTTATCCTCGTCTTTCCTCCGGCTGGCGCCGCCGACTTCGCCCGAGGCGATGTCGATGCGAACGGGCAGCCCGAGATCACCGACGCCATCCTGACCCTGGGGTTCCTCTTCCTCGGCGATCCTAAGGAGCTCGATTGCAGAGATGCCGCCGATGTCGATGACACTGGCGTCGTGGACATCACCGACGCGGTCTCACTCCTCACCTTCCTCTTCTTGGGAGGGGAAGGCCCCTTGCCCCCCTTTCCAGGGTGCGGCCCCGACCCCACAGGCGACGACCTGAACTGCGCCTCGTACCCACACTGCAATCTTCCCCCTCTCGCCTCCTTTACGGCGGCGCCCCTTGAGGGCGAGGCGCCGCTGGAGGTGGCCTTCGACGCCTCGGGCTCAAGCGACCCCGACGGCGCGATCGCCTCTTACATCTGGGAGTTCGGGGATGGCCAGAACGGCTCCGGGGTCACCGCGACCCACATTTACCTAGTTCCCGGCACCTTCACCGTGACGCTCACGGTCAAAGATGACAAGAACGTATCCGGAATCGCGAGCAAAACCATCATCGTGACCGGACTCCCCCTGCCCCCCGATCCTTGGACGGTGGCTCCAGCCCTGAGCCTCTCGGTGGCCACCACCCTCGCCACGGCCACGGAGTTCCTCTACACGGGCCCGAACCCCATCCAATCCGGGGTAGCGCCAGGAACGATCAACCACCGCCTGGTCGGGGCGCTCCACGGCAGATTGTTGAAGCGGGATGGGACCCCCCTGGCCGGCGTGAAGATCACCGTGCTGGGTCGCCCGGAATTCGGCCACACCCTGAGCCGTCTGGACGGGATGTTCGACCTGGCCGTAAACGGGGGAAGCTTCCTCACCCTCAAATACGAGAGGTCCGGCTATTGCCAGGCTCAGCGTCAGGTCCATGTCCCGTGGCAGGAACACGTCCGGCTTCCGGATGTGGTGATGATCCCGCTCGATCCCGCGGTGACGTCGGTCCAGCTGGGCCAGAGCGCCCCGATGCAGGTGGCTCAAGGCAGCTTGGAGACCGATGGTGATGGCGCCCGCCAAGCGATGTTGATCCTGCCCTCCGGCACCTGCGCCGACCTGGTCCTCCCCAATGGCTCCACCCGCTCGGCTAGCACGCTCAACCTCCGCTTCACCGAGTTCACGGTCGGTACCAACGGCCCCCAGGCCATGCCGGCCGATCTCCCCCCCACCAGCGCGTACACCTACTGCGTGGAGCTCACGGCCGATGAGGCCCTCGCCATGGGAGCAACGGAAGTGCGCTTCGACCGGCCACTTTACTTTTACCTGGAGAACTTCCTGAACTTTCCCGGGGGCATGGCCGTCCCCACTGGCTACTACGACCGGGCCCGCGGGGTGTGGGTGGCATCTAAGAACGGTCAGGTGGTGAAGGTCCTCGCCGAGACAGGCGGCCTTGCGGACCTGGACCTGGACGGCGATGGCGCCGTCGATGATGCGGCGGCGCTCGCCATGCTAGAGGTCACCGACGCCGAGCGGGAGCGGCTGGCGGCGCTCTATGAGCCGGGCCTGAGCCTGTGGAGAGTGCCCGTCTCCCACTTCTCCCCCCTTGACTGCAACGAGAGCCTTGGACTCCCCGAGGACGCGGAGAGGCCCAAGCAGCGGGAACCGCGGCGGAAGGACGATCGACCCGACGAGGACTGCGAAGGGGAAGGATCGATCGTCGGCCTCAGGAGCCAAATCTTGGGCGAAAGGGTGGGGATCGCCGGAACAACCTTCAGCCTCAACTACCGCAGCGACCGGGTTCCGGGCCGCCGGGCCGCCTACTCCCTGGAGATCTCCCTGAGCGGCGGGAGCCTCCCGGCAAGTCTCAGGCGCATCGAGCTTGAGATCGAGGTTGCGGGGCGGCAGTTCACCGAGACCTTCAGCCCGGAACCCTACCTGCGCTACCACTTCGAGTGGGATGGAAAGGACGCTTTGGGCCGCACCCTGCAGGGGGCGCAGCCAGTGGAGGTTCACATCGGCTACGCCTATTTCGGGGTCCGGATGCTCCCAGCAGAGTTGGACTTCAGCTTCGCTCGTTTCTCAGGAATAAGGATCACCGGAAACACCCGCCGTGAGTTCATCCTCTGGCAGGACTGGCAGGGCTGGTTCGGACCCTGGGACTCGCGAGGACAGGGGCTGGGAGGCTGGACCCTGAACGTCCATCATGCCTATGATCCCAATCCCCGGGTTCTCTTTCTGGGCGATGGCCGCCAGCGGAGCTCCGAGGCGCTGGGCCGGACGGTGGTCACGGTGGCCGGCACCGGCTCGCAAGGCTCAAGCGGGGACAACGGTCAGGCCACCACGGCCCGACTTTGGGTTCCTTCCGCGGTCGCCCTCGGACCGGACGGAAGCCTCTACATCGCCGACACCTACAATAACCGCATCCGGAAAGTGGACCCCGACGGGATCATCACCCGCTTTGCGGGGAGTGGGCCTGCAGGATTTAGCGGCGACGGCGCTCCGGCGATCGGGGCGAGTCTCAACTATCCCGATGGCCTCGCCCTCGGTCCCGATAGCAGCGTCTACATTGCGGATCGGGGCAATAACCGCATCCGTCGTGTGGCACCCAATGGTATCATCAGCACGGTGGCGGGCACCGGCTCGCAAGGCTCAAGCGGGGACAACGGTCCGGCCACACAGGCTCAACTCTTTGACCCCTATGGGATCGCCGTCGGGCCGGACGGAACCCTCTCCATCGCCGACACCTACAATAACCGCATCCGCCAGGTGGGCACCGACGGGATCATCACCACCGTGGCGGGGAAAGGCCCCGCCGGCTATTCCGGCGACGGCGGTCCGGCCTCCCAGGCCACGCTGAAGCATCCCAAGGGGGTTACCCTTGGGCGGGACGGGAGCCTCTACATCGCCGACACGGGAAATGACCGCATTCGCCGGGTGGGCCCGGAGGGGATCATCACCACCGTGGCGGGAGGGGGTCTTCCCGGTGTCAGCGGTTTCGGCTGCGACGGCTGTCCGGCCACCGAGGCCAAGCTCTTCAGCCCCCAAGAAATTGCCGTGGGGTTGGACGGGAGTCTCTACTTCACAAGCGATGTCCGCCGGATCCGCCGGGTGGCCCCGGACGGGATCATCACCACGGTAGCGGGGGGGACGGCCTTGCCTGGCTTCGGGGGCGATGATGGCCCTGCCACGGCGGCCCAGTTCAACTTCCCCGAGGGGATGGCCATCGGCCCGGACTCAAACCTCTACATCGCCGATAGTTCAAACCACCGCGTCCGCCGGGTGGGGCTCGTCCTCCCCTGGGTGGGCCTGGACGACATCGTCATTCCCGACGAACGCGGCGGGCAAATCTACCTCTTCGACAAGCTGGGCCGCCACCTCCGCACGTTCCATGCCTTGACCGGGGCGGTCCTCTACAGCTTCACCTACGATGCTTCCGGGCGCCTTTCGGCGGTGGCCGATGTCGATGGGAATGTCACCGCCATCGAGCGCGACGCCTCGGGGAATCCCGCGGCCATCGCCGCGCCGGGAGGCCAGCGGACCCTCCTGGAGCTCAACGAGGAGGGCTACCTCGCCCGCATCACCAATCCGGCCGGGGAGTCGATCGCCATGAGCTATGGGCGGGGCGGGCTCCTAGCCGACCTGACCGATCCGCGGGGCTACGTCCACCGCTTCAGCTATGACGATCCGGGACGGCTGATCCGGGACGAGGACCCCGCCGGCGGTTTGAGCTCCCTCGAGCGCGAGGAGACCGAGGACGGGTACCGGGTAGCCCTCACCACCGCCCTGGGACGCAGAACCACCTACCTCGTGGAGCACCTGCGCACCGGAGAGCGGTTGTGGGTGAACACCTTCCCGGAGGGCGGACGGATCGAGATCCAGATCGGCACCGACGGCAAGCGTCGGATCACCTACCAGGAGGGGTCGGTCCTCACCCTGGAGAGGGCGCCCGACCCTCGCTGGAAGATGCTGGCGCCGGTCCTGAAGAGCACTTCCCTGAGGAATCCTGGGGGTCTTGAATCGAGGCTCATCACGAACCGGACGGTCACCCTCACCGATCCGTTAGACCCTTTGAGCCTGGCGAGCCTCACGGAGACGCGCGTGTTGAACGGCCATACCTTCACTTTGAGCTACGCGGCCGACACGCGGAAGCTGACCATGAGAACTCCGCTGGGGCGGGAAGCCACCATGACCTTCAGTGAAAAAGGCCGCATGGTGGAATACCGGTTTGCAGGACTCCTTCCCGTGGAGCTGGTCTACGACGCCCGAGGTCGACTGGAGAGGCTGGCCCAAGGGACCCGGGCCTATAGCCTAGGTTACGACGAGGACTGGAACGTGGTCCTGATCGTCGATCCCCTCTCTTCTACGACCGCCCTCGATTATGACCGGGCTGGGCGGATAGTCGGGGCCACCTTCCCCGATGCCCGGGAACTCCACTTGGACTTCGATGTCAGCGGGAACCTGACCGCCCTGACTCCCCCCGGCCGTCCGGCCCATATGTTTACCTACACTCCCGTGAACTTGCCCTCGGAATACCTTCCACCCGATGTGAACCCGGATGAAGATGCGAGCCGGTACAGCTACAACGCTGATCGGGAGATGAGCCGCCTGGCCCGACCGGACGGTCAGACCCTAGAGTTTGAATACGGGGGCGCGGGCTGCGTCTGTAGCCGCCTCAGTACCCTGACCTCGCCGCGGGGAAGCGTCACTTACGCCTACCATCCCGCTACGGGCCTCCTGACGGATGTCACCGCGCCTGGAGGAGCTAGGGTTTCTTACCTCTATGATGGTTTCCTGGCCAGGAGCGAAACCCATGCGGGAGCCGTGGCTGGCAGCTTAGGTTGGACCTATGACAACAGCTTCCGTATCGTGAACACCAGCATCAACGGAGTCCACGATATCCCCTATCAGTACAATGAGGATGGCATTCTTGTCCTGGCCGGAGATCTCGCCCTCACCTATGACCCCCAGAACGACCTTCTCACCGGACTAGCCCTGGGGAATATGACCCACAGCTGGACCTACAACGCATACGGGGAGCCCCTCAACGAAGGCGCTACCCTGAGCGGGTCCGAGATCTACACGGTCCAGCATAGCCGCGATCCCTTGGGTCGCCTCACCGAGAAGACCGAGACGATCGGCGGGTCGACCGACACTTACCGGTACTCGTACGACCGCTCGGGCCATCTCGCCGAGGTCAGTAAGAACGGGGCGGCCGTCGCCACGTACATCTATGACTCAAACAGTAACCGCTCGTCCAAAACCGATCCTGGGGGAACCGTGACCGGCTCCTATGATGACCAGGACCGGCTCACACGATACGGCTCGACGACCTATACCTACACCGCCAACGGCGAGCTTCGAATGAAGACCACGAACGGCCTGACCGCCACCTACGAATATGATGCTCTGGGCAACCTCTTATGCACCATCCTGCCCGACGGTACCCGTATCGAGTACCTCGTCGACGGCTGGAGCCGCCGCATTGGCAAGAAGGTCAACGGCCTCCTGGTCCAAGGCTTCCTCTACCAAGACGGCCTCAAGCCCATCGCCGAACTGGATGGTGCCAACAACGTCGTCGCGGTCTTCGTCTACGGCACTCTGGGGAACGTGCCAGATTACCTGGTCAAGGGCGGCCACACCTACCGGATCATTTCCGATCACCTGGGCAGCCCCCGCCTGGTGGTAGACGCTGCGACGGGTGTGGTCGCCCAGCGGCTTGACTACGATGAGTTCGGCAACATCACGAACGACACCAGCCCCGGTTTCCAGCCTTTCGGTTTCGCCGGCGGCCTCTACGACCGGGACACGGGGCTCTACCGCTTCGGTGCGCGGGACTACGATCCACAAGTCGGGAGATGGACGGCGAAGGATCCTCTAGGGTTTGGCGGAGGGGACACGAACCTGTATGGCTATGTTCAGAGCGATCCCGTGAACTTGATTGACCCTTCGGGCCTCATCACCTGGTTCCAGCGAAATCGTGCATTATTCCGAATCCTCCTGGATTTATGGCGCTCCTGGGAAGGTGTGGACGAGAATTCACTGCCCCCACGCCGGGACCCCCAGCATGAAATTGAACGCTTCAACCGCGCCAACCGGGCGGCACGTGCCAGACCTCCGTTCCGGGGCTGCCCGCCGATCCAGCCGCCTCCACCCTGGATCGACCAGTTGTTCCGGAGATTTACGCCAAGAGGAGGGTCTGGATCCTCGGGCACCTTCCCCATCATCATTCTTTTCCCCGATGTGATTAATGAGATGAGCCGTGAATTCGCTCACCCTTCCGACGAGGTCTGAGTCACGGCGGCGGCACCCATGGCGGTTGATCTTCAACTGGGAACCGCCGGCGCCACCTTACGGCGGAGCACCCTTGCCACCCGGCGCGTTGCTCCCACGAGCCGCTCGGTCCCCGGAGGGTCGCGCTCTCCACTACTCGAAGCACGATCGCGTTCCGCGGCCACGCGACGTTCGCAACGCGGGGCAGCGTGGGCCGGACCGGCTTCACGTAGGACCAGTGCTCGTCGTACGGCGCCCCCTCTTCCACCCAGCGGCGCAAGGTCTCGATCTCCTCTGCCGTGAGCTTCTTCCCGCTCTTCGGGGTCGACATGTGATCCCGTACGGTCAAAAAACTGGAACCATCGGTTACCTCCGTGTTTAGGTCAACGGTCGGATTTTGTCTGGGCTGCGTCCTGGAGCCTCGAGTCGGGGGGTGGCCCAGGGGGGGCCCGCCAGGGCCGACCCAGGGGCACCGCGCCCCACGAGGTGGTAATAAAAAAAAAACGCCCC
>JACQVS010000234.1 GCA_016209605.1 Planctomycetota bacterium
ACGTAACTCATTTTTTGAGCCGGCCGCATTTCGGCCGCCCACCCCCTCACGACAAGCCCGCCAGGATTGGAATCCGCAACTTTTTTGTCCAGAGAAAGATAAATATCCCGGTACACGCGACCAACAAGACTACCGCCACCACCTGGGAAATGGTCAAGCCCAGAAAAAAGGGGGCGTTGTCGCCGCGCAGGAACTCGAGGCCAAAGCGACTGATGCTGTAGAGGATGAAAAGGAGCGGCAGCCCGCCGCCCCGCGGCGAGGGGCCGCGGAGGTACCACCACAAGAGGCCGCAGAGGAAAAAATCGACCGCAGCCTCGAGGGGCTGCGTCGGGTAGACCGGCAGCGCCTGCGCCGCCTTATCAGAAATCAATCCCCGTTCCAGCTGGGATCGGAAGGCTGGCGTCAGCGCCCCCCCATGGTCCCGCGGGAAGATGAGGGCCAGCGGAAAGCCCTCGCTGCACACCCCGCCCCAGCAGCAGCCGTTCATCAGGCAGCCGAGGCGCCCGAAACCCATGCCGACGGGAATGAAGGGCGATATGGCGTCAAAAAGCTCGGCGCCGTCGATCTTCTTCGACTTGATGTAAAAAATCGTCCCCAGGATGCCGCCGACGGCGCCGCCGAAAAACACCAGCCCTCCTTTCCAGATGGCAAAGAATGCATACCAGGGGGCATCAGCATATTCTATTTCATAAAATTGAATATAGTGAAAAATCCTTCCCCCCAGCAGTCCGGTGAGAAGCATCACCACGCCGAAATTGTAAACGTCGACCTGCAAGCCGCGCCGGCGCGCCTCGCGGGAGGCGAGCCAGGTGCAGAGCAGGAAGCCGATGACGATCATCAGGCCGTAGCCCTGGATCGGCCAGTGAAGGATGGGGATGCGAAAGATTTCGGGCATCATGTCATGCACAATTCCAAAAAATCATGGGACAACACATTCACATAAGCTAAACTAACCTCCATGAAAAAGAAAATCATTTTGCTGGGGGCCACCGGCTCCATCGGTCAGAGCACCCTGGAGGTGGTGCGCCGCCTGCGCCCGGAGCTGGAACTGGTCGCCCTGGCCGCCGGTTCGAATTGGCAGGGCCTCCTCGAAGCGGCGCGCGAGTTCCGGCCGCTGGCCCTGGGCCTGTGCGACCCCAAGGCGGCTGAAGCGCTGCTCAAGGAGTTCCAGCGCGGCCCCTGGGAGCCGGCGCCCCGCGTGTACACGGGAATGGCCGGACTTGCGAAGCTGGTGCAGGAAACTCCGGCCGACATCGTCCTGGGAGCCATTTCCGGCGCCGCCGGTCTTCCCGCCACCCTGGCCGCCGTCGAATCGGGGAAGCACCTTGCCCTCGCCAACAAGGAGGCGCTGGTGATGGCGGGATCCATCCTCACCCGGCGGGCGAAAGAGCTCGATCGCCAGATCCTGCCGGTCGACAGCGAGCACTCGGCCATCTTCCAGTCGCTCCAAGCCGGCGATCACGCCGAAGTCCGCCGCATCCACCTCACCGCCTCCGGCGGCCCGTTCCGCAACTACTCGCGCGAGCAAATGGCCCACGTCACCCCCGCGCAGGCGCTTCGCCACCCCACCTGGAAAATGGGCGCCAAGATCACCATCGACTCCGCCACGCTCATGAACAAGGCCCTTGAGATCATCGAGGCGCACTGGCTGTTCCAGCTGCCTCCCCAGAAAATCAAGGTGGTGATCCACCCGCAGTCGGTGATCCACTCGCTGGTCGAGTTCGTCGATGGGTCGACCATTTGCCAGCTCGGCCCGCCGGACATGAAAATCCCCATCCAGTACGCCCTCACCTACCCCCAGCGCCGCGAGATGCCGCCGTCCCATTTCAGCCTCGCGGACATCGGCCAGCTCACCTTCGAGCCGCCGGATGAGGCGCGCTTCCCCTCTCTCCGCCTCGCTTACCGAGTGCTCGAGGACGGCGGCACCGCCAGCAGCGTCTTCAATGCCGCCAATGAGGCCGCCGTCGATTTATTTTTGAAAGAAAAGCTGGCTTTCCTCCGAATCTTTGACATCGTGGAGGAGGTTTTAGGCGCCCATCGGGTTATCGGATCTCCCAGCCTCGAGGACCTCTTTGACGCGGATCGCTGGGCGCGCGAAGAAGTGCGGCGCCGGGCCGGCTGAGCGCCGCAGCCGTGAAAATGCACCATCTCAAGCACGTGTTCACATCCAGGCCTTCTGTCAACAGCAGCCAACCAACCGGACGATAGCGACGCATCGAACCAGCCATGGACCTCACCCTCATCCTGAACATCTTTTACGCCTTCATCGGCATCGGCATCATCATCTTCATCCACGAGCTCGGACACTTTCTGGCCGCCAAGAAGGCGGGTGTGCGAGTCGAGCGCTTCAGCATCGGCTTCGACCCGCCGCTCTTCGGCCGCAAGCTGCGCCTCTGCGCCTGCAAGTGGGGAGGGACAGAGTACGTCGTCGGCTTGATCCCCTTCGGCGGCTACGTCAAGATGGCCGGAGAGACGGTGCTCGACCCGGAAAGCCAGAAGTCCCCGCCCCAGCCGGACTGGCTGCTTTCCAAACCGGCCGGCTCGCGGGCGATCGTCTTCGCCGCCGGCGGGTTGTTCAACATCCTCTCCGCCTTCTTCTTCTTTGCCCTGGCCTTCAGCCTCGGCGTCAAGTTCCCGCCGCCGGTCATCGGCGAGATCGAGCCGGGCAGCCCCGCCTGGAAAAGCGGACTCAGGATCGGCGACCGCATCGCCGCCGTCGAGGGCGAGCCCATCAGCGAGTTCTCGGAGATCTTCCTCGCCATCGCCCTCGGCAAGAAGGAAGGGGCGGTCACCATCGAGTACGAGCGAGATGGCAAGCCCCAGCCGCCGCTCGAGGTCGAGCCGGAGTGGAATCCCCAGGCGGGGGTGCGCGCCATCGGCATCGTCCAGCCACAAAGCCCAGAAATCTCCAAGGTCGATCCGAAAGGCGCCGCCGCCGCCGCGGGTGTGCAGAAGGGAGACCGCCTCACCGGCGCCCGACTCGGCGCCATCGTTATCAAGGAAACCGCGTTCAGCCACTTGATGGATGCGATCAACACCTATCACGAGCTGAATCCGGACCAGCCTTTCGAGCTTTTTCTGGAGCGCCAGGGGCAAGCGCTCCAGAAAACCATCCAGACCGAAAAAACCGGCAAAAAGCAAAAATTCCCGCGTTTGGGCGTGCTTCCCATCGACCGGACCGGCCTGGTGCAAGAGATCCAGCCCGGATCGACCGCGCTCGCCTACTTGAAGCCGGAGGACCGCATCCTCACCGTGGGCGGCCGGCCGTTCCTGTCCCTGCAGTGGAACATCTTGCAAGCGCTCTTCCCCGTGGAACGGACCACCCTGGCCCTGGAGGTGGAAGGGAAGGATGGCGCCATCCGCAAGGTCGAAATGCCCCGGGAGGAGCTGCTCCTGTGGTCCATCCGGCGGGAGGTCTTTTCGCCCCTCCTCCTGGCCCGCCTGGGAGCCCTCGCCGAAGGCTCCCCCTGGCATCAAGCCGGCTTCCGCAGCGGCGACCTCATCATCAAGATCGGCCACAAGTGGATCACCAGCCGCCAGGAGATCGCCGAGATCCTCGGCGATTTCCCGGCAGACCGGCTAGAGGTGCAGGTGGTCCGGGGGGACCGCCGTCTGCCCGAGCCGTTGGACGTCAGCCGCCAGCTCCTCCTGGAGCCCGGCAAGGCCGCCTGGGATGAGGCGCCGGCGGCGATCGCGATCCCGGGCAGCCCGGCCGGCAGGATCGGCATCGAGGACGGCTCGAAAATCCTCCGCATCAACGGCAAGGCCATCGGCAAGTGGGACGACCTGATGGCCGCGGTCCGGACCGCCGGAGAGAAGAAGGCGGAGATCGAGTGGCAGCCTCCGGGCGGGGAGAAAAAGATCGCCAGGACCAGCCTCCTCGGCGACGAATACCAGCCCCTGGGCTGGGAGCACGAGCCGGCCCGCATCATCACCAAGGCCGGAGTGCTCGATTCGGCCGTCCTGGGGCTCAAGCGGACCGGCATCGTCGCCCAGCAGGTCCTCGTCACCTTGAAGGCGCTCTTCCAGGCCAAGGTCCACACCAAGAACCTGGCCGGGCCGGTGGGCATTGTCCACATCATCGTCAACGTCTCGGAATACGGTCTGGGGACGCTGATTTATTTCCTGGCGCTCATCAGCGTCAACCTCGGCATCTTCAACCTGCTGCCGTTCCCCATCCTCGACGGCGGCCACCTGTTTTTCCTGCTCATCGAGAAGATCAAGGGCTCCCCGGTCGACATCCGCGTCCAGGAGATCGCCACTACAGTGGCGTTCTTCTTGATCATCGGCCTGGCGATTTACTTGACTTACAACGATCTCAGCCGGCTGTTCGGCTTCCGTTGAGGCCGGCCGCAAGCCAGAGGGCGTGGAGCCAAGACCATGCGACCGCGCACGTTCTTCGAGCTGGTTCGACTGCCCCTTACCCCCACCGCGCTTGCGGACAGCCTCGCCGGCTACTTCCTCGCCTGCGCTTACGCCGCCCCTCTGACTCCGGAGCCGCCGGTCAAAGAAATGTCCCTGCCCTGGTCCTTTCAGGGGCTGGTCCTGACGCTCGCGGTCTCCGTGCTCTCCTACTGGCTCGGCATGGTGACAAACGATTTCTTCGACCGGGAAAAGGACCGCCAAGCCATTCAATCCCGCCGGCCGCTGGCGCGCGGCGAGGTCAGCGCTCGCCAGGCTCTGGCGCTGGCGGCGGCCCTGGGGGCGGCGGCCGCGCTTATGGCCTGGGCCGGCGGGATTTTGCACGTTTTCGCCCTGCTCCTTCTCGCCATCCTCCTCTATAACGGCGGGGGGAAGAAGCTTCCGGTCCTGGGCAATGTTCTGATGGGCTCTTGTCGCTCTTTCAACTTTCTGCTCGGAACCGCGGCCAAGATCCCGCTTGCCAGCCTCCTCAACTTCCCGTTCCTGGCCTTCGCCGCCGCGTTCACCGGCCTCTATGTGGCCCTGGTCACGGCCTTGAGTCGCCTTGAGGACCGGCCGTACCATCCCCAGCCCATCGCCCGGCTCGTGGTCATCCTTCTGAGCGCGCCGGTGGGGCTCCTCCTGGGAAGCTGGAGGAATCCTTTCGTCTGGGGCAACTCCCTCCTCTTTTTCGCCGTGCTTTTCCGCGCTTTGAAGCTGCCGGCGCCGGAGACCTGGGCTGCCGCCGGGACTGGCCAGCTCCATCCAGCCGCCGGCGCGGTGCGTGCCGGTCTCACCGGCCTCTATTTCCTCAACGCCGGTTACCTGCACTCTCACGGCTTGTGGGCCCCGGCTTGCTTAATTTACGGACTGGTCGTTTTGGGATGGCTTTGGAAACGATTGTGGGTACAATCGGGCCTGCCGTTTTGAGATCCGTAAATATTGCTGAATTCTCATACAGCATCGAAGGCGATTCTGCCGAAAAAGAGAAGCGTTCTCTTTTGACGCGCGCCCGCCTGGAACCGAAATGTGGTTGGGGAAGGCGTCGAGCCGGAAGAGAAGGCGCTGGAATGAGCCATCGGTTAATCTGAGATTATTGAGGGAGATCCCCATGAGAGTTTTAGTTTTGGGAGGCGGAGGTCGGGAGCATGCCCTGGCATGGAAGCTGTCCCGCTCGCCTAGCGTCAAGGAAATATGGTGCGCGCCAGGGAATGCAGGCCTCGCTCGCGACGTGGACACGATGAGCCTTGCGCCGGACACTCCCGAGGGGATCGAGCAGGCGGTCCAGTTCGCCCAGGAAAAGAAGATCGACTTGACGGTGGTCGGCCCGGAAGCGCCCTTGATCCTGGGGGCGGTGGAACGTTTCGAAAAAGAAAAGCTGAAGATATTCGGCCCCAACCACCAGGCGGCCCAGCTGGAAGGCAGCAAGTGCTTCGCCAAGGAATTCATGGACCGCCACGGCATCCCGACCGCGGCCTTCCGCACCTTTGACAACCCCGGCGAGGCGCGGCGGTTCGTCGAGAAGACCACCCTGCCGGTGGTCATCAAGGCAGATGGCCTCGCGGCCGGAAAAGGGGTGGTGATCGCCCGCGAGCGCGCCCAGGCCTTGCAAGCCATCGACGCCATGATGCTCGAAAAGCGCTTCGGCGAGGCCGGCTCGAAGATCGTCGTCGAGGACTTCCTGCCGGGCACGGAGATGACCTTGATTGTTTTGACCGATGGCGAAACGGCCCTTCCCCTGGAGACGGCGCAAGACTACAAGCCGGCCTTGAACGGCAATCAGGGCCCCAACACCGGCGGCATGGGCTGCTACTCTCCCCACGTTCCCCTCAAGGATCCCTTGATCAACGAGATCCTGGATCGCCTCATTTACCCGGCCCTGGCGGGGCTCCGCATCGAGAAGATCCCCTACTGCGGCGCCATTTACGCCGGCTTGATGCTCACCGAGGAAGGCCCCCAGGTGCTCGAGTTCAACGTCCGCTTCGGCGATCCGGAAGCGCAAGCCATCCTCTTCCGCTTGAAGAGCGACCTGGCCGAGGTCCTCCAGGCCTGCCTGGAGGAGAGACTCAACGAGGTGACCCTGGATTGGGACAGCCGCCCCTCCGTTTGCGTGGTCGGTGCTTCCCAAGGATACCCGGGACCGTTCGAGAGCGGATTTCTCATCGAAGGACTGGAGGAAGTGGAGCAGGAGGCCGCGGCCAGCGGCTCTGAGCTGAAGGTCTTTTTTGCCGGCGTCAAAGGGGAAGCGGGCGCCCCCAGTGGCCTGCCGCTGTACACTTCCGGCGGCCGCGTGCTTGGAGTCACCGCCCTCGGCGAGACTCTGGAGCAGGCCCGGGCCAAAGCTTACCAAGCCATCAAGAAGATCCGCTTTACCGGCCTCAGTTACCGGGATGACATCGGC
Organism: Planctomycetota bacterium; assembly: GCA_016209605.1. GTDB lineage: Bacteria > Planctomycetota > UBA8108 > UBA8108 > JACQVS01 > JACQVS01. Next base: position 6,803 of record JACQVS010000234.1, read on the forward strand.
ATCCCCTACGGCCTGCCGCTGCCGGTCCGCTCCCACTGATCCCACCGCCCCGTCCGTTCGCTACCGCGGCTAGAACCGAGCTCACAACCGTCCCCCCTCATACGCCCCCCTTCAAGGGGGGTCGGGAGGGATGAATCACGGGGAACGTGGGGGGTGAATGACGGCGAACCGGCTTTCAGGGCTTCCTGAAAAGCCCATTGAAGAAATCGCCGATCCAGGAGGCGACGCCGCGGTTGCAGGTTTCAAAGGCGGCATCCAGGCGTCTTCGCAAGGAGGGAGCTTCCAGGGTGGAAGTCCCGCCGCCGAACTCTTTCCTCACCGCCGCCGGCTCTTCGAGCGTAAAGACTGCCTCGAGAAGGCCATCCGACAGGAAGGAAGGGGAGATGAGGTTGAGCCCGGGCAGGTCCACTGGACCATCCGCTCGCAACCGGAGGAAGTCAGGGGGGAGATCCATCCGGACATCGATTTGCCGGACGCGTTGGGGATTTTCTAAACTCTTCGGGAATAGGGGGCTCACCGGGCTCAGCGAACTCATGAGCAGCCGCCTCCTGGCCATGTCCAATAATGAACCATGAAGGCGGTTAAATACCCGAAGCTATTGGCAATGTCAAGAGTTAATTCACCGGCGCAGGGAGCTTTTCTACCGGGACCGTAAAAAAACTATACGGAAGGCCCGGTCAATCCCGCAAGTTGTTTTTTATAAATACCTTGCAAAATTATTGATTCTTTTCATCCTTGCCTGCGCCCTCCCCCTCCCCCGGTTTGGGGCCTTCGGGCTCCTCCTCGCCCTCCTCGCCCTCCTCGCCAAAGCCGGTCAAGCGGGCGATCTCCTTGTACTTGTTTTCGAGGTCGACAGGCCTGACTCTGAAGCGGTAACTCGAGATAAAATTTTTGTCCGCGGTGATCTTGAGGTTTGCAAGATTGCTGCCGTACTTGGCCAGGATTTTGGGGAGGGTGTCGCGGTAACAGCGCTTGGCAATCATTCGGCCCAGTTCACCCAGGTAGCCGTAAGCGACCGGGCGCTTGCGCACCAGGGCCGGCTCGGCTTTGGCGTAGTTTTCGAGGGCGGCCTGCTGTTCTCCCATCTTCTTCATCCACCCCAGGATGAAGTCAACCAGGGGCTTCTGGTCGATCTTCTTCTCGCTGACGAACTTCTCCCCCTTGTCCATGGCCTCCATGGCCTCCATGAACTCGTTGCTCAGCTCCATCAGGGCGTCGCAGCTCCTCTGGAAGTACTCCTTGACCTCCTGGTCCTCGGCCTCCTTGTCCTTCTTGCTGCCGACCTTGATGGGCTTGTCGGGGTAGTACATGGGCCAGGGCTCCTGGTCGGGGGGAAACACCTTCTCCTTCTTGAGGATGGCCTCCTTCACGGCCTCGGCCTGCTGGTCCAGGCGAACCCTGGTTCTGAGGAAATACTCATCCACCGCAAGGCGGGTTTTGGGAGTGAAGGAGAGCTTCAGGTTCTTGCGGTTTTCATCTTTGAGCTGGAAGTAAGCCTTCTCCAGCTCTTCGCTCTGGTACTCCAGCTCGAACTCCATCTTGACGTCCTTGGGGAGGTCGGGGCTCAAGTTGAAGACGATTTCAATGGTGGTGAGCTTGGGATTGTCCTTGGCCGGGGCCGCCTTCAGCGTCAAGAGTTCAACGATCTTGCCGTACTTGACATCATCCTTGGCGAAGCCCTTCGCCGCCGCGGCGACAACCAGCCCCCCCGCCATAGCCCGAACCACCAGCGCTTTCACGGACAAGCACTTTCGAAAAAGCATGAATCCATCCTCCTGACCATAATGCGGGCTTCGCCCGCAACCGAGCTATCCGCAACTTCTCCGCATTCTGCGGAGAAGTTGCGGAGGAAGAACCTATTCATTAATGATCACGGTCGCTAATCGACCTCTTCCTGATGGAGAATCTTCGCATCCGGCAGGTAATACGTCACCGTCACGTCGTCCAGCACCGGCGTCTGCACCGCGCCGCCCGACACGCTGCCCTGGTTGGCGATGCCGGGCTGCAGGGTGAAGCGGTAAAGCAGCTCGGCGTTGCGCCCCAGGAGCCCCCCCGCCTGCGACCGGAAGAGCGGCCGGCCGGCGACGCGGTTGACCACCTGCGGAGTGCGCCACGGCTCCTCGAACGGCGGCAGCGTCTCGCGGCCGAGGTAAAGCTGGCAGCGCAGCGGCTTCGGCTGCAGCTTCTGCGGCTGCCGGGGGGTGTAGCCGGTGTAAAACGAGGGATAATAGGCCGTCCAGTCGAAGGACCGCAGCACCACGTGGTCGACCTCCGGAGGCATGGGAACCTCCATGAGGTTGGCGTACTCGCCGGTTTGATTGGTGAAATAGCCGGGGTTGGCGCCGGTGACAAAAAAGCTCTTCACGTTGTTGAAGGTGCCGGTGTAAGTGACCAGCTCGTCAATGGTGGCGTTGGCGAGGATGCGCTTCACCGACGGCTCCACCACCTGGATGCCGCCCACTCCCGCCGAGCCGGTGACCGGTGAGCTGACCGTTGTGAACCATTTGAAGACGCCCGCATCCTTCACCTGCTGCTGGCGGATGAAGCCGCCGACGAAAAGCTCATCCCGCGGCCGGCGGACGTTGAGCCGCACCCACGAGGTCGGCTCGTTGGTGATGACGGCCTGCGGGTGGAACGGCCGCCCCCCTTCCGCCTCCTCGAAGTCGATGTAAACCTTGAGGGCCTGAGACTCGATCTGGTCGTTCCAGTCGACGGCAATGTGGTGCCACTCGTGGGCCCGAAAGTGGGAGACATCGATGAACACGTCGGTGCGGGCGAAGGGCTTCTTCTGATCGAGGTACTTGAGCATGGGATTTTCCTGGCCGGTGGAGGCATCGCCTTTCCCGCCCTGGTCGCCGGTCTCGACCGGCGGCCAGAGGTTGAGGCCGCCGGCGTCCCCCTCGCCGAGGCCGGCCGGGAAGGCCTGATGGTAGTACATGCGCACGACGCGCAGCTGCCCCTTGGTGTTCTTGAAAATATAAAACTGCGAGCCCTCCGAATCCTTGAGCTGCTGGCCCACGTCCTCGATCACCTGGGTGCAGCCGATGAGGCCGGAGAAGACGCGGTCATCGCCGTCGAACTCGAACTTGACCCAGAAGGCGATGCCGCCCTCATAGTAGGGGACGTTGCCGGTCAGGTTGTTGCGATAGCCGGCGCCGACTTGCGCAGCCATGCCCGATTTCCCCGTGCCCTCGTTGATGCGGTTGTGCGCCGGCAGGAGGAGGAACCGGGCTCCCCCGTGGCCGGTGTTGAAGAGGCTGGTCTGGAACCCATCCGGCCGGAGGTTGGGATTGTTTTCATCCTTGTCCACGATCGGATCGGTATTGATGGCGGCAGTTCCTCCCTGGCCGATGCCCAGCGACTGCAGGAACTGGGTGCCGTAGTATTGGCGCAGCCGCGAGTTGATGCGGCTGAAGCCGGCGTTGAGGGCCTCCTTCATCTGGAAGAGGAACTCCGCTTTGCCGGTGCCGCCGGTGCGGACCAGGCGCTTGAGCTGCGCGTACGAGACGTCGTCGCGCAGGTCGAAGGTGTGCGCCATGGCGATCTCCTCCGGCGCCTTGAGGGTTTGATACCGCGACGCCGTCGGCAGGAGGTTGCGCTGCCCATCCTTGAACCCCGCCAGCTCCACGCGCCCGTCGCGCCGCGATCCGGAGGAGAGGGCATCGGTCAGGACTTGCATGGCATCGGGCCAGGTGAGCACATAGCGCCGGTTGGCGCGGCTCGAGAGCTGCCCGGACTGGAAGGTGCGCTCGAAGTGGAACTGGTTGGTGTGGCGGAGCACATCGAAGATCTTGACGATGCTCTGCATCTTCTTCTGGTGGAGAGGCGTGAACTCGACCCCGGCCTCCTCCCCCCCCGAGCGCACCGACGTCAGGCCGGAGGACTCCTGGTCGCGCATGGCGATCTCCCCCAGGGTGGTGACCTCGAAAATTCCGGTGCTGTCGAAGCAAAACTCGGTGGTGTAGCCCTTGCGGGTGAGGGTGCGGGTGCCATCGCGGGGATCGAGCATCACCAGATTGGACTTGTCGACGGGGGTGTACGCCGTGACGTTGGGGTTCGAGCGGTTGAGGCGGGTGTTGGGGTTGAAGTTGGCGATGATCGCCGCCTTGACCATGTCGTAGTAGAAGGCGAACTGGGTGTGGAACGGCTGGCCGGCGTCCAGGCGAAACTGCCGCTCCCGGAGGTCATGGCCGCGCCGCCAGCCGACGCTCAGCTCGTTCGCGGCGCCCATGATATCGGCGCCGACGCGGGTGTCGCGGACATTGCGGGGATCGACGATGCGGGCGGTCCCTGGAGCGGGGAAATAGTCGGCGGGGAGCTGGTTGATGAATTCGGCGAAGCCCGGCCGCCCGGCCTCGCCGCTCGACCAGGTCATGAACTGCCGCGACGCTGTCTTTCGGTCGCTGATGATCCTCAAGGCGATTTTCTTGGCGTTGTCATAGGTCAGGGGCCGCATGTAAACCCAGACGCCGCGGGGCAGGAGGTCAGCGACCTCCTCCTGGCCGGGGATGCGCAGCCCGGAGATGGTGGCGTGCTCATCGATGCGCTCGTAGTTCAAGCGCGCGTACGGGAAGGCGCGCCGGCCGGAGATCCCCATGAGGCAGGCGATCAGCACCTCCTCGGGGGCGGTGTTGATGTTGATGGGCGAGCGCGGCTCCGAGGAGACGTTGCCGGCCCCCTCGACCTGATCGTGGTGGTCCGAGCGGGCACCGCCGCCCACCCCGCCGCCTCCCGAGCGGGCCATTTTCAGGAGGGAGATCTCATCGAGGCCATCGTCCGGCTTGTAGGTGTAGGGATCTTCCCAGGCATGGACGGTGATGAAGTCCTTGATGGTGTCGAAGTTTTCCTTGCCGATCAGGTCGCGCAGCTGGGTCTTCGACCGGAAGCGATGGCCTTCGAGCTTGTTGCGGAACTCGACGATCTGGATGCCGGTGACCCTCTGGCCGGTTTGATGGGGACCGGTGTAAAGCGGGTTTTGACTCCCCTTGCCAAGCCAGGTGCTCGAGATGATCGCCTGCGCCAGGTTCTCCAGCATGCGCGGCAGGCTGTCCTGGCGGCCGTTCAGGTTGATTTGCGACGAGCAGTCGATGACCTTGGTCTTGTAGCGGTGCAAGCGCTGCTCCTCCTGGCTCAAGATGTCCCAGTGGCCGACGCGCGGGCTTTCGATGTCGGCGCGGCCGGCGGCCAGGTCGGCCAGCTCGCTCTGCTCGTTCGGGTCCCGGAGCTTGTAAAGCCAGGGAGCGCGGTAAGTGGTGTAGGAGTAGTGGTTGGCGATCCCCCGAATCTCGGCGATCACCCGCTCCAGGGCCGATTCGTTCACCAGGTCGACGACCTGCCCGTCGATGTAGTTCTTGGTGGCCTGCTTCTCGAGTTTCATGAGCGAGACGAAGGTGGCCCCCAGAACGGCGAGGAGGGTCAAGACGCCCATGGCGATGATGAGCATGGAGCCGCGCCCGCGGCCCGCGGCCTTGGTAAACCTGTTCCGCTCGAAAGTGAAATCCGGTTTTGCCATGTCAACGACTCCTGAATTCATTCCACTGGCTGGTTGTCACACACTAGCTTCAACATATTCATCAAGACCGGATTTAAGTCCTTTCCGTTGCAAAAATTCAGGAGTTCAATCCGCCTCCGCCTTCAAGGGCGCTCCTCCACCCTCCTTCATGGCCTCCTTGACCTTCCCCAGGACCTGCTGGAAGAGGTCTGGGTTCTCCTCCAGGAACTGGACGGCGCGATCGCGCCCCTGGCCCAGGCGAGTCTCCCCGAAGGAGTGCCAGGTGCCGGACCGCTGCACGACGGAGCGCTCCACCGCCAGATCGAGGACGTCGCCGTGGAGCGAGATCCCCCTGTTGAAGAGGATGTCAAACTCCGCCATGCGGAAGGGCGGCGCCACCTTGTTCTTCACCACCTTGACGCGCGTCCGCGAGCCCTTGATGGCCTCGCCGTCCTTGAGGGCGCCGATCTTGCGGATGTCGAGGCGCACCGAGGCGTAAAACTTGAGGGCCCGGCCGCCGGTGGTGGTCTCCGGATTGCCGAACATGACGCCGAACCACGCGCGGATCTGGTTGATGAAGACGAGGCACGTGCGGGTCCGGCTCACCACCGCCGTGAGCTTGCGCAGCGCCTGCGACATCAGGCGCGCCTGCAGGCCGACGTGGGCGTCGCCCATCTCCCCCTCCAGCTCGGCGCGCGGCACCAGGGCGGCCACCGAGTCGATGACGATCACATCGATGGCGTTCGAGCTGACCAGCATCTCGGCGATCTCGAGGGCCTGCTCGCCCGAGTCCGGCTGCGAGACCAGCAGGGTGTCGAGGTTCACCCCCAGCATGCGGGCGTAAGTCGGATCGAGGGCGTGCTCCGCGTCGATGAAGGCCGCCGTGCCGCCTTCCCTCTGGGCGTTGGCGATGATGTGCAGGGTCAAGGTGGTCTTGCCCGAGGACTCGGGGCCGAAAACTTCGATGATGCGCCCGCGCGGCACGCCGCCGACCCCGAGCGCCAGGTCGAGGGAAAGCGCGCCCGTCGAGATGACGCTCACGTCGGCCTTGTGGTCGGCCCCCAGGTACATGATGGAGCCGTTGCCGCACTTCTTGCGGATCTGCCCGATGGCGAACTCGAGGGACTGTGCCCGCGCCTTGAGGGCTTTCTCATCTCGCGGAGGCTCGTGCAGGCCTCCCTGGGCTCGCGCCAGAGCCGGTTGAGCATCGCCATCGCCATTTCCAGGCGGCAGCGCCGGGCGGGCGTCGGCCGCGGCGGACAGCTCTGGACGCTCGGTAGCAACGCGGTTCGGGATGGGGGGTCGCATCTTGGCCATGATCTTCAATCTCCTCTCATTCTCTTCACCAGTGGAACAAAGGGTCAAAAACGTTCACAAAACCACCGCAACTCAGTTCTGCCGATCTCCAGCCGTTCCCGCATTCCGAGCGCTTCGTGAACCGGCGCCGCCGGGGCCGTTCCCGGAAGCCGGCGGGTTGAATGGAAGCGGCGGGTAGGGCGTGTAGGGGGTCGCCTTGCCATCCTGACGGTGGCGCTTGTAGTACTCTTCGAGCTCCGGCAGCTCCTGATTCGCCTGGAGCAGCGACGCCTGGCGGGCGGCGCCAAGCTTGATCCCCTCCTTCTCCGCCTGCTCCTGGCGCTGGTGCGCCAGCAGGAAGGCGTAGAGCGTCCGGTCGATCTCGGCGAAGCTGCGGCCGGGATGGTAGAGGATCACTCCCTTTTCTTCCGAGGAGAGCTCGCGGGAGTGCTTGGCGATGATCTCCCGCTTGTGATCCAGGAGTTCCCTGGCCGTCCGGGGCTTTTTATCCGCGGCGGCGCAGCCCGAAAGGACGAGAGCGCCGAGCGGCAAAAGCATCAAGACGACAAGCAAGCAAGAGATACCAAGCGGCTTTTTCATGGGCAAGGTTCTGGCGGAAGCAGGAACACACCATTCAGAAGAGGCAATTTGAAATAGCTCAAGCCGAGCGCGTCGGAAGCCTTGAAAACCAGCATCTTACGATTTTATAAGGCTTTGATTGGGAATCAAGAGCTAGTCACGAGTTTTTTAGGCGGTTGGGGAAGATCCCCCCATCGCCGTAGCGGTAGCGGTCGGCCACCGCCGCCACCGCGTCCATGAGCTTCTTCTCGATGCGGGTGAGCGCCAGGACCCCCTCCTCGTTGTCGAGCCCCAGGGCGGCGTCGATCTGCTCGCTCAAACTGCCGCCGATGTCAAAAAGCTTGACGATGATTTGAATGGCCTCGGCGGCGCTCAAGGTGGGCGCCAGGTTCTGGACGATGGTGTCGATGCTGCGCGCCGTCTCCCGCAGCGCCTGCTGGCCGACCGACCCCGCCGCCTTGGCGGACTCCATGGCGGGCAGCTCCCAGTCGGCTTCCAGGGTGATCCCCTGCAGCATCGGGCTTTCGGGATTTTCGATGAAGTGAGGGACCCGCGGCGGCACGAAAACCATCTCCCCGCCGCGGATCGGGCTGGAGGCCTGGCCAATGGTGATGCGCCCTTCCCCCTGCAAGATGACGTGGATCTCCTCCCCCGAGGCGTTCAAGTTGGAGGGGGTGTTCTCCCCCTTGCGCAGGGAGAAGTTCCAGCAGCGCTGGATGAAGCGCGACTTGCCTTCAAAGCTGAAGGTGGAGTGGCCGGTGTATTTCCTGATCTCCATCTCATTGAATTATATCGGGTCCCGGGGCAAAAAACTGGCTTGGCATAGAAATGAGCCAGGTGGAAAGGATAGGGGGCCTACGGGGACTCTTTAACCTCGAAGCTGGTGCTTATGAACCGGAGAACATCGTTCTGCAAGGCCGTTATGATCCTTATTCTCAATGACTTATGATTTTACAAATTTAAAAATGCATAAGAATGCTGCTCTATGGGCTTCCGCGCGGACACCGCCAGTTGGGCCGTCAGCAAATCGGCTTTTTTTTCTCTCCTCGTTCTGACGAGAAATGGAGCGCCCTTGACTGGCGAGACGATCCTTGACTATCATTCTCTTTCGGCCAGAAAAATTTCTCTCAAAAATCGGTTTCCTGGAAAGGAGATGCATGGCGCGCCCAGGAGCAAGGAGTAGACGGCTTGGCCCGGCTTGAGGAGCTCACCCGCGGTGCCCAGTTGAAGGGAGTCCTGCCTTCGGGGCTGGTGACGGTCATCGACGTCAAATGGCACGGGTCGGGCGTGGTGGAGATTACCTATAAAGATGCGGGCGGCCGGCTCGGCAACGAGCTCATCTACCGCGACCGCGAGCCGGCGCTGGAGATCGCCACCGCCGGCGGCCCCTGGAGCTTCGATGGCGACCGCTTCGAGGGGAAGTTCCGCGACGGCGCCCACCAGAAGGACGCCGCCGACCTCATGCGCCGCCTCCTGAAGGAGAAGCTCCTCAAGTTCGACGGCACGCCGCTGTTCCCGGAGCGCCTCGCTTACACCGTCACTTACCGGCTGTCCGACCTCGAGGCGGCGCTCTACGCCAAGGTCACCGAATACGTGCGCCAGGAGTTCAACCGGGCCGACGCCCTGGAGAGCGAAGGTAGAAAAGGCACGGTCGGATTCGCCCTGACCATCCTGCAGCGGCGGCTGGCCTCCTCTCCCGAGGCCATTTACCAGTCTCTCAAGCGCCGCCGGGAGCGGCTCGAGGCACGCCGCCTCCAGCCCCACTTCATCGCCGGCTTTTTCCTCGAGGCCTTGAAGCGTCTCGGCGGCGCGGCGAAGGGCCGCGAGTCGAAACGCTTTGAGATCACCCACGTCCCCTCGGCCATCCGCAACCGCGACCGGATCATCGGCTGCCGCGATCCAGTGCTCCCCCGCTACGAGAGGATCACCTTCGAAAAGACCCTGGTCTCCGTGGCCGGAAAGCCGCTCGCGGAATTCGTCTGCCCGGGCCATCCCCTCCTCGATGCGACCCTCGACCTCATCCTGGAGCGCCACCGCGACCTCCTGAAGCGAGGCGCGATCCTCGTCGATGAGCAGGACCCCGGCGAAAGGGCGCGGGCGCTCTACTATCTCGAGCACTCCATCCAGGACGCCCGCGCCGACCGCTCCGGAGGCCGCCGGATCATCTCCAGGGAGGTTCGTTTCGTCGAGATCGACGACCGCGGCCGGGTCCGGAGCGCCGGCCATGCCCCCCACCTCGTCTACCGGCCCCTCGTTGAAGCCGAGCGGCAGCTCGCCGAGCCGATCCTGGACAGCGGTTGGCTGAAAGACCGTCTCGAGGACAAGGTCCTCTCTTACGCCATCGCCGAGCTGGTGCCGCGCCACTTCGGGGAGATCCAGCGCTACAAGGAAGAGCTCATCGCCAAGACCGCGGCGGCGGTGAAGGACCGCCTCACCAAGGAGATCAGCTACTGGGACCACCGGGCCGAGGACCTCAAGGCCCAGGAGCTGGCGGGGAAGACCCCGCGCCTCAACTCCGTCAAGGCGCGCCAGCGGGCCGATGATCTGCAGGCCCGACTGCAGAGACGCTTGGCGGAGCTCGAGGAGGAGCGCAAGCTCTCTCCCCTCCCGCCGGTGGTGATGGGAGGCGCCCTCATCCTTCCCCGCGGCCTGCTTCTACGGCTGAAAGGGGAAGAGGCGGAGAAGCTGGAAGAGGAGGCCCGGGAGACCGAGAGGGTGGAGAGGCTCGCCATGGCGGCCGTCCTGGAGGAGGAGCGGCGGCTCGGCTTCGAGCCCCGGGACGTGAGCTCGGAAGACCGCGGCTACGACATCGAATCGCGGGTCCCCGGCGCCGGCAAGCTCCGCTTCCTCGAGGTGAAAGGCCGGGCCAGTGGAGCGGATACGGTCACCGTCACCAAGAATGAGATCCTCACCGGCCTCAACAAGCCCGAGGACTTCATCCTGGCAATCGTCCAGGTCGAAGGCGAAGCCGCCGGCAGGCCGAGGTACGTCCGCCAGCCCTTCCAGAACGAGCCCGACTTCGCCGTCAGCTCGGTGAACTACAAGCTGCGCGACCTGCTCGAGCGGGCAGAGGAACCGGCATGAAGCTTTATTTAAAGATGCAATTATCAGCAATTTCAGAAGCAATTAATCGCGTAACTCTTTAAAATCTAACTACTTAATCTTAATGCAAAAACGTAATTCGAAGGTTCGATGAAATTAATTCCGTAAACCGTGCCTCAAAGCAGTTTGTTGCAACATGAAGAAAGCTCTCCGCTTCACCCGAATTTCCCTCAAAAACTGGCGCAACTTCTCGAACGTTGAAGTCGCTCTCGAGCCTCGGGTATTCCTCGTCGGGCCTAACGCTTCGGGAAAATCGAACTTCCTCGATGTCTTCCGTTTTCTTCATGACATCGTCACCATTGGCGGAGGCTTCCAAGCCGCTGTGAGTCACAAGCGTGGTGGGGTTTCCAAGATCCGGTCCCTGTACGCTCGGAGGGAGCCGGATGTCAGTGTTCATGTGACCTTGGGGGACGACGGAAGCCCCAGCCAATGGGGATACGATCTATCTTTCAACCAGGAGGCCAAGAATCGTCCCGAGATTCGGAGCGAAAGAGTGATCCAGAACGGAAAGCCGGTATTGGACCGTCCAGATTGGGAGGATCAGGAAGATCCGGAACGCTTGACCCAGACCCACCTAGAGCAGGTGAATGTCAATAAGAAATTTCGAGAGGTGATGGAATTCTTCGCCTCGGTTCATTACCTTCACATCGTTCCGCAACTGGTGCGGGAACCGGACCGGTCCGCCGGTCTCCAGAATGATCCTTATGGCGGGGATTTCCTTGAGCAGGTTGCGCAAATGCCAGTGAATCAGCGTAAAGCCCGGCTGGGAAAGATCTGCGATTTACTAAGAGCTGCCGTTCCTCAATTCGCGGAGTTCAAGCTCGCCAAGGACCAAAAAGGAGTACCCCATCTCCGGGGCAAGTACGAGCACTGGCGACCCCGGGGCGCCTGGCAGACCGAGGAGCAGTTTTCCGATGGCACTCTGCGCCTTCTGGGACTTCTCTGGGCCATGCTCGATGGAAAAGGTCCCCTCTTGCTCGAGGAGCCCGAACTCTCTCTCCATCCGGAAGTGGTCAGGTTCCTTCCGGAGATGTTTGCGGTGATCAATATTCAAACGGGCCGCCAGGTGCTCCTCAGCACCCATTCCAAGGAGCTGCTCGCTGGGGAAGGCATCGGCCTAAATGAGGTTCTTCTATTCAATCCCGGCCAGGAGGGAACCACGATAAAGATCTGTTCTGACCTCAACGAGGTTCAAGATCTACTGGATGGGGGGCTTAACCTGGCCGATGCCGTGATCCCACTCACCAGGCCAAAGGACATCAGCAAGTTGAAGATGCCGGTAGAGTGAAGAATGGGGGAGAGAATTCCGGTATATATCAACTGCGCCGTGGAGGGAGATCTCGATGAAAGAGTTATTATCCGTTTGCTGGAGTGTACAGACATTCAATGCGATCGCATGTTCAATGCTGGAGGGAAACCAAAATTGATCGAGCGATTGCCTGGCTATAATCATTCGGCCCGCTTCCGGCCTTGGGTGGTTCTCATCGATCTCAATAGAAATTCACAATGCGCTCCGGCTTTACGCAGGTCTCTTATTGCTAAGCCTGGAAAATTCATGACCATACGCGTCGCGGTGCGCTCGGTAGAAGCCTGGCTCATGGCCGACCGGGAACGGTTCTCCGATTTCCTTGATGTGCCGCTTGTCAAAATTCCGGAATCTCCGGAAGAACTCGACAATCCCAAGGAGACTCTTGTGAATATCGCCAGATCGTCCCGGCGTAAAATGGCGCGAGAGGGGATCGTTCCCAAGCATAATAGCGGAAGAATGACTGGCCCCGCTTATAATTCGCTCTTGAGCGAATTCGTGCGCGGAGGGAAAGGAGGCTGGCGACCCGAAGTTGCGTCCAGGCGCTCCAACAGCCTGAAGCGATGCCTGACTTCCTTGAAACGGCTTTCGCGCGGAGGGGGCGATGCTGACTAAACTGGTCATCCGGAACTTCAAGCGTTTTGAAGAGGTGGAACTCGAGCTCGGGAAGGCGGTGGTGTTCATCGGCCCGAACAACTCCGGAAAGACCACGGCTCTCCAGGCGCTCGCCCTCTGGGACATCGGGCTCAAGAAATGGAACGAGAGAAGGAAGGGAAAATCGGCTCCGGAGAAGCGCCCTGGCGTCACCATCAACCGCAAGGACCTCATCGCCGTTCCAGTTCCGGGGGCCAATCTCCTGTGGCGGGACTTGCATGTGAGGGCCTCGGCAATGGCCGGCAGCAAGCCCAGGACCAAAAACGTCTGCATCGAGATCATCGTCGATGGCGTCAGCAACGGCAAGGATTGGAAGTGCGGGCTCGAGTTCGATTATGCCAACGAGGAGTCCTTCTATTGCCGCCCCCTGAGATTAAGTCAAGGTCCCAATCCCGAGCGCATGCCCATTCCGGAAGAGTGCTCCGGCATCCAGATCGGCTTCCTGCCGCCCATGTCCGGGCTGGCCGCCAATGAGGACCTCCTCAAGACCGGCGCCATTAACGTCCGTCTCGGGGAAGGGAGGACGGCCGAAGTGCTTCGCAACCTCTGCTATCAGGTCCACACCGGGGAGGGCGGATCGGAGAAGTGGGCATCGCTGTGTGAAGAAATCAGCAAGCTCTTTGGGGTAAAGCTCGATAAGCCACAATACCTGGCCGCGCGCGGTGAGATCAAAATGACCTACCGCGACACCCCAGGAGTCCAACTCGATCTTTCGTCAGCCGGGCGCGGGCTCCAGCAGACATTGCTCTTGCTTTCTTTCCTGTCCTTGAATCCCGGCTCCATCCTTCTCCTCGATGAGCCCGACGCCCATCTCGAAATCTTGAGGCAGCGGCAGATCTACCAGCTCTTGACCGATTTTGCGGAGAAGCGCGAAAGCCAGGTCATCGCGGCCAGCCACTCGGAGGTCATCCTCAACGAGGCCGCCGACCGGGACGTGGTCATCGCTTTTGTGGGGAAAAAACCCCATCGGATCGACGACCGCGGCAGCCAGCTTCTCAAAGCTTTGAAGGACATCGGTTATGAGGACTATTACCAGGTTGAAGAGACCGGCTGGGTGCTTTATCTTGAAGGCTCCACAGACCTCGCCATCTTGAGGGCCTTTGCCGAGTCGCTCGGACATTCCGCTTCCCAGTTTCTCGAGCGCCCGTTTGTCAAGTGTGTGGAAAACAAGCCTCATAGGGCGAGAGAGCACTTCTACGGTCTTCGCGAGGCCAAGGAGGACTTGCTCGGTTTCGCATTGTTTGACCATCTTGACCTCGAGCTTGAGGAAAGTCCTGAACTCAGGACTTACATGTGGAACCGGCGGGAAATCGAGAATTACCTCTCCAGCCCTTCAACTCTTCTTGCTTATGCTAAATCGACCTCTGGAGAGAAAGCTCCTGGGCCCCTATTTGAAGAATCCTTTCAGAACGCTTGGGTGAAGGCCATGCAGGAATGCCTCGATGACCTCGTTCCCAAAGCGGCGCTGAGAGATCCAAAAGACCCCTTCTGGATGACGACCAAGGCGAGCGATCAGTTCCTTGACCGTCTTTTCAAGGAGTTCTTCAAAAAGCTACAACTTCCCAATTTGATGCAAAAAACCGATTACCATGTTTTGGCTCGCCATATGCCGAAGGAGGAGTTGGATCCTGAAGTGACCCTGGTTTTAGACGCGATCGTGGAAACCGCGAAGAGAGCAAAACCGGTGAGGTAAGGCGTGATGGCACTGAGAAAGAAGCTCATCGAGGTGGCCTTGCCGCTCGAGGCGATCAACCGGGAGTCGGCGCGGGAGAAGTCGATCCGCCACGGGCATCCTTCGACCCTGCATCTCTGGTGGGCGCGACGGCCCCTGGCCGCCTGCCGGGCGGTGCTCTTTTCCCAGATCGTCGATGACCCCTCGAGCCATCCGGAGAAGTTCCCGACCGAGACGGCCCAGGAGAAGGAGAGGGAGCGGCTGTTCAAGATCATCGAGGACCTCGTCAAGTGGGAGACCTCGAACGACCTGAAGGTCCTCGTGGCCGCCCGGGCCGAGATCTTGAAGGCCACGGACGGGAAGCCGCCGCCCGTCCTCGACCCCTTTTGCGGCGGGGGCTCGATCCCGCTCGAGGCGCAGCGCCTGGGCCTCGAGGCCCACGGCAGCGACCTCAATCCGGTAGCGGTCCTCATCACCAAGGCCCTGATCGAGATCCCGCCCAAATTCGCGGGGAAGCCGCCGGTGAATCCGAGATGGCAGGAGCGCTCTGGGGAGGAGAAGGCGGCCGGGGTCTGGAACGGCGCCCAGGGGCTGGCCGAAGATGTGCGCCACTACGGCCAGTGGATGCGCCATGAGGCGGAGAAGCGGATCGGCCACCTCTATCCGCGGGTGAAGCTGCCGGAGGCTCAAGGCGGGGGCGAGGCGGCGGTCATCGCCTGGCTCTGGGCCCGCACCGTGAAGTGCCCGAATCCAGCGTGCGAGGCCGAGATGCCGCTCGTGCGATCTTTCTGGCTCTCCACCAAGCAGGGGAAGAAGGCCTGGGTCGAGCCGGTGGTCGACCGGAAGGCGAAGGCGGTGCGCTTCGAGGTCCGCACCGGCGAGGGTGAAGCGCCGGAGGGGACCGTAAAAAACAGAACGGTCACTTGCTTATATTGCAATGAGCTGGCAAAACTGCCTTACGTACGTTCGGAAGCTCAGGCGGGACGTATGCACAACATACCTATTGCAATTGTTGCGGAAGGAAAAAATGGCCGGATTTACTTGCCTCCTGACAAGGATCATGAAAAAACTGCTCGTTCCCCCGCGCCAAAATGGAAACCTGACGAAAGAGTGACCCTAACTTCATTCCCAGTCATGAGAAGGACAGCGCTGGCAACTCCTGGCAAGAGCAAAATGAAAGTGGGCCCACGAGGACTCGAACCTCGAACCCGGTGGTTATGAGCCACCTGCTCTGACCGATTGAGCTATGGGCCCACGGGCGAACCGTTCTACGGCTCGGCGTGCCCGTTGAGATTTTAATCGCTGCTTCGCGGCGAGACAATGATTCGTTGGCGGGCGGCAGTGGTCAGCGGAGCTGGGAGCCATTACCGGCTCAAAACCGCGGCGCGCGACCTATTCAGCCACTGCGCCAGGCCCTGGCGGATCGCGTCCGCCACCTGGCGCTGCTCTTCCTCGGTGATCTGATTGTAAAAGGGGATGGCCAGGCAGGTCTGGCCGGCGTGTTCAGCCCTGGGGAAGGCCCCTTCGCGGTAGCCGAAGCGCTCGCGGTAAAATTTTTCCAGATGGATGGGGCGGAAGTAGACGGCGCTTTGAATGCCGCGCTCCGTGAGCTGCGCTTGCAGGTGGTCGCGCAGCGCCGGCTCCCGCGTCTGGACGATGA
Organism: Planctomycetota bacterium; assembly: GCA_016209605.1. GTDB lineage: Bacteria > Planctomycetota > UBA8108 > UBA8108 > JACQVS01 > JACQVS01. The sequence goes on from JACQVS010000234.1 coordinate 22,563, forward strand.
AGACGAAGGGGCTCCGCTCCGGCGGGATCGGCGGCACCCGCAGCTCGTCGAGGCCGGAGAGGATCTGCTGATAAAAGCGCTCGCGCCGCCGCCGCTCCTGCAGAAAGGCAGGCAGGCTCTTCAGCTGCGCCGCCCCCAGCGCCGCCGCCATCTCCGGCATGCGGTAATTGTAGCCCAGCTCGCTGAAGCTGCCATCGCCGGCCAGCGAGCGGCCCTGATTGCGCAGGCCGCGGAGACGGAGATGGAAGTCCTCCCGCGAGGTCACCACCATGCCGCCCTCGCCGGTGGTCATTTGCTTGTTGGGATAAAAGCCGAAGACGCCGAGGTCCCCCCAGCTCCCGGTCCTGCGGCCCTGCCAGGCCGCCCCCACCGCCTCGCAGGCATCCTCGATCACCGCCAGCCCATGGAGCCGGGCGATGGCCATGACGCGGGCCATGTCGAGGACGTTCCCGAAAACGTGCACGGGGAGGAGCGCCCGCGTCCGCGGCGTGAGGGCCTCCTCGACCAGCTCCAGGTCGAGCAAGAACGAGTCGGGATCGATGTCGACGAACACCGGCCTGGCGTTCTCGAAGAGCAGGCAGTTGGCAGAGGCGATGAAGCTGAAGGGCGTGGTGATGGCCTCGGCGCCCGGCCCCAGCCCCAGCAGCTTGACCGCGAGATGCAAGCCGCAGGTGCCGGAGCTGACGCCGATGGCGTACCGGCTGCCGATGAAGCGCGCGAAGGCATGCTCGAAGGCCTGCAGGCGCGGTCCGATCGAGAGGATGGGGCTGCGCAGCACGCTGGCGACTTCCTGGACGGCCTCCTCGTCGACTTGCGGACGGCTCAAGGGGATGCGCCACGGAGAAGAGGTCATGGTCGAGGCTTCTTCCTTTCCTGGGTGTAAGCCGCCCGGGGGCTAGACTTTCCCCAGCAGCTCCACCACCCGGGGGGCCGGGGCCTCCGAGCCCGCCTTGGAGCTTTTCCGGAGCGGCGCGATGACGCCGCCCCGGCTGAGCAGACCGCGGATTTCACCCCGCGTCAAGTAGGGGCCGCGAGAGGAATCGAGCCGCTCCTGGAACTCCGCCGCGGCCTTGGCGTCCTGAACGGCGGCGCGCGCCAGCGGCTCGATCACGAAGAGGCCCTTGGGATCGTAATGCGTCCGCCGCGCCTCATCATCGGTGATCAGGATCTCGTGCAGCTTCTCGCCCGAGCGGATGCCGACGACGCGGATGGGAAATTCCCCGGCGGGTTTTCCCCGGCGGGCGGCGTGCTCCTCCACCAGCACCTCAATCAGATCAAGCACGCGCAGGACCGGCATCTTGAGGATGAAGATCTCCCCCCCCTGGCCGCGCGAGCCGGCCTCGAGAACCAGGGACACCGCGTCCTGAAGGGTCATCATGAAGCGCGTCATGTCGGCGTGGGTGAGGGAGGCGCAACCCTCCTCTTCAAGCTGCCGCAGCACCCGCGGCGCCAGCGACCCGCGGCTGCCGATGACGTTGCCGAAGCGCACCGCCGAGAGGTTGAGCCCGGGGGAGGACAGATGCGCCGCCGCCACCAGCCGCTCGGCCAGGAGCTTGGTCGCTCCCAGGGTGTTTTCCGGGCAAGTGGCCTTGTCAGTGGAGATCACCACCAGCCGCGCCACCCCGGCCTCGCGCGCCGAGGTGATGACATTCTGGGTGCCCAGGACGTTGGTCTGCACCGCCTCGAAGGGATTGTACTCGCAGGCGGGGACATGCTTCATGGCGGCGGCGTGGAAGGCGATCTCGATGCCTTCCATGGCGCGGCTCAGGCGCGCCGCATCGCGGACGTCGCCGATCAAAAAGCGCACCCGGGCGAGATCCAAGTGGCGAGCCAGCCGCTCCTCGAGCTCGAGCTGCTTGGTCTCATCGCGGCTGAGAATGCGAACCACGTCGGCCCCCGCGGCCAGGGCTTGCTCGACGATTTGCGAGCCGATGGAGCCGGTGCCGCCGGTGACCAAAATTCGCTTGCCGCGATAAAAATCGCCACCAAAATCTCCTGCCAGCGGCGGCAGTCCGGCAAGCCCCGCGTTATCGAGATGGGATCTCCGTGTCATGACTCCTCAAGACCTTTATCGGAGATGGCGCCCCCAGGCCGCAGGGCCGGAGGGGAGAAAAAATCCTGAGACAGGTTAAGCCTCGTCGATGGAAGGACTTGGCAAAAGGGTACGGAACCTCCCAACGCCCCATTATCAGATGATCAGCGATCTGCCGGCATCCGGCAGCGCTACACAGTAATCTTCAGCTTGGCGAGGATGGCGTCTCGGATCTCAAGCTCTTGCGAGCGGTCGTAGTAGATCGGCTTCCAGTCCTCCCGCCCCCAGGGATGGCCGCTCACCTCGTAACCGCTCGAGAAGTCGCCGTGCTCGAGCTCCGGCTCGGCATGGTCGATATACTTGCGTACGAAGACCTTGGGCATGAAGTGGCCGGTGTTTTCATAGAAGATGTGGACATCGATGCGGTGGCGAATCTTGTAAGGCCCCTCCAGCTCCGGCTGGGAGTAGGCGACCACATGGCCGCCCTGGTGGAAAACGCGGGCCTGGTAGTAGCGTTCCTTGATCGCCTCTTCACAGGCCTTGACGACCTCGTTGAAGTCGCGGGCGTTGGGAGCCATGTAGGCGCTGCAGCTCGAGAGCAGCCCGACAGCGGCAAGCACGGCAGAAAAGACCAGAGCGGCGGAACAGAAAATCGGTCGTCGAGTCGACATAAGCGCTTCTTCCTTTCTCCTAAACATCGTCTCCTTCAGGGTCTCTGGGCTCTCTTCTGGCTCTCCAGGAAAGCAATGATCCTGGTTACTTGCAATGAGCCTAGCCATTTTTGGGCCGTCCGGGAAAGAATGCAAACAATTTCAAACAATTTGTAGACAGGGCTTCGAGTTAAGCTGCCCATGGAGGCGCCGCTGAGCGGACCCGTCCAGCTCCCCCACCAGCCCGGCGCCGAACTCTAGGCCAGAGAAATAAAAGCACACCCTCCTCCCCTCGAGGGAACCGAGGGGGGAGAAGGGATCAGCGCGACATGGCTTCCCGGGGGACGTTGCCTTTCCCCTTTCCCGGCTCATCGTCATCGTCGTCGGGCAGCTTCTCATTATCCAGATCCGGATTGTAATCCTTCTGGATCTTCTTTTTCATCAGCCGACCGACCTTGAACTTGACGGTGGTCTTCTCGGGCACTTCCACCTTGTCGCCGGTGCGCGGGTTGCGGGCGACGCGGCTGGCTTTGCTCTTCGGCTCAAACACTCCGAAGTCGCGAAACTCCAGCCGGTTGCCGCGAGCCAGCTCGTTGATGATCTCGTCCAGGAAGCACTGGATGACTTCCTTGGCATTGATCTGCTGCACGCTGGTCTTTTCGGCAACCCGCTGAACCAGTTCACGCTTGGTAACGGTTTGCATCCGAACCTCCTTGAAATACAGAGACTTATGACTAAAAAATAACCCGAAGTCTCCTAGCTGACAAGAAAAAACCAGGAAATGGTTTTCATAAATCATGAAGGTGCCAGGAACGCGACCCCCTGCGGTCGCGATCCTGGAAGCAGCCCGCCAAACAACGTCGCCAAGAAATGGTTTTCAATTCTATAAATATTTATACCATTGCAGCTTAAAATTAACAAGGAAAAGCCTCCAGGAATTCCTTTCCAGAACTGCCAGGAAACCGGTGGCCACAGCCCTAAGCGGTTGCATTTACAAAGATTAGCTTATTCTCCCGCAACCGGGGGCAAAGCAGCCCACCACTCCTCTTCGAGTTCTTCCAGCTTCTTGCCATAAGTCCACTGAAAGGCGCGATGCAGGGAGCCTTCGGAGCGGGCGGCTTCGAGGAGGAGGCGGAGGCGAAAGATCTGATAACGGCCGGCCAGAAATTCCACGAAGCCCAGGCCCTGAAGGTAAGTCCAGCGGGCCTCGGCCTCGCTCGTGGCCTCCCAGAGCCGGGAAGGGATCCGGCTCAAGGGGGAGCGCTGGGCCCGGTTTTTCCGGAGCTGCTCCTCGACTTTTTTCCGCCGCTCGGCGCGCTCTTGAGCGGCCCGCCGCTCCGCTTCCGCCCTCGACTCGCCGGGAGCGGGGACCGGCAAGGTCTCAAAAAACTGCGCCAGCCCTTCATTCAGCCAGTTGGGACAGCTCGAGTAAATCTCCCGGACGGCGGCGTGCATCAGCTCGTGCTGCAGGGCTTTGAAGGCCTCGCGGGGGAAGCGCTGGGCGGCTTCAGCGCCTCGAAAAACGGACAATTTGATCTGCCCATCGAACAGGCCCCCGATCCAGTGGTAAGCTCCGGTCGCCTGGCGGAAGCGCTCTTCGGTGAAGAGGTTCACCACCAGGGCGGCCGGCAGCGAGGCTCCGAAGTTCTGGCGGATCGCTTCCGCCGCCGCCTCGAGATCTCCGGCCAGCCGCTCCACGTGGGCGAGTGGAATCTCGGGATCATAACGGACTTGAAACCGCTTGGCGGGAAAGGTCTTGAATTGCTTCGAGACCTCCGCTTCCGCTTTCCAGCGCTTGAGCAGCACCCCCGCTTCAACATCGGCGCCATCGAGGCGGCAGGCTTTTTCCAGGCGCTGGATGGCATCGGCGGTTTTTCCCTGGCGGTAGTCGATGAGGGAAAGGATCTTCCAGGCCTTGGCGAAATCCGGGGAGAGCTTCAAGGCGCCGTCCAGGTGCTTGCGGGCCTCGCCATCTTTCATCTCCAGATAGTCCATATAGCCCAGGCCGAAGTGGGCGTAAGCATCGTCATTCACCTTGAGCGCTTCCAGGAAGGCCTCGCCGGCGAGCTTGCTCTCGCTCGAGTTGAGAGACTCGATCCCCAGGCCGCTCCACGCCCGCGCCAGGTTGGCGCGGACATCGGCCTGGTGCGGGGCGAGGGCGAGGGCCTTCTTGAAGCTCTCGATCGCCTGATGGTACTGCCGCGCCTCGTAGAACTGCACGCCCTGCTGATTGAAATACTCGACGGTTGGCGGCGCGGTGGGCCGCGGCTCCTGGGGGCGGCTGAAAATAAGGTCGACTTCGAGCCAGGCGAGAATCAATAATGTGGGGCTGAGCAGCCCGGAGAAGCGCGCGAGACGCATATATGCAATTTACCGGGAAAACGGCAGGCTGCAAGCCGCCGCGTTGAATTAACTGGAAAGGTCGCCTCTGTGGATCTTATCACCCTGAGCGCCGGCCTCATCGCCGGCCTCGTTGTCACCTTGGTCCTCGGCCATCTGGGGCTGGGGCCGGGACCGGCCTTTGCCCTGCTGCTCGTCGTGGGAGCCTGGCAGGCGCCGTTCCCGATCGGTCAAGATCTCCTCCTTTTGGCGCTCCTGCCCTACCTCTACTACAGCGGCTTCCTGCTGGGAAGGGGATGGCGGGAGGAGGGGTTGCTGCGCGACTGCTTCTGGGGGCTGCTCCTGACGGGGGCGAAGGTCTTCTTCGCCGGCGGCCTGGCGCACGCGGCGGCGGCCTGGTTGAGCAGCCTGGAAATGGGATTCCCTCCGCCCAGCCCGCTGGCCGGTCTCTGGGTCGGCCTGTTTCTCTCCATCCCCGATCCTTTCCACCGGCTGATGCCGCCGGAGCCGCGGCCTCCTCTGGAATCAGGCCTCCGGCCGGCGGCGCTGTGGGGGCTGTTTTTTGCCCTGCTCTTCTGCTCCGCCGGCCTCCCAGGGCTGTGGGGCCAGGCCGAGCCCTTCAGCCTCGACCGCGCCTTCTCGGCCCTGGGCGGGCTGGTGGGAAGCGCCGGAGCCGGCTTGGCCGCGGGCCTCGCCGGGGCCCTCCTGTCGCGCCTCGTCTCGGGCGATCGGATCCGGCTGTCCAGCCACCTGTTCACCGTCCTGGGAGCCCTCCTCTTGACCCGCGCCTTGCGCCAGGATCCGCTGCCGGCCCTGATGGCGGCGGGCCTGGTTCACGCGGCGCTCGGAAGGCCGCCGGCGGACCACGGAGGCAAGGCCGAAAGAGCGGGCTGGGAACTCATCCTCCTGGTGAGCGGGCTTTTCCTGGCCCTGGCCGCGGGGGCGCAAGCGCCGGAAATGCTCCAGCGTGGATCCTGGATCCAGGCGCTGCTGCTGACGATCTGGATCTGGATCGTCCAGGCGCTGCTCGTCCTGTCGCTCTCCGGCTTCCCTGCCCTCCGCCCGCCCGGCTTGCGGTCGCTCCGGCAGCTGCTCTTGATCTCCTGGGGCTCCTATCCCGGAATCCTCGCCGCCGCCGTCCTGGCCGTTCTCGCCTCGCGCGGCGGCTGGCCGGGCGAGGACGGATCGCTCTCGAAGGAGGCCGCCGCCCTCATCCTGCAGGCCGCGGCGCTCAGTTTGCTCATCCAGGGAAGCCTGGCGGGGTGGCTCGCCGCCCGGGCGAGCCCCTTGAGCGGAGCCGCCTGGCGGATCTGGGAGGGGCTGGAGGGGCGCTGGATAGCCTGGAGCGCCTTCCGCCAGGCGCTCGTCTCCATGGAGCAGGGGAAGCGCATTTCCGAAACCACCGCCTCCTCGCTGCGCCGCGCCGCCGATGCGGCCCTGCAGGAGCTGGACCTTGATCGCCAGGCGCTGCTTGGCAAAAATCCGGCCCTGGAGAAAGCTCGCTGGCTCTGCGCCGTCAAAACAGCCGCGGCCGCCGCCCGCGAGGCCATCGCGCGCAGCCGCCAGGACGGCTGGATCTCCGCCGAGGTGGAGGAGGAGATGGAGCGGGAGTTCGCCCGTTGGGAGAAATCCGGAGCATCGGGCCTCGAGGAGTTGTTTAAGCATGGGCGGTGAGTTCGAGCGCCTCCACTGGATCGACCGGACGGTGCGGTCCGTTCCCCTCCCGCGCCGCGCCGGCCGGCTGCTCGTGCCCATCGGCGACGACGCCGCCATCTGGAGGCCGCCGGAGTGCCGCCGCGCGCTGGCTCTCACCATCGACACGCAAGTGGAGGGCGTGCACTTCAAGCCGCGGTGGCTGACTCCCTTTCTCCTCGGCCGGAGAGCGGTGCACATCGCCGCGAGCGACCTCGCCGCCATGGCGGCCGAGCCGGCCGGCCTCTTGATCGCCCTCAACCTCCCGCAAGCGGCGCCGGAAAAATTCTTCCGCGAGCTCTTCCGCGGCCTGGTTGAGGCCGCCCGCGACCTCGGCCTGGAGATCTTCGGCGGCAACCTCTCGAGCGGCCCGCTGGCCGTCACCGTCGCCGTGCTCGGACACGGCCGGCCGGGGGCGTTCCCCCGGCGGAGCGGCGCCAGGCCGGGAGAGGCCATCTGGGTGACGGGCCATCCTGGCCGCGCCGGCATCGGCCGAGCGGTGCTCGAGGCCCCGCGCCCCCTCCGTTCGAGGGCGGCGCGGAGCTGCGCCCGCGCCTTTCAAGAGCCGCGGGCGAGGATCGCGGCCGCCCGCGCGCTGGCGGAGCGGGTGCGGCTCGGCGCGTTGATCGATCTGAGCGACGGCCTGGCAGCCGACCTCGGCCGCATTCTCGAGGAGAGCGGGAAGAAGCGCGGCCCCCTGGGCGCGGTGCTGGAGGAGCGAACCCTCTTGAGTTTGCTGGAGGATCCGAAGCGCTCGCCCCATCAGAAAAAAATGCCGGTCGCTTCCCTGGCGCGATCCCTCGGGCTCGATCCCCTCCACGCGGTCCTCGAAGGGGGCGAGGATTACGAGCTCCTCTTCACCGCGAACGGCCGCGAGGCCGGGGCGATGACGCGCTGCGCTCGCCAGCTCGGCCTCCCCATCACCCGCATCGGCCGCGTGGCGCGGGGGCGCGGGGGGATCTGGCTCGAGGGCGAGGGGAAAAAACCGAGGCGCTGGCGGCCGCGGGGCTTCGACCACTTCAAGAACAGCACCTCTCCCTGAGAAATTGGTGGAACTCCCCCGAAACGGGGTCTAACATCGAAGTTATCCTTCCCACCGCCGAAGCAGGACCCGATCACAAGGAGGATCGTCATGAAATGGAGAGCGTTTTTCCCCCTTCTCGCCGGGGCGCTGGCGGCGCCCGGGCTTTTCGCCCAATCGCTCTGTAACCTTCCCCAGGAGGATGTCACCGGCGTGCCCAATTCGACCTGGTACGTCCACACGGACAAGTACTGGCTGGAGATGGAATCGGCTTCCGGAGCCGCCGGCGACGTGGCCGGCGTGTCGCTGATCCTGCACTCCCAGCTTGAGAACTTCGGCTGGCTGGGGGCGCAAGTCACGGTTTGCCACGACCCGGCGGTCGCCGAAATCGTCGGCGAGCCCATTTATTCCGCCGATTTTCTTTCCCTCCTGGGCGCAGGGGGAGTTCAGTTTCACCCGGTCGACGAGGGCACGGCTCCCTCGGAAGCGGACAAGCGCGGCCATGGCTTCATCCTGAACATCCATTTCAGTCCCGAAGCTTACAACGCCCGCTTCCCCTCCCCGGAGACGCTCCCCGTGGCCACGGTCTTCTACCGCTTGAAGGGGAAGCCCGGAGAGGCCAGCCCCCTCTCCTTCTGCGATGGCTCCCTGGCCTTGTGGGCCTCCCGCTGCAACCACAACTTCATCCACATCTATAACGGCGAACATCACCAAGGCACCAGCTTCCTCTCGACCTCGAACCGGCCGGGCCTCCTCACCATCCACGACGGCCCCGCCACCCATCCCGACCGGCCGCCCGCGCCGCCTGAGGCCAAGGTTTACTCCCAGCTCCCCAGCCCCGAGGAGATGAACTTCCGGGTGCGCATCACCGGGGGATGGGCACGCCCCGGCGACCGGGAGGTCCCCGTCGAGGTCCACGTCTCCGCCAACCTCGAGTACACCGGCATCCAGATCCCCGTCGACTACGATGAGAGGTACTTGAGGTTGAGCCGGGCCGAGGACCACTTCCTGGCCGGGTACGCCCGCATCAACGGCAAGGACGATCTCCCCGGATCCAATCCCGAGGAGGGGAACGTCCTGGTGCTCAGCGCGAATAGTGTTGGGAAGCAGCGCATCGCGGCCGCCGGCGAGGAGGTCCACGCCGCGACGCTCTACTTCGACGTCCTCGACAGCGCTTCAGCAATCACCGAAACCTTCCTGGACGTGGTCCCCATCCGCAGCCTCGAGGGGATTCCCTACAAGCCGTGGGTGATCGCCCGCCACCTCAACGGCGGGGGCTTGGACGGATCGGTCGAGATGCGCTCCGAGGTCGAGCCCATTTCCATCAACCGGGGCCGGCTGGCGATCCGGCGCTCCGGGAGCGCGCTTCGGGGGGATGCCGACCTGAACGGCGAGCTCGAGATCGCCGACGCGGTGCTGGTCCTGTCCCATCTCTTCCGAGGCGACGGCGCGCTCCCCTGCCCCGGGGCGGCCGACTTTGACTTGAGCGGCGAGCTGGACATCACCGATCCCATCGCCCTGCTGCGCTCCCGCTTTCTCGGCGACCCGCCGTTCGGATCGCTCGATCCCGCCCAGGTGCCCTGCGATTAGGGGCCGCAGGGGATTACGTCCGCGGTCGGATCGGGGCCGGGATCGGGGAAGGGGAAGTCGACGCCGTCGTCCTGGATC
>JACQVS010000224.1 GCA_016209605.1 Planctomycetota bacterium
CGACTCTTCCGCGACGGCGGCAAGCGCCGCGCTCTGTTCCCCCTCCCCCGACTCTTCCGCGACGGCGGCAAGCGCCGCGCTCTGTTCCCCCTCCCCCGGCTCTTCCGCGACGGCGGCAAGCGCCGCCGCGCTCCAGCAAGCTGAGGGCGCGGAGCCTGCCTCGAGGGGGTTGAACTCCAGCCCGGAAGTCCGCGAAGAGCTTGGCGATCTGCTGATGAACATTTTTTTGGCAGCGCGCGTCGCTGAAGAAGCCGGCGGCTTCAGCCTGGTAGAAGTGGCAAATGGCATCAGCCAAAAACTGGTCCGCCGCCACCCGCACGTCTTCGGTGGGGAAAAAATCGACAAGGTGCCGGGGGTGCTGTCGCGCTGGAGCGCCCTCAAAGCCCAGGAAAAAGCGCCGGCCAATGCCCCGGAAGGCATTGCCGCCCCGGCGTCCGAGTCCGTGCTCGACGGCATTCCTCGGAGCCTCCCGGCCCTCGAGGCGGCCTTTGAGCTGGGCCGCAGGGCCGCTAAAATCGGCTTTGACTGGCCCAACGCCGCGGCGGCGATCAAGAAAGTTTACGAGGAGGCGGCCGAAATCGAATCGTGCCTGGCTGCGCCGGCCCCCTCGCGAGCCAGGCTTCAATACGAGATCGGCGACCTGCTCTTTGCCGTGGTGAACGTGGCGCGGAAACTGGGGATAGCGCCGGAGCCGGCGCTTCGCCAAACCATGCAGAAGTTCCGGCAGCGGTTTCATCCTGTAGAAGAGCGTGTTCGGAAGTCGCCCCCCGGGGCGGCCCCGACCCTGGAGGAAATGGAACGGCTGTGGCAGCAAGCGAAAACGTCGGAGTGACCTTTCCCGGCGCTCTGAGCCGGGAGGAGAATCAGTTCATCGAGGGCTGCGGCCGGGCCTTTGAAGAGGCCCGCAGCGAGATCAGCCGGCGCATTGTCGGACAAGACCGGGTGATCGAGGAGCTCCTAACCGCCCTTCTGGCGGAAGGGCACTGCCTGATCATAGGCGTCCCTGGACTGGCCAAGACCCTCCTGGTGAGCACGCTGGCGGAGCTTCTCTCCCTCACCTTCCGGAGGATCCAGTTCACTCCCGATCTCATGCCCACCGACATCACCGGCGCCACGGTCATCGCCCTCGACCGCCAGGCCCGCGAGAGGAGCCTCAACTTCCTCAAGGGCCCCATCTTCACCAACATCCTGCTCGCCGATGAAATCAACCGCACCCCTCCCAAGACCCAAGCCGCCCTCATGGAGGCGATGGAGGAGAGGCAGGTGACCGCTGGAGGCGTGCGGCATCCGCTGTCACGTCCCTTCTTCGTCCTGGCGACGCAAAATCCCATCGAGCAGGAGGGGACTTATCCCCTGCCGGTGTCGCAGCTCGATCGGTTCCTTTTCAACGTGCTCATCGACTACCCGGAGGCCGATGAGGAGTTCAAAATCCTCGAGTTCACCACTTCCGCCTATGAGGCGAGCGTCCGCTGCCTGATCGAGCGGGATTGGCTCCTGAGAGCCCTGGATCTGGTCCGCAAGGTTGAGGTGGAGGACCACCTGGTCGAGTACGCCTCCCGCCTGGTCCGCTGGAGCCGCCCCGCCAACCCCCAGTCGCCGTCGTTCATCAAGGAATGGGTCTCCTGGGGCGGCGGCCCGCGCGCTGTTCAATCGATGCTCTTGGGCGCCAAGGCCCGCGCCGTGCTGTATGGCCGCAGCGCGGTCCAGGTGGAGGACCTCCATCGCGCCGTCTTTCCCGCCCTGCGCCATCGCCTGCTCCTCAGCTACCACGGCAAGGCCGAAGGGATCGAGCCGGACACCATCATCGAGCAGCTGCTTCTGGCGATGCCGGAGCAGCTTTACCAACCCAAGCCAGCGGCCACGGCCAAGCCCCCTTCCCGATGGAAGCGGCTATCCAGGTTTTTCGGGAGAAGATAGAAGAGGAAAACCGCCGTTCATCCCCGGTTCTTCAGCACGAACGCGATCACATCCTTGGCGCAGTGCAAGCAGTAGTGGTACTTCAACTCCATGCGGTTCAGCACGGTGCGGACGCGTTCCTGATCGGCGGGGAGGAGCAGCGCGAACTCATCGGAGCCGAACTTGAGGATGTCCTGCTCGATCAAGGTCAGCATGCGGTTGCGCTCGCGGTAGAAGTTCTCCCGCAGGGCAGCGAGGATGCTGGGGAAGAGCTTGTGGTAGTCGATCTTCTCCTGCGGGTGGTCCAGGTACCAGGCGGCAATCCGGGTCATGATGTTGGAGCGGAAGACCTCCGGCGACTCCGAAATGCCGACGATGCCCTCGACGGAGTTCATCAAATCAAGGTTGGGCGATTCGTAGTTGTTGGTTCCAGGGTTGTAGAGCTTTTCCTTGCTCTTGTAAGCCTTGACGTGACGGAAATACTCGAGAAAGTAGCGATTGTACTCCGACTCATCGATCAAGCCGATCGAATCGTAGACTTCATCGGTCACCTTCTTGACGTACTCCTCCTGCACGTCCTTGATGAACTTGTGAACATCGTGGTAGCCGTCTTCCACCGGCAGGCGCAGGAAGACGTACAGGCTGGTGTCTTTGCAGAGGTCCTCGAGGGCTTCAAAGACCGCCATCGGCGTCAAGCAGCGGAAGTTGCGGTTCTCGGCGGCGAGGGAAAGCGTGGTCATCATCTCGCGCGCCGAAGCTCCGCGCCGCCCTTCATACTCGGCGCCGAAGATGCCCTCGAATTCTCCTTCGCTCTCCTCGAACTCCTGGCCGATCTTGTCTATGCCGTTGCGCAGCGCCTTTTGCTCCTCCTCCTTGATGCGCACCGGAGCCTCGCCGCGATCGTAGAGGTACGCCTTTTCGAGCGGCGTCAAGCGTCCCACCACCGTCGACAGGAGGCCGCTGTAATTTTCGGGATTGCACTTGCGCAACCGTGTCAGCACCGCGAAGGTGGCGGCGATCTCGGCGGTGTGGGGTGTGACGTGTCGTTCGCGCGAGAAGAGCTGGATGTGGTTGTTGTAAAGCTCGGTCTCCTTGGAGATCGACAGCAGGTACGGCATGGAAATGAGCTCGATGCGCCCCTTGAAGCTGGAAAAGTCAGGATTGCGCTTGAAGAGGCTCAAGTGCTTTTCGTTGGTGGTGCCGAGGATCACCAGGTTGAGATAGGCCATGAACTGCGGCAAGTTGACGGTGCCGCGCTCGCAAGTCGTGAGCAGGTACTTGTTGGCTTCCAAGGGGCGCTTGAGGAAATCGCTGTACTCGAGAATGCCGTGGTTGGCATCGATGATGTCCCCCACCGGCTCGTAAAGGGTGACGTTGCGCAGGAAGGATGGCAAGCTCCAGCTGCGCTCCGAGTGAATGGGGTGGACCGTGGCGTCAATGTTCCCTTGCGGCTCGATGGCCACCACTCCAGAGCGGTAGCGCTTGGAGATGTAGAAACGCTCGACCTGCACGTGCCGCACCACCTTGAGCCAATCGCCCTCCGTTTGTGAGAGCAGGGCATCGAAGATCTTGCGACACTTCTGGCAGAGGTCGCCTTCCAGGAAGTAGGTGTGGTTGAAATCGGGCCGCGGCGGCTGATCGCCGCCGCTGATCGCCCGGTTGATCAAGTCCCTGCGCAGCTCCTGGGGGACCAGGAAGATGGGCGGGTCGTTCATCTCGCAGGGGATTTTGAAGGAGATGTCTTTTTCCTCCAGGAGAGCCAGCGATTCGCCCTCCTCCATCCCCTCCTCGGTGCTGTCGAAGCCGATGCGCTCGAGCTTCCCCTCGCGCTCGCTGAAGATCCAGCTGAAGTGGACGAGCACTCCCTGCGGGGTGGAGGAGAACATCTCGAGGGCCCGCACCATGCACTCGATGAAAGTGGTTTTTCCGGAGCCGCTGGGGCCGTGGAGCAGAACCATCTTGTCGACGCGGCCCTTGCGGGCGAAGCTCCGGATGTGGTTGTACATCTCCCGCTGCGCCCGCTTCTGCCCTACCAGATGGCTGGCGTACTCGCCCGACATCTCCGGATCGAACACGCGGAAACGGCGCAGCCCCTGCTCCACAATGTCCACCTCGCAGGTTCCGTAATGGTCGAACATCTCCAGGATATACTGGGGGGCCGTGCGCAAGTAGAGGTAGGGATTCTTGAAAAAATCTTTCAAGAAATCCCGGAAGGACCGCAGCTGGTCCTGGCTCTGGAAGTTCTTGAGGTTCTCGTCCGCGATGTTCTGAAGGATCGACTCAACGTCCATGGCCATTGAAATCTTTACGAGGCTGTCAGGAGTCCGTGGCAAGTGACCACTCGACCCTGGTCACTCGCCGCAAATAGCTCATCCTAGTCTACCCCGAAACTCGGCAGGAAGGTGAACTTTCTGAAAGGATTTCAACCGTTGGTTTTCGAGTCGTTCCCTTCACCAAACTGCTTGAGTTTCTGATAGAGGGTTTCGCGGGAAATTTTCAAAATCTCAGCTGCCTTGACCTTGTTCCCGTCGGTCGCCTCGAGCACCCGCTGGATGTATTGTTTCTCCACCTCGGCGAGGGTCTTGAGCTGGAAGGAGAGCTGCCCGCGGGTGGTCTTGGCGATCTTTTGCGGCAGATCTTGAAGGGTTATGCGCTTGCCGTCGCAAAGGATGAGGGCGCTTTCGAGGACGTTCCGCAGCTCGCGGATATTACCCGGCCAGGGATACTTGAGCAGGCACTCCTCGGCCTGCTTGGAAATCATAACCCCTTGTGGTGAATGGTACTCCAGGAAGTGCTTGGCCAGCGTGAGGAGGTCTTCACCCCGCTCCCGTAGAGGGGGCACGGTGATGGTTATCACCGCCAGCCGGAAAAACAAATCTTCCCGGAACCGGCTTTCCTCGATCAGCCTCTGAAGGTCCTGGTTGGTGGCCGAGAGAACGCGGATGTCGACTTCGATTTCCGCCTTGCCGCCCACCCGGTAATATTTCCTCTCCTGCAGGGCTCGCAGGATCTTGACCTGCATGTCGATGGGCATGTCGCCCACCTCGTCCAGGAACAAGGTGCCGCCGCTGGCCAGCTCGAACTTTCCCGGCGTGGTCTGGTTGGCGCCGGTGAACGCCCCCTTCTCGTAGCCAAACAGTTCGCTCTCGACCAGATTCGGGGGGATGGCGCCGCAGTTGACCGGGATGAAAGGCTTGTCCTTGCGCAGCGAGCGCTTGTGGATAGCCCGGGCGATCAGCTCCTTCCCGGTGCCGTTTTCGCCGGCGATCAGGACCGAGGTGTCGCGGGGGGCCACCTTGTCGATCAAGCGCAGGATCTCGACCATCTTGGGGTGGTTGCCAATGAGGCCTTCGGAGGCGACGCCGAGTTGGCGCAGCCGCTCGTTCTCCTTCTGCAGCCAGCTCTGGCTGCGCAGGTTCTGCAAGGCCAACGCGGCCAGGCGCGTCAGCGCGCTGACGAATTCCAGGTCGCTGCGCTCGAACTGCTCCCGCTGGCTGCGGGTGTCGACGTAAAGGAGCCCCAGAAACCGGTCGCCGTGGATCATCGGCGCGCAGATGAAGGAGTGGATCTTGAGGCCGATCACGCTCATGCCGAAGTCCTGCCGCTGCGGCACATCCCGAACCAGCACGGCGCGCTGCTGCCGGATGATGTGGTTGAAGATGGTCTCGCTCATCTGGATAGACTGGGCCTTTTCCCCTTGCACCGGGTCCCAGAACTTGACGACGTTCAAGCTTTTAGGATTCGAATCGAAGAGGTTCGGCGCCAGCCCCAGGAAGCCCCGCTCGGCGCCGGTCTCCTGCGTCGCGGTCTTGATCAGCAGCTCGTAAAGGGCGTCCTCCTCCTCGACCGACAGCAGCTCTTCGGAGAAGCGGTACAGATGGGACAGGCGGCGGTAAATCTTTTCCGCCACCGCGGGGCTGGCCAGATCGGGGCGCTCGAAGGGAACGGTGGCGGCGTCGACGCTGATGCCGCCGATGCCTTCTTCAAACCTGGCGTCGTCACGCACCACATCCAAGGAATGAGTCGGTTTCATGTTGGGAAACTCGAATGCCATTTCCGTTTGTCCAATGATGATCCGGTCGCCATCGCGCAGGACGTGCGACTGGACGCTGTCGCCGTTGACCCGGATCGGGTTTTTGCCGCCGATATCTTCGATCATCGCGCAGTTGCCGTCAAAGCGGATGTGCGCGTGCTCCCGAGACACCAAGGTGTCCTGCAAGACCACATCGTTGGTCTGCTGCCGGCCGATGCGCAGCACCCCGGGCTCCAGAACGAAAATCCGCCCCGTCTCCCGCTCCGGCTTGAGGAGGCGGAGGCGGGGTTTCTCCATAGACCCTTCGTGGGAAGAGGGCTCCGTCCCCCGCTCCGGTTCCCTTGGGGGAGTCGATGAGGGAGTTTCGGGACCACAGGGGGAGATCTCATTAGCTGCCATGAAGAGAAATCTAGCTGTCTTTTCCCGTGCCAAAACCCAGAGATATTTCTACGAATGTCTTATTTTAACGCCATTTCACGATTTGTAAAATCCTGACCGGATCAATTCTGAACCGGCCTGGAAGTTCCGGATAATTCTCCGGCGGAGCTTGCCAGGGGCCCATTGGAAAGTGGCAAAAGTCCAAATTTGGGGCTACCTTTTAGTGTGGTGAAATTGAATTGCAAAGAAGCAACGATATTCAAAATGGGTGGTAAAGTCACGCCGGAAGGCCAGTAAACCATGACCCTGCTCCACAACGATGTCCATGAGGCGCTCGGCAAGCACCTGCTGATTGACGGGCTGCCGATCGTCTTCGACCTGGACTCGAGCCATGGCTCCTGGGTGGTCGACGCCAAGAGCGGCAAGAAGTATCTCGACTTCTTTTCGTTTTTCGCCAGCTTGCCCTTGGGCTTCAACCACCCGGCGCTCACCAGTCCGGCGGTGAAGGAGCGCCTGCTGCAGGCGGCGATTCACAAGCCTTCGAACAGCGATGCCTATACCGATCTATACGCGCAGTTCGTCAGCACTTTCTCGGAGCTGGCCCTGCCGCCGCACTTTGTTCACCTTTTCTTTATCGAGGGCGGGGCGCTGGCGGTCGAAAACGCCCTCAAGGTGGCTTTCGACTGGAAAATCCGCAAGAACATGGCGGCTGGCAAGAGCTCGAGCCGGGGGTCGCAGGTCCTCCACTTCCGCGAGGCCTTCCACGGGCGCTCGGGATACACCTTGTCCTTGACCAACACCGATCCGGTGAAGATCGACTTCTTTCCGAAGTTCAACTGGCCGCGCGTCCCCAATCCCAAGATTCACTTTCCATTGACGGAGGAGGAGAACGCCCGGGTCGAAAAGGCGGAAAGGGAGTCGCGGCGAGCCATCGAGGAAGCCTTCGAGCGCTGCCCCGATGACATCGCCGCCATCATCATCGAGACCATTCAAGGGGAAGGCGGCGACAACCACTTCCGCGGCGAGTTCCTGAAAACTCTGCGCGAAGTTGCTGACCGGCGCGAGGCCATGCTCATCTTCGACGAGGTGCAGTGCGGCATGGGGCTGACCGGCAAGCTGTGGGCTTACGAGCACTTTGACGTGAAGCCGGACATCCTCGTTTTTGGAAAGAAGAGCCAGGTCTGCGGCCTCATGGCAAGCCGGCGGGTCGACGAGGTGAAGGACAACGTCTTCCGCATCCCTTCGCGCATCAACTCCACCTGGGGAGGCAACCTGGTGGACATGGCGCGCTGCGAGGCCATTCTCAATGCCATCCACGAGGAGGAGCTGGTCGGGAATGCGGCGCGGGTCGGCGCTTACCTGCTCAAGGGGCTCCAGGAGGCCGCCAGCCCTTATCCGGGGCTGGTCACCAACGTCCGCGGCCGCGGCCTGATGTGCGCCTTTGATCTGCCCAGCAAAGCTGCCAGCAAGGCGGTGCAGAAGCGCGCCCTTGACAAGGGCCTCCTCCTCCTCCTCTGCGGCCCTTCGTCGATCCGCATGCGGCCAGCTCTGACCCTGGGGAGGGCGGAGGTCGATGCGGGCCGGGAAATCCTCGACCAGGTCTTCAGAGAGCTGGCCAGGGAAGCGAGCTGACGGTTCCCTCGAATTACTTGAAGGCCGCGAGGCCGGTGATGTCCTCTCCCAGGATCAAGGTGTGGATCTCGTGAGTCCCCTCGTAGGTCTTCACCGATTCCAGATTGGCCATGTGGCGGCCGGCGCAGTACTCGTGGGTGATGCCGCTGGCTCCCAGGATCTCCCGCGCCGCCCGCGCCACCTCGAGGGCCATGGCGACGTTGTTGCGCTTGGCAAGGGAGATTTGCTGCGGCCGGGGCTCCCGCTTTTCTTTGATGCGGCCCAGGCGGTAGGCCAGGAGCTGTCCCTTGGTGATCTCGGTCAGCATGTCGGCGAGCTTCTCCTGGGTGAGCTGGAAGGCGGCGATGGGCTTGTCGAACTGGATGCGGGTTTTGGAATAGTTGAGGGCCTCTTCGTAGCAGGCCATGGCTGCTCCCAGTGCCCCCCAGGCGATGCCGTAGCGGGCCTGGTCGAGGCAGGCGAGGGCGGCCATGAGGCCGTTCGCCTTGGGCAGACGGCGATCGAGGGGGATGCGGCAGTCGGCGAAGTGGAGCTCGCTGGTGATCGAGGCGCGCAGGCTCCACTTGGCCTTTTGCAAGGTCGTGGAGAAGCCGGGATCGCCTTTTTCGACCAGAAAGCCCGCGATTTTCCCCTCCTCTTTGGCCCAGACCACCGCCACATCGGCGATGCTGCCGCTCGTGATCCACATCTTGTTGCCGTTCAGGAGGTAATGGTCCGGCTTTTTCTGAGCGCGGGTCGCCAGGCCGCCAGGATTGGAACCGAAATCGGGCTCGGTGAGGCCGAAGCAGCCGAGCTTCTCCCCCTTGGCCATGGCCGGCAGCCAGCGGTCCCTCTGCTCCTCGGCGCCGAAAGCCCAGATGGCGTACATGGCCAGGGAGCTTTGCACCGAGACGAAGCTGCGCAGGCCGGAATCGCCGCGCTCGAGCTCCTGGAGCACCAGGCCGTAAGCCACCGGCCCCAGACCGGCGCAGCCGTATCCCTGCATCCAGGCTCCCAGGAGGCCAAGCTGAGCCAGTTCCGAAATCAGGTGCGAGGGGAACTGCTCCTCTTCGAAGCAGGTGGCGATGATGGGAATGACCTGGTCGCCGACAAACTGCCGGACGGTGTCTCGGATGAGCTTTTCTTCCTCGGTGAGGAGCTCATCGATCTCGTAGTAGTCGACGCCGGTGAACTTTCTCTCCACAGCGGAAAATCCGGATAAAGCCTGAGTGGAAAAGTGACCCCAAGGGGATTTGAACCCCTGTTACCGGGATGAAAACCCGATGTCCTAGGCCTGACTAGACGATGGGGTCAGGGGGCCAAATGGTTTTTGAGGGAAAAAGTCTATCTCAACTTTTACCTGGCACAAGGTTTAAAGCCATTGAATTTTTCATTTTTGAAGACAAAAATGAAAAATTCAATGGCTAGACTCTATCATCAAAACTTCTTCGCAGGCTGCGGAGATGTCTTGGCGTCCCAGGACCGCTCTCCAATTCGCTTTGCGTCTTAACTTTGCGTCCTTTGCGTCTTTGCGGTTATTATTGGGTTGCGGGCGGAGCGCGAAGC
>JACQVS010000225.1 GCA_016209605.1 Planctomycetota bacterium
CCAGCACGGGGCGGCGTCGCCGAGCCCGCTCCAGCAGTACCGCCTGGTGATGGACGACGAGGCCTGGGCGGAGCTCAACGCCCGGCCGCTCCACTCCGACGAGCTCCTCGACGGCAGCTTCGTCTTTGGAACGAGCGAGCTGTACTACAACATCGGCGTCCGCTTCCGCGGCAGCCCGTGGCAACGGCCTGGAAATCCGCGCATGTTCCGGCTGCGCTTCGGGAGCGATGACCGCTTTCACGGCAACCGTAAAATCAACATCAGCCGCTACGGCGCGCGGCAGAACGAGCGCACCGCCTACTACTCGGTGTGGCGGAACTCCTCCGAGACGTCGACCGCGCCGCACAGCCACACGGTCAATATCAAGTTTTTCACGAACGGCGGCTTGCACGGCATCATGGAGCAGATCGAGCCGATCGGCTCCGACTACCTGCAGTTCTGGTTTCCCAACGATCCCGACGGCTTCTTGATGAAGATCACCGCCAAACTTCTCTTCGACGACAACTACAACCACATCGGCACGGCGTGGGCCACTTACCAGTACCAGGGGACCGACAAGGAGAGGTACCGGTGGAACTTCAATCCCAACAGCCGCGAGCTGGAGGACAACTTTCAGCCGCTCATCGATCTCACCCGGACCATGACCACCGGCACGGACCAGCAGCTCGACCAGAACCTCGAGAAGATCCTCGACGTCGAGCAGTTCTTCCGGGTGCTGACGGCGCGCACCGCCCACGATGACTGGGACACCATCGGCATCGGCAACGGCCAGAACGGCTACCTCTACTTCGCGCCCATCGAGGGGCGCTGGAAGCTCCTGCCGTGGGACTGCGACAACACCTGGGGCAACGTCGACGCGCGGCTTTTTCCCGATGCCGACGCGGGGACGGCCCGCCTGGTGAACCGCCCGCAGCACCGCCGCCTGCACGCGCGACTCGTGAAGGAGATGATCGGCGGCTACTGGAACGTCCCGGAGATGTCAAAGATCCTCGATCCGGTCTACGCGGTGGTCGGCCAGGAAACGGGGGCCGCCGAGCCGAGCGGCTTGAAGAACTTCATCGCCGCCCGCACCCTCCGGCTCCAGACCTTGATCCCCGCCCCGCTGGCCTTCTCCATCCGCACCAACTCGGGAAACGACTTCGCCGCCAACCAGGTCAGCGCCACCGTCGAGGGGAACGGCTGGGTCGACATCGCCGCCATCCTGGTGAACGGCGAGCCGTTCCCGGTCCGGTGGACGGCCTTTTCCACCTGGAGCGGCGCCGTGGCCTTGAACCTGGGAGCGAACCATCTCCGGTTCACCGCCTTCGACCACCTCGGGAGCCTGGTCGGCTCCGATGAGATCACCATCACCTCCACGGTGGGCTGGGAGAGGCCGCAGATCGCCGCCCTCAGCCCCGGCGAGGCCCGCGCCGGCGAGCGGATCGGCCTCACCGGTACCAACTTCCACACCGGCATTCAAGCGCTCTTCGGCTCGACCAGGTCTCCGAACGTGGTTTTTGATGAGGCCGCCGACCCCGCCGCCCTCAAAGCCGAGGTGGCCGGCGCGCCCGGAAGCACCACCATCACGGTGGTGAACGTCGACGGCCGCAGCTCCGATCCCGCCGCCTTCACGATCCTGCCGCCTTACCCGCGCTTCCTCCGCGGCGACGCCAATTTGAACGGCGGCCTCGAGATCGCCGACGCGGTGCGCCTCCTGCTCCATCTTTTCCGCGGCGCCGCGCTGGGGTGCGAGGACGCCGCCGATGCCGATGACAACGAGGCGATCGAGATCGCCGATGCGGTGCGCCTCCTGACCTACCTCTTCGCCGATGGGGATGCCCCTCCGGCCCCGTTCCCGCTGAAAGGCCAGGACCCCTCCGGCGCGGCGCTCACCTGCCAGCAGGGGATATGAGCAGCCACTCCAGGGCCTCCTGCGAATCCCTCTTCTCTCTCGGCAGCGCCCGCAGGTTCTTGATCGCACCCGCGGCCAGGTACGCAGCGCTTACCAGCAGGTCGGGCTGGGCTCCGTCCTTGAGCAAGATCAGCTCTCCGGGGGCGCACAGGGCCAGAAATCCCGGCACATCGCCGTACTTGAGGGCTCCGGAGAGCATCATCGGATCATCCATCGAGGCGAGGTCCTTGAATCGGAAACCGTCATCCTCGAGCAAGGTCCTGGCCACGCAGTTACCCGCCAGGGCCCGCGCCAGCGCGGCCCAGATCCCCGCCCGCCCGTAGCCGGCCAGGCGGATCGAACCGCTGCCGCGCGCGCGGCTTCGGGCGAAGGCGATGGTGGTCAGGAGGTCGTGTGTCCGGTTGGCCAGCACCGAGCGGTTGTAGCCGAAGACGTAGCCGGCGTATTTTTGCTTGAGCCGCTTGGCCATCGGGTCCTCGTCCACGCTGTTCAGCTCTCCGGTGCGGAAGACATCGGCGCCGATGACCATGGCGCCGCTCTCAAGGGCGGCGGCGACCGGCCGGGCCAGCCCCGATCCCTCGCCCGCCCACAGGGCCTTCTTCCCCTCGGGATGGGCGAAGACCAGGACCGCCCCGTTCCACGGGGCCGGGGCCAGCACGATGGCCGGGATCTCCTCGCCGCTTCCCGGTCGGGAGAGGAGGTGCTTCTCCAGGGTCACGTTCGCCGGGCCGGGCAGCATCTCCCTCGACAGGGCGCGGTCCTCCACCTCCCCGGCTTCGGGCAGCCGGGTGGCGGTGATGGCCTTGAGGGCGGCTCCCACCACTTCCCGGTAATTCTTCAGGCTCCAGGCGGCGCGGGGCCACAGCTCGCGCCACTGCCGGTCGGAGACGGCGGTCATGTACCGCCTCAAGGCGGCGGCATCGACGGCGTCCTGAGGGCGCGGATGGTCCTGGTCGAAGACCGCCAGGTCCTTGGGATCGATGGGCTCGAAAGGTTTTTCCTCGACCGGGTCGGCGGCGCCGAGGTTCAGATGCCGGTTCATCCAGGAGTACATCAGCTCGCGGCTCGCCTGGTTGTAGTTGTGGGGAAACGATGGAAAGCACTTGCCCATGACGAGGTCCTCGGCGCCGAAGGCGCGGTAGAGGGCCTTCAGCTCCGGCAGCCCCTTGGTCTCGATCTCCAGGGTCCAGTCGTTGGCCCCGGTCATGCCCAGCGGGCGCGGGGCGCACATCGCCGCGAACTCGATGTTTCCCGAGCCGACCCGAAGGTGCGAGGCGTTCTCGCAGATGCAGCCCCCTTGCATGGCGGTCGAGACCATCACCGCCGGAAAAGCCGCGGCGGGGCGGGGATCGATGGCGCAGAGGATGAAGGTCTGCGTGCCGCCGCCGCTCGCCCCGGTGACGCCGATCCTCGAGGGATCGACCTCCGGAAGCGAGGAGAGGAAATCGAGGGCGCGGATGCTGTTCCAGGTCTGCAGGCCGAAGAAGCTCTGCAGGCGGAGCTCCGCCGAGACCTCTTGAAAGCCCTCGGTGTGCTTGATCTGCGTGGAGTCCGCGTAGCCGGCCATGTCGTAGAAAAACACGGCGCAGCCCAGCCGCGCCAGCATGGCGCAGCGCGCTTGCAGGGGGTAGCGAGCGCCGTTCTCGGTCTTCTCCTCCTCCTTGGCGAGCTGGCTCTTGATGGCGTCGTCGCCGGCGCGGTAGAAGCGGCCGTTTTGCCAGTGGCCGTGGGGAGAAAGCACCGCCGGGAGCGGGCCGCTCCGGCCCGCCGGCCGGTAGAGGTTGCCGGTGACGTAAAATCCGGGGTAGCTGGAGAAGAACACCTTCTCCACCGTGTACCCGTCGCGCTGGATGGGGCCGTGGATCACCGGGTTCAGGGGAGCCGCCGGAGGCAGGGGCCACAGGCCGGCGGCGACCAGGATGCGCTGGCGCACCTCCTGAGCGCGCTCGGCCCAGGCTCGAGGATCCTCGATCGGCCGCCAGGGATGGGTGCTGTCAAGGTCGCGAAGCTTTTGCAGGCGGACGTCGGCCGGAGCCTGGGAAGGCGAGTAAACCCGATGGATCGCGTCAGAAAAGGCCAAGCGCGGGCAAAGCAGGGCAAGGACGAGGGCCCCGGTCAAGGTGGAGGGGTGGTTCAACATAGTTTTTTTCTCCGCTCGAGTTCTCTAAAAACGCCCGCGCCGTCCCGAACGCCCCGCTACTATACCTGGCCGCCTCCGGATTTTCACCACCCCTCGGCGCCGATCAGCGGCACGAAGCGGACCGGCGCGTCCTCGTAAACCTCGAAGCGGCGCCCCGCGCGGACGATTTTTTCGAGGACCTGATAAGCGCGGTCGCCGACCGGAATCACCAGGCGGCCGGACTCGGCCAGGTGGTCGAGGAGCTGGCCCGGGACCTTGGGGGCGGCCGCCGTGACCAGGATGCCGTCGAAGGGGGCTTGCTCCGGCCATCCCCGGCTGCCATCCCCCACCCTGGTGAAGACGCTGGCATGGCCTAGGGAACGGAGGAGCGCCGCGGCGCCCTGGCCTAGCTCCGGAATGCGCTCGATGGAATAAACCTCCCGGGCCAGCTCGGCGAGGATCGCCGTTTGATAGCCCGATCCCGTGCCGATTTCGAGAACTCGCTCCGGGCCCCGCAGCTCGAGCAGCTCGGTCATCCGCGCCACCACGAACGGCTGGGAAATGGTCTGGTCGCAGCCAATGGGCAGGCAGGTGTTTTCATAAGCGCTGGCCCGGAGCCCCGGCGGCAGGAAGAGATGGCGGGGGACCGATTCCATGGCGGCCAGGACCCGCTCATCCTCGATTCCCAGCCCCCGGAGCAAGCGCGCCATCTGGCGCCGGGGAAGGGCCGTGAGATCGTTTGGGGGATCGTTCGGGGTCATGGCAAGAGTTTAACAAACCGGCGGGCCAGGGACCAAGGGGAAGCCGTCCACCGCCCCCCTGAAATCCTGGAGCTCCGGATTCCAAATCGGAATTTCCTACGGCGTCAAAAGTCGGTTGGGCGGCTCGAGGCGAAACCGTTTTGAAAAGATGGCGGGTTTAAAAAATTTCAGTTGCCTTTTTCCGGGAGGAGCGAGAAAATAAGAGTTCAGGGTATGGGAAAATTTTTTGCTGGCGGTGTGTTCAAACGCCAGGTTCAAGAGTCAGCGGAAGGAAGACTGAAAAAATTAAATACCGGGTGCCCGTTTGTCTTGGGAGCTTTGTTTTTGATTGATTTTATGGGTTTGTTTTCAAAGAAGGCGTCAGGCGTGTGCTTGATGTGGTTATATTGTGGCGAGGAAACCGTGCTTCCACCAGAGGGAAACGGACCGGAGCGATTCGACTTCCGGGATCGCTGGGCCTCCCCGGGGTGCGGGATTTTTCCGAATTTTTCCGGGTCGAGGTTTTTTTGAAAATTTCTCTATTGACAGCGACCGGCGAATGGGGTAATGTAAGTACTGGTTTAAAGATGATGGGTCTTTAACGGGTCTTAAAATGACATTTGTTTTCGGATTGAACTGTGTGGATTGCGGCTGCATGAAGATTGTTTCGTCAAGTGGGAACATCTGAAGTGACAGATCGCCGTCCGGTTGGTGTTCTCGATGGTTGTTGATGTGTGAAAAGCCTCTCTGGTTTGGAGGCTGGTTGGTTTTTGGGTTCCTTAAAGGAAAGGTTGGATCGATCATGAACAAACGATGGAGCCATTTCTGGATGGGTGGATTGTTGATTGGCTGCTTCAGCGCTTCACTGGCCTTTGGCCAGGTCAACCCGAACGGTTGGATTCGAACGAAGGGCTGGAACATTCTCGTGCCGCTGACCAATCCGTATGGGTGCCGTACGGACGGCGGTCTTACCGTGGCTCAAATGAAGCTGAACTGGGTGGCGCCGCACGTCATCCAGCGGGAGGATCCGAAGGGGAACACGGGGGACGAGTGGCCGGACATTGACTTCGGCGGGACGGCAGCGGCGCCGGGCTACGACGTGGGGGGATTGAATTTTGATCCTGCGACCGGGAAAGACACGCCGATCTGGGTCACGAACGCGGCCGTGGAGGGATTCTTTGGACTGCCGCCGGGGACGATGCCCGATGATGATCTGGTCCGATTCCAAGATGGTCCGAGCTTCATCGATTTCATCAATGCGAACATCATCCCCGCCGTTCCGGGGACGCACGCTCTTCCAGTTGATAACATCATGGGGCTGGCGACCACCTACATCAACAACAAGACGGGCGCCGTGCTGGCGGTGGAGATCTGCGGCTCGAGCGATGACGCCCTGCAGGTCTGGGTCAATAACAAGCTGGTCATCAATAACCCGGTGTGCCGCGGCAGTTCGGATCGATGCGACGACCAGAAGCCGGTGATTTTGCCTCCGGGGGTGAGCAAGATCGCCGCCCTGGTGTGGGAAAGGGGGGGGGGATTCAACCTGCGCCTGGGCATTCTTGTAAACGGCGAGCGAATCAAGGACGGGAACGACAAGATCGAATTTCTGGGGGCCGGCGCTCCGGACACCGTGGGGCAGGAGGTGTACGTCATCGACCGGAGCATCGCGAGCAAGGCGCTCAACTGCCCGAACGACGTGGTGAAGGTGGCGCTGAAGGGCTCGGGCCCCGGCGACGGGGCCGATCTCTTGACGGTGGTGGAGGAGATCCGGGCCGGTAACCCGGCGGCGCTCGAGCTCACCGACACGAGTGGCGGGGTGGTGGCGGATATCCTTCCGACCCCTCCGGTGGCCACGCCGGTGGGGAATTTCCCGGACCACCGGCTCATCGGCAACGATGGCGGCGCCCTGCCGAGCACCACCACCTACGATGTGGGAACCAGCACCTACACCTCGACCTCCACGACCGCCGGGGACCTCTGGGATTTCAGCAACGACTTCGAGTTCGCCTACACCCGCCTTGAAGGGGACTTCGATATCTCCATCAAGTACCTCAGCCGGACCCTCTCCGGCGCCGTGGCGGATAGGCGCTGGGGGAAGTTCGGGCTGATGGCGCGCCAGACGCTCGATGGGTGCTCGAAGTTCTATTCCATGATGGATTACTTGCCGGTTCCTTGTGATCGCCCTGGTGTCGATGGATGTGATGGTCCGAATGGAGATAAATTGGAAATGATCGGGCGGAGCGCCCATCTTACCTGCAACACCATGGACTTCGTGGCCGGCGCGCCCGACGCTTCCCTCTACCATCCGACCTACGTCCGCCTGACGCGCCGGGGGAACGCCTTCGAGGGCTGGGCCTCGAACAACGGCGGGGTCGAGGCGACCCCGGCGGATGACGGCCTCTGGACCAAGTTCGGCTCCCGGGACTGGGGCGGGGCCCCCGCCAAGCAGTACGTGGGCTTTTTCAACATGGAGCACGGCTCGAACGGCGAGAACACCCAGGAGATCAAGTTCCAGTTACTGAACGCCTCGGGCACGGCGGTGCCGCTCTTTGACCTGGATCCGATCGGAAAGAAGATCACCTGGACGGACGTGGCGCGGAGCGCGGTGACCGGCGGGTCGCTGATGTACAATGTGCGCTACAACCAGCGCGGGGCGGTGGATATCTCGGGCCAGGCGGTGAACGTGGGGTTGATCGGCGGGGACGAGAGCGCGAACTTCAGCCCGCAGACGGGCCCGATCGGGGCCTTCGACAACTCGCACGACCTCGGCACGCCGGGGACGGCGGGGTCGATGACCTTTGACGGGACGACCTACACCATGACCGCCTCGGGGGATGACTTCTGGGACGGCGGCGACCAGGGCCACTTCGCCTACAAGGCGGTGAGCGGCGACTTCATCGCCACCGTGCACATCTCGAACCGCATCCATCCCGCCGCCGGCGGGCGCTGGGGGAAGCACGGCGTCATGGCGCGCTACACCTGCGACTCGAACTCCAAGCACACGCTCGCCGAGACCGAGCTGGCGACCAACCCGGCGGAAATCGAGCTGCCGCGCCACCACCACCGGATCAACCACCTTGACAACGGCTCGAACCGCGAGTCTTACCTCGTCAACGACGGCGTCTTCCCCACGGAAGGGCGCCTGCCGACCTGGATCCGCCTGGTGCGCCGCGGCAACGGGATGTACTCCTACATGTCGGAGGATGACAACGGCAAGCCGAAGAAGTGGACCGACGTTGGCTTCGACAACGATCCCAACCGGCCGCAGTCGCTGCTCGTCGGCGTGGCGCTCACGTCCCACGCCGGCGCCACCACGGCGACCATCAGCTTCGACAACTTCAGCATCGTGCCGCTCGACAACGACTGCGTCGACTTCACCCCGCTCCTCGTCGAGACCTCGAGCGGCGTCCGCACCGATGGATTGGGCACCTTGCCGTACACGGCGCTCCTGGTCACGGCCCGCGTCGCCGCCGATACGGCGGATGCCGTCGCCCACGGCGGCGGCGGCCTCGCGGTGAAGAACCGCAACTGGTTCTGGAAGGACCTGACCGTCGGCGCCGAGAACCTCGAGGGGACCATACAGGTCCTCTGGAACAACGAGAACCGCAACTTCAATCCCGATGGGGCCGGCAACCCGGCGGTGACGCCGCTCCTGCGCTTCGCCTTTTCGCAGAAGAGCCGGGCTTATATGGCCTGGGACCGCCGCCACGTCAAGGGGGGCGGGGACAACCCCGCCGGCACCGTCAACAACGGCTGGTTCGACTTCAACAACGCCGTCGGCACCCTGAACGCCCAGGGCTGGCTGCGCGTCGGCGACTCGAGCGCCGTCAATCCGGCCGCCGATATCATCTGGGCCGAGGGGGATGGCGACCACGCCCGCGGCGGCCTCTGGTTGAAGGATTTCAAGCCGGGCGAGGTCCTCGAGACCTTCCAGACCGGCTACTCCGGCGGCCGCAGCCCCTACTCGGTCTTCATCCGCTGCGGCCAGGCCTGCTCGAAGGGCGAGACGCTCACCACCCTGGAGTTCAATGGCCCCGAGGACCTCGGCATCGTGGTCGCGGGCGGAACGACTCCGGCCCATACCGGCGGCACGGTGGCGAATGGGAGATTGATGATCACCAATGAAGGTCCCGGAAACCAGAGGATCAGCGTCTGGTACGGCGTGCCCGCCGATATCGGCGCGGGCGGCCGGCCGCTCCTTGCCGAGGGCTTCGTCGCCGAGTGGGATGCCTACATGACCCACTCCGGCCAGGGGAATCCTCCGGCCGACGGCATGACCTTCGCCGTAGTCGCCACCGGGGCGAACGATGGCCTGGCCAGCGCCTTCGCTCCCTTCCCGCCGGGCCTCGGGGTCACCTCGCTCCGCGGCTCCGGGGGCGGCAGCCTGGGCTACTCATCTTTTGACAACAACTTCTCGATGCGCGGGCGCGTCGAGGGGCACCCCAGCTTCGCGATCGAAATGGACAACTGGGTGGGTGGCGACGGTGGAAGCGATCCCGCGAACGAGCCTGGCGATGGCGGCTCTCCCGGGAATCCCCGCACCTGGCACATCGGCGTGGATGTGCAAGCCAACGTCTCCTCGGTCCAGACCAACGCCCAGTTCGGCGTGCCGAGCCCGGCGCTTCCCGACATCTTCTCCCCCCAGGGGGCCCACATCGAGGTCCAGTACCGGCCCGACGGCGCCATCAACGTCTGGGTGAGCGGCGTCGACAAGAACGGCCAGGAGGTGCCGAGGATGCAGGTGCTCTCGACCGTGATCCCGCCCTTGGCCGCAGGCGACGTCCTCATGGGCTTCACCGGCGGAACCGGCGGCGCGACCTCCACGCAGGAGGTGGACAACGTCAAGCTCAGCGCCATCTGCTGCGAGCAGGCCGACTCCGCGGCCATCACCGGCCCGACCTCGGGCACGAAGGGCGAGGGGAGCGTCAAGCTCACGGGACTCGCCGGCGGCGTCGAGGTCGGCGCCGCGGCCACCTACGCCTGGTCGCTGGTCAGCGGCACCGCCGTCTTGACCGACAACGGCGACGGCACCGCCAGCGTGGAGAGCGACAGCGAGGGCGACGTGGTGGTCCGACTGGCCACCGGCGACGGCGCCTGCACCGATGGCGCCACGGACGAGCACACCATCACCTTCTCCTGCCCGAGCGCGGGCGACACCCACTGCGCCGGCCTGACCGTGCAAGGCGGCCCCGGCCCCGGGAACTACGTCGCCACGGCCAATGCCACCGATGACTCGGGCGACTCCGCCCTCAGCTACCTCTTCTCCGCCTCGGACGGCGTCAACCCGCCAATCGCCATCGGCCCGCAGCCCTCGAACGTCGCCAACCTCAACCTGGGCCTCGGCGTCTGGACGGTCTCGGTCACCGTTGACGATGATCCGGGCTGCAGCGATGCGGCCGCCGATGCGACCTGCACGCAGCCGTTGACGGTCTGCCCGTTGGCCGGCGACACCCACTGCACCGGCCTCACCGTCTCCGGCCCCGGCACCCCGGGAACCTACACGGCGACGGCCACGGCTGTCGACGATTCCGGCGACACGGCTCTCAGCTACACCTTCAAGGCCGACGATGGCGCCGGCCACGTGATCACGGTCGGCCCGCAGCCTTCCAACACCGCCAGCCTCGACCTCGGTGAGGGCAACTGGACGGTCATGGTCACCATCGACGATGACCCGAACTGCCCGGATGCCGCCGCCAATGCGAGCTGCTCGGCGCCGGTTTCCGTCACCGTGGGCGGCCGCCGCAAGCCCGGCGACAGCGACCGGAACGGCAAGATCAACAGCGGCGACGCGATCAGCGACGCGTTCCATCTCCTCAGCGGCCTCTTCAAGGGCGAGGGCACGCCGCCGTGCGGCGGCGAGTTCAAGGACATCAACACCGATCTCCATCCGGTCGACAGGGCCAACCGCCTGATCCTCGACTGGGTGGGGGAGGGAGAGGTGACCATCACGAGCGCGATCGCCCACCTGAGGTACTCCTTCCTGGGAGGCCCAGCCCACGTCCTCGGCGTGGCCTGCCGGCCGTTCATCGACTGCGAGGGGGATGCCTGCGAGGCTGAATAAGCATCGCCAGGCGCGGCCGCCCGCCGGCTGAAACATTAGGGACAGTCACTCGTTGACTGTCCCTAATGTTTTTTGGTGAAAAACTCCTTCAGCTTGGCCAGCGAGAAGTCGGCCGACTTGTAGAAGTCGATGGCCGGCCGCTCGGCCTTGTAGACGTCGTGACACAGCGCCCCGATCTTCCTGGCCAGGGAGTGGGGGATGTCGATCACCCCGTGTTCGTCGCCGAAGAGGAGGTCGCCGGGCTGGACCGTGTGGCCGCCGACCGTGACCGGCTTGCCGAAGTCGACGAGGTGGACGTGGACGTGGGAGACCAGGACCGCGGCGGCGAAGTAGTGGAAGCGCAGGGGGCGCACCGCGCCGAGGTCGCGCACGCCGCCGTCGGTGATGACGCCGGCGCAGCCCAGGGCGCGGTGCAGCGTGCCGTGCACCTCCCCCCAGAAGCTCCCCACCGGACGCGGGGCGTCGAGGTCATGGATCACCATGAGGCGCGGCCATGGAATCGACTGGATGTACTCGTAGTAGTCGAAGCGGTCGACGTAAGGCTCCCCTTCCCGGCGCGGCTCGGAGGCCTTGATGGTGGCGGTGGCGGCGTAGCCGACCAGGGGCCCGAAATCCGGAAACAGGCAGCGGATGCTTTGATCGGTGAATCCTTTCCCCGCCGGCCGCGCCTTCTGGTACTCGATGGCGTTGGCGATGGTCGGCGCATCCCACTGTTTGAGGTATTCGATCTCCGCCGGCGAGAGCAGCCCCTCCGCCGGCACCTTCACCTCGCCGGCCGGCCCTGCCGCCCCGGCCGCCGCCGGAAAGCCCCCCAGAAGCGTTCCCCCGGCCCCCATCGCCGCCCCCAGCCAGC